>DYTH01000080.1 GCA_020726025.1 Syntrophus aciditrophicus | reverse complement strand
TCATTGCTGATTTTTCTGACGGGTCTTATTCTGGCTGGACTTTACATCACATTTCTGTGACCGCTCAGGGTTTGTTACGGTTGTCGCTGTCTATATCTTGTCTTCGTCACCGGCGGGAGGGGGTGCGGCCGTGTCATTGTCATCCACAGGTTCAAGGCGGGCTATTCTCACCTTCAGGATCGCCGTTTCGGTTACCTCTTCGCAGGTTAAAATGAAATCTTTCCATTCAACCGTTTCCCCCTTCTGAGGAAATCTGCCAAGACGATCCAGAATCAGCCCGGCGAGCGTGTCGAAAGGGAGGCCCTCTTCGACTTCAATGCCAAGATTTTCCGCCAGTTCGTCCATCGGGAGCAGGGCGTCCACCATCAAGCTGCCGTCGGGCATTTTCTGGACGCGGCGTGTCTCGCCGATGTCGTGTTCGTCCTCAATTTCGCCGACGAGTTCCTCAAGCAGGTCCTCCGTTGTTGCAAGGCCGCTCATGATTCCGTATTCATCGACGACGAGGGCCATCTGGATTCTTTTGCGCTGCATTTCCCGAAGCAGGCTGCTCACCTTCTTCCCTTCGGGGACGAACAGGAGGGTGCGGACAATTTTCGCCAGGTTAATCTCCCTGTTTGAGCAGAGATTGCCGAGCAGGATGTCCTTCGTGTGGACGAACCCGATCACATGATCCATGTCGTCTTTGAACACCGGATAACGGGAGTACATGTTTTCCCGCACGATGCGGACGATTTCTTCGCGGGCCATCTCGATATCGAGGGCGATGATGCGCGTTCTGGGCACCATCACCTCTTTGACCGTTGTATGGGAAAATTCAAAGACGTTTTCTATGTACGCATGTTCCGTTTCCGTGAGGGCGCCTGTTTCACTCCCCTCGGAAAGCACATGCTGCACCTCCTCGCGCGTCACAAAAGCCTGCCCCTCCCTGGGTTTTATTCCCATCAGCATGAGGACGGTTCGATTGGAAAATGTCAGGAAACGGACAATGATATTCGTCCCGATCGCAATCAGATGGATTGGCTTGACGACGTTCATCGCGATTTTTTCGGGATACTGCAGGCCGATTGTTTTAGGCGCCAGTTCACCGAAGACCAAAAAAAGGTAGGAAATTCCGATAACGACCAGGGCGATCGAAAGGGGCTCCGCAGCATTGCTGATCAGAGGCAGTGGCACGGACTGAAGCAGAGGACGAAGGTACTGGATAGCAGCCGAACCGCCCAGCGCGGAGGCAAGCGATCCTACAACGGTAACGCCGATCTGTATCGTTGCCAGAAAGCTGTGGGGCGCCTTCTGCACCTGCTCGACCAGTTTGGCTTTTTTGTCGCCTGAGGCGGCGAGACTCGATATTCTACTGCGTCTGCTGGAAATAACCGCCAGTTCCGCGGCTGCAAAAAAACCGTTCACGATAATAAGGATAAAAATGATGGCAAGTTCACTGAGAACAGGCTCCACGGCTATTTCTCCTCCCGCATGATCAAGGTCGGACGGCAATAACTGCCCGCATGTTTCAAAAATTTAACGGAAAGCTTCATTCTTTTTTCCCCATGACTCAACGCGTTTTGTTTTTTCATCCATTTTTCTTTCCGTGCAGAAGCGACAGTATTTTTTCATGATACCAGGCGGTAAGAATGGTCACGACCAATCCTATGACGATGATCGTTGCCAGTGCGCCGTTCTGGCCGTTTCTCGCGAAACTTCCGCTCAGAGAAAGCATGATCGTCCCGGTAAGTCTGCCGAGGGCGCAGATAATCACGAATGTTGACGCCTTCAAACGACTGAGGCCGATGATGTAGGACAGGATGTCTTTGGGAAAGCCCGGGATGAAAAAAAGGATGAAGATGACGGCGAGTCCTTTATGTTCAATGAAATAATCGTATTTTTGTATTGTCGCGGGAGGGGCGATTTTCTCCACAAAAGGCTGCCCCAGCCAGCGGGCCAGGTAAAAGGCGAGCAAAGAGCCGATGGAAAGGCCTATGATTGAGTAGAGAGTTCCCGGTGCGGCGCCGTAGAGATAACCGCCGATGAAGCCGCTGATCTCTCCGGGAATGGGGGCAAAAAGAACCTGGAGAATCTGGATGCCGATGAATACGAAGACGGAAAGCGGGCCAAAAGAGTTTATGAACCCTGTTACCCGGTCCCTGTCCTTGAAGAAGTTGTACATGTCGAAATGTACAAACAAAAAGATGAAAAGCGAGATCAGCGCGATGAATAGAAAAAATTTTAAGATATTGCCCCTGCTCATGGCGCTGAAACCAATTGATCCTTCAATGGCTGTTCCTGTGAAAAAATGTTGGCCGTTAAATTGTTGACCTTAACAAAATTAATAGGGTGCATACGCCCGCGAAAATAACAAAAGTATCGCCGATTGTAAAGCTCGATGTTTGTAAGCGTGATATGCAAGCGTTATCGGAAGGTTGTGGATAGACTGAAGGCTGAATGGGGAGGGCAGTCAAGGGGTCTGGTAAAAATAGACAGTGGCGCGGGCTTTGGCGGCTTCTTTGGGCCAATGGAGGCGATTTAAGGCGCGACGGAGCTTTTGGCAGGGTGGTTTTTAAGCGAGCTGTTCAATAGAAGAGGTTTTTCATGGCATATTTTCCAGCAGGACTGGCGGAGGGAACAAAAAAAGGGGAACTTTTTTCGCCCCCCTTCCACACTTTTGATTTTAAAAATCTTTTATCAGTGGGCCTCTTCCATCGCCCCGCCGATGTACATCATCGTCAGAATCATGAAGACGATGGTCTGAATGAAGGAGGTGAAGATCATCAGCACAAAGACCGGCAGAGGCACCAGCATCGGGGTGAGCATCAGAATGACGGCAAGGACGATGTCTTCGCCTTTGATGTTGCCGAAAAGCCGGATAGAAAGGGAGAGCGGGCGGGCCAGATGGCTGATCAGTTCAATCGGCAGCATCAGCGGCGTCAGCCACCAGATGGGGCCCATGAACTGTTTGATGTATTTGAACCCATGTTCTCTGATTCCCACGATATGGGTCATTGCGAAAACCGTAAGCGCCATCGAGGCGTTTGTGTTGACGCTCGATGTCGGCGACTCGAAGCCGGGAACCAGTCCGATGAGATTGGAAACGAGGATGTAGATGCCGAGGGTTGCAACAAGCGGAAAAAATTTGCGTGAATGATGCCCCATCGTATCCTGCATGAAACCGTCAATCGATTCCACGACGACCTCCAGGAAATTCTGAAGCTTGCCGGGAATCGTCGTCATGTTTCGGGTGGCAAGCCATGACAGGACCGCGAGCATCGCCATGATAAACCAGGTATAGGAGACGATTACAAGATGGTGTTCATGAAGCCAGTGGGTTTCGAAAAACAGGAAGGTTTCCATTTTTAAAGCTCCTCAATAGTGTTTTTGCGAAGAACAGCCAGCATAGTTGTCGCTGTTATATCGATAACAATTAACGAAAGGCCGATGAGAAGTCCAACGACATCCACGATATTGTTGGATATTATTAAAAAAAGCAGGACTGCCGTCGCGGCCATGCGGATGTAATGCCTCCTTACAATTGCCGCTTTGAGGCGATTCAAGTCTCCCACGAGAAAATTTGCCAGATTTCCATTCAGCATGCGAAAATTCAAGACGCTTATCAGGCCGCCGATGGCTATGCCCAAAGTCAGACGATACGACCTGAAGGGGAGGCTTACGGCAATCATGACGAGCAAAAGCAGCCAGCCGTGGCTTTCAATTCTTTCCGGAAAGGATATCGTTCCCGTTGTTTTTACCTTTGTCATCTGCATCGTCCGACTTGTCGTCTTCCAGAGAGCGCCTGATCATTATGTAAAGATTTCTAAAGCCGGAAACCACGCCCAGAAAAAGCAGAAGCATTGTCAGCCAGGGGTGGGTTCCGAATTTTTTGTCTAACCAGATGCCAAGGTACAGAGAGCCGAAGATCGAAACGACCATTGATATGCCGATGCTGCTTGCATACATCAGCCGAAATGCAGCTCTTTTCGTTTCTTTCCCCAACGGCGGCTCCGTTAACACAACCAGTATGTAAAGTCAACCTAAAAAGAGGCTGCGTGAATTCAACCTTTGCCGTTTTCCCGGTACCAGGCGATGGTTTTTGCAAGCCCTTCCCGGAAGCCTGTTTTTGCCTGGAACCCGAATTCCCGATTCGCGCGGCTCGTGTCGAGCATCCGGCGGGGTTGCCCGTCGGGTTTGGATTCGTCCCAGACAACTCTTCCTGTAAACCCGGTAAGCTCCACGATAAGCTCTGCCAGGTCCCGGATCGAAATCTCGAAACCGGCGCCGATGTTGACCGGGTCGGATTTGTTGTAGCGCTCGGTGGCAAGCAGGATCGCTTCGGCGGCATCCTCCACATAGAAGAATTCGCGTGTGGCTCTTCCCGATCCCCAGACGACAATCTCCTTTTCGCCGTTTTCGACTGCGTCCGCACATTTTTTGATCAGAGCGGGAATCACATGCGAGGATTCCGGGTTGAAATTGTCGCCGGGGCCATAGAGATTGACCGGGAGCAGAAACACGGCGTTGAACCCGTACTGCCTGCGATAGGCATCGGCCTGAACCAGGAGCATCTTCTTGGCAAGGCCGTAGGGGGCGTTGGTTTCCTCCGGGTATCCGTTCCAGATGTCGTCCTCCTTGAACGGGAC
Organism: Syntrophus aciditrophicus; assembly: GCA_020726025.1. Taxonomy (GTDB): domain Bacteria; phylum Desulfobacterota; class Syntrophia; order Syntrophales; family UBA5619; genus DYTH01. Next base: position 4,838 of record DYTH01000080.1, on the reverse strand, counting down.
GGGGGTGAATTTCGGGTAGGCGCAGATCGTGCCGAGTGCAACGAACTTTTCGATTTTATTAAGAAACCCGTGATGGAGGAGTGGTATCCCCATCATGATGTTTTCGTAGAAGAGCGAAGCGGGGTTTTCGAGGTTGAACCCTATTCCTCCCACTTTGGCGGCCAGATGGATGACGATGTCGGGTTTCTGTTCGTCGTAAAGCCGGATGATGTCGTCCATTTTTGTCAGATCATACCGGGAGCGGTTCGCCTCGAGAAGGTTGCGATACCCCGCTTCCCGGAAGCGGCGGACAAGGTGTTTCCCCAGAAAGCCGTTGGCGCCGGTTATCGTGATTTTTTTATCGAGCATTTTTATCTCCAGAAAGGGCGCCTTGTATTGCGCGGCGGATGAGACGATGCCCCGGGTAGCTTCTTTCGGTCAGCAGCCCGGAAGGACAGGAGCCTTCCTGTCCAGTGATAAGCGTTTTTTTCATAGAGGGATCTCCCTTTTCAAAATTTATAGTACTCCCTGTACCATGCGACGAACCGTTTTATTCCATCCGAGACAGGCGTTGCCGGGCAAAAGCCGACATCCTTCATCAAATCATCCACGTTGGCCCTCGTTTCAGGCACATCCCCCGGCTGCAGCGGGAGGAAATTTTTGACGGCGGTTTTTCCGAGTTCCTTTTCAATGGCCTGAATAAAATCGAGCAGTTTCACCGGGCTGTTGTTCCCGATGTTGTAGATGCGCCAGGGGGCGAAGCTTGACGATGGGTCGGGCGCCGTTCCACTCCAGGCTGGATCAGGCGCAGGCGTTTTGTCCATTACCCGGACGAGCCCCTCGACAATATCGTCTATGTAAGTAAAATCGCGTTTCATGTTGCCGTTGTTGAAGACGTCGATAGGCCGGTTTTCAAGAATGGCCCGGGTGAAGAGGAACAGCGCCATGTCCGGTCTCCCCCAGGGGCCGTAAACGGTGAAGAAACGCAATCCCGTGCAGGGGAGTCCGTAGAGCGAGGCGTAGGTGTGGGCCATCAGCTCGTTTGCCTTTTTCGTTGCCGCGTAGAGGCTCAAGGGGTGATCGACGTTGTCGTGGACGGAAAAAGGCATCGTCGTGTTGGCCCCGTAAACGGAACTCGATGATGCGTAGAGGAGGTGTTTGACGTTGTTATGACGGCACCCCTCGAGGATGTTCGTGAAGCCGACGAGGTTGCTTTCGATGTATGCGTGGGGATTGGTCAGCGAATAGCGGACCCCCGCCTGCGCCGCCAGGTTGAAAACGACGTCGAAGTTGTTTTCGGCGAACAGTTTTTCTACTGCAGCGCGGTCGGCGAGATCGCCCCGGACGAAATGAAAATGAGCATTGTTTTCGATAATTTTCAGTCGCGCCTCTTTCAGCGCGACGTCGTAGTACGCGTTGAGATTGTCAAATCCCCAGACGGCGTTTCCTTCTTTCAAAAGACGAAGCGCCAGGTGAAAGCCGATAAAACCGGCGGCCCCGGTGACTAATATTTTTTTCATGTGTTTCCTTCCTGTTTTTTCGCCATGACCTTCCCGTCGCATGCATGAAGCTGTCCGGGAAAGCGGGAAAATGCAGTCAAATTTTTACCGGAGCGTCTTGATCGTTTTTTCACAGGCGGCGATGGTTTTCTCGATGTCGTCGTCTGTATGGGCGAAGGAGACGAAGCCGGCCTCGAACTGCGCGGGGGCGAGGTTGATCCCCCTGGCAAGCATGCCTTGAAAAAATCGGGCGAAGAGTTCAGCATTGCTGCCTTGGGCGCTTGCGTAATCGACGACCTCTCTTTCCGTGAAAAACAGCGTGAAGAGCGAACCGGCATGGTTGATCCGGACGGGTAGCCCGGCTCTGTCAAACAGCTCCTGAAAGGCATTTCTTAGTCTGACGGTTTTTTCTTCGATCTCCGTGTAGTTTTTTTTCTTAAGAATATCGAGTGTTTTGATTCCGGCGGTCATTGCGAGGGGGTTTCCAGACAGGGTGCCTGCCTGATAAACGGGGCCGACGGGGGCCAGATGTTCCATGATTTCGCGTTTTCCCCCCATTGCCCCGACGGGAAGCCCGCCGCCGATGATCTTGCCGAGGCAGGTCAAATCCGGGCGAATGCCTGTTATGGTCTGCCATCCGCCATAGGCGAGGCGGAACCCGGTGATCACCTCGTCAAAGATGAGCAGGCTTCCGTTTGCCGCCGTAATTTCCCGCAATCCTTCAAGGAAGCCCGGCTTCGGCATGACAACGCCCATGTTTGCGGCAACCGGTTCAACAATAATGCATGCAATATCCTGCCCGTATCGGGCAAAGGCGGCCTTGACGGCGTCAAGATCGTTGTACGCAAGGCTGAGGGTAAGTCCGGCAAGGACACGGGGGATGCCGGGGCTTCCGGGGATGCCGAGGGTAGCGACGCCCGAGCCAGCCTTGACCAAAAGCGAGTCGGCATGGCCGTGGTAACAGCCGTTGAACTTAACGATCCTGTCGCGTCCGGTCCAGCCGCGCGCCAGCCGGATTGCCGTCATTGTCGCCTCGGTGCCGGAGCTTACCATCCGGACGGCCTCGATCGACGGGAAGGCTGCCACGACCCTTTCCGCCATCTCTATCTCAAGCTCCGTCGGCGCGCCGAAGCTGGCGCCTTTCCCGACCGCTTCACGGATGGCTGCCACCACATCTGGATGGGCGTGCCCCAGGATCATTGGCCCCCAGGAGCAGACGTAATCGATGTACGCGCGTCCCTCCGAATCGACCATTTTCGACCCGGATGCTTCGCGGATGAAAAGCGGCGTTCCTCCAACCGAGCGAAACGCCCGCACGGGACTGTTAACCCCTCCGGGGATAACCTTTGCGGCTCGTGTAAAAAGTTCGTTGTTATTCATGTCAGAAATACTCCATGCTTTTTTTCTTGAATTCTTCGACGCTCGGCAGGGCAACGAAATCGGAGATGCCGGATTGCCCGGACATCGCCTTCAACAGCGACTCGTCCTCTTTTCCATGCAGATGGACCATGGTGAAGAGGTTGTAGCGATTTAAAAAAGAGGGCGACCGTTCGTAACAGTGGGTTACCTCTGAAAAGGTGGAAAACAGTCGGCCGATCTCCTCGATTTTATTGGAGGGAATGGCCCATGCAACCATGATGTTGTGCGTGAATCCTGCCTGCCTGTGCCGGAGGATCGCGCCGATTTTTCGAATGGCGCCGCTTTGAATGAGGGATGCGGCGGCTGCAAGCGCCTCGTTTTCGGTTATTCCGATTTTGTCGGCTATCTGCTGAAATGGTCGCTCAACGGTCGGAATGTCTCCCTGAAGCTCGCGGGCTACGGTCCTTTCAATACCCGTAAGATTTGACGTTTCTTCTGCTGCGGCCGTTTCTTTTTTCACCTGAAAATACTCCATCAAATCATCAAAATTATTATATAAAACCTCCCTCCCCTTCAAGGGGAGGGTCAGGGTGGGGATGGGGTTGCCCGGCAATTTTCATCTTCCTTTGTGGCGGCAGGCCGTCATGAGGGTTTCATGGTTTTTCCCCGTCCAATGTATCGCTCAAAAGCGCTTGCGCCCCATACCATAAAATCGTCTTTTTTTGCCAAATATTTCTTGACAAGACACGGGCATATCGATAAAAAACAGCGTCGATTTTTACATGTAAAAAGATATCCGGGAATTAAAGTTGATGTTCTCGTAAAAAGTCGTCACACCGGTGAAAGCGAAGCTTCATGTTCATAAAACCGGTGTCCAGTGTTTTTGTAACGAGTTGAAATCTCTGGATTCCGGTTTTCACCGGAATGACGATTCTTGGGCATTTTTGACTTTTGATGAGTTCATCAAAGTTCTGTCCCGGAATGGGGGAAGGGGGGATGCCGGGATTATTGGCGGTCTTGGTTCAGGATTCACTAACTAAATAAGGAGAGTAAAATGAAAAAGTTTTTGAAGATCAGCGGATTATCGACATTTATGGTTCTGGCTTACGCCGCAGCAGCAGCGGCAACCGAGGCAGCCGCGCCCGCAGCAGCGGCAGCAGCCGGCGGAGCGGCCGACAGCACGAAGGGTCTGGTTATTATTGCCAGCATCGTGATGGCCGGTCTGACGATGGCCATTGGAACGATCACCACAGCCCTCGGCATGGGGAACGGTCTCGCCGCTGCCGCCAATGCAGTCGGGCGCAATCCCGAGGCGCAGGGCAAGGTTCTGATCACGATGATGGTCGGTCTGGCCATGATCGAGTCCCTCGCCATCTACACACTGGTTATCGCCCTTGTTTTGATTTACGCGAACCCGCTGGTGAAGTTGCTGGGCATGTAACAAAATAGAATCAGTACGTTATGATAGGAAAAAGGGGGACAGGGAACAAAGCCCGCAAGGCCCCGCCCCCTTTTTTTACATCTCCCCGGGTTTTACCCCCGCCCTCAATTCCTTCTTTTTCGAGACCATGCGTTTGTCGGAGAGTATTTTTTCCTGGGCGCGACGCGAACGGCGGCGTTTCTGGCGGCGTATCTTTTCCTCCTTCATCTTCTGCGCGGCGACCATGCCGGTGTGGAGCCGCTCTATCCTGTCAAGGATAAGACGGCGGGCGAGAAGGCGGTTGAGCGTCTGGGAGCGCTCCTGCTGGCATTTTACCGAAAGGCCGGTGGGCAGGTGAACGAGATAGACGCAGGAGGATGTTTTGTTGACCTTTTGCCCTCCGGGTCCGGAGGAGCGGACAAACGTTTCACGAAACGCGTCTTCGGTCACGCCAAGGCTCTCCATCCTCTTTTGCAGCTCTTCCATTTTATCCATAGAAGCGGCCGTTTATCCTTTTATGGTTCAGGATTGATGAACTCGTCAAAAGTACATTTTCCCCTCCCCTTGCGGGAGGGGATTAA
>DYTH01000009.1 GCA_020726025.1 Syntrophus aciditrophicus | reverse complement strand
CCTTCACGGGGGAGGGTCAGGGTGGGGGCGATAAGTGACTGTATTTCGGGATGTAGTTTTCCCCTCCCCTTAATCCCCTCCCGCAAGGGGAGGGGAAAATGTACTTTTGACGAGTTCATCAATAGTGACTTCTGCCGATGGGTGGGGCCCGCACGGGAGAATGGCCTGTTCTGCAGCGGGAAAGTCTGAGGCAATTGCGGTTTACAACGGAAACTGCTGATGGTATGAAAGCCCGCCCTGAAGGGTAAAAAAATACTGTGAAGAGGGTGTGAGTTGCCGTTTTTTCTGCTGGCGTTTCTCCTGATCTATGGAGGCATGCATCTCCATTTTTTTTCAGGGCCGCTTCCGCGTTTGACATAAGCGGCATTTTCCGGTTTGTGCTGGCCGTCTTTCTTTTCGCGGGCGTCACGGCTCCGATTGGCATGCGCGTTGCGGAAGGCCGTGGGTATGATGCCGACGCACGCCTGATCGCCATGGCCGGTTATTACTGGATGGCTTTTCTACTGCTTTTTTTCTTCGTTTCCATTTTCATCGAACTTTATCATTTCATCCTGACGGCGGCCTCAAAAAGACTCCACTGTGACTGCGGGTTTTTAATTTTCGGTCCATCCCCGCGTTTTTTAATTCCGGTCGTTTTATCCCTTATCTTTACAATTTACGGTTCTTTCGAAGCGCAAAACCTGAAAACGGAACATCTTTTTATCCGCTCTGAAAAAATACCGAAAGAAGGCGGGATAATTCGCATCGTGCTGATTTCCGATGTGCATATCGGCGGGGCGCTCCAGAAAGCTCATCTGCCCGCGATACTCCGGGCAGTCCGCGACGCCTCTCCTGATGTTCTTGTTTCAACGGGTGATATTGTTGATGGTCAGGGGGCATACGTCGGGCAAGCGGCTCTGGAGTTCAGGAAAATCAGCCCCCGATGGGGAAAATTTGCCATAACGGGAAACCATGAATTTTATCTCGGACTCACTAAGGCGTCGAAATTTATGGATGACGCCGGATTTGTTCTGTTGCGCAACCGTTCGGCTGCCGTGGCCGACGTGTTGAGTCTTGTTGGCGTTGACGATCACGACGGCATGACGGGGAGGGGAAAGATGATTTCCGACAGGGAGGTTCTCTTGGGGGCTGACAGGAGCCGCTTTATAGTTTTTCTGAAACACCGCCCCGTGGTTGAAAGGGACGCTATCGGCCTTTTTGACCTGCAGCTTTCCGGACATACCCATCGGGGGCAGATTTTTCCCTTCAGCGTATTAACAAAACTGGCCTTTCCCTATCATTCCGGAAAATATCTCATTCCCGGAGGTTCTCTGCTTTACGTCAACAGGGGGGCTGGCGTCTGGGGGCCGCCGGTGCGTCTTTGCGCGCCTCCGGAAATCACGATCATTGATCTGGCGCCGCGATAGAGCTTGCCAGCAGATTCCCGAAGGAAGTTTTACGTTGACTTCTTTCCCGGATCGACTTAACGTCCCGGGGTGTTTCCGGGGACACAGAGGATTGTCTCCCCATCGCAAAAAAATCGGTTAAGAAGACCGATCAATAAATTTTCAATGGGAGGAATGGAATAAATGCAGATTAAAGAAGCAATTGCGGTAGTTACCGGAGGGGCCTCAGGCATGGGGGAAACCTGCGTTCGCATGCTGGCTGCGGGTGGTGCGAAGGTTGCCATTCTGGATGTTGTGGACGAACGGGGTGAAAAAATTGCCGCGGAACTGGGGCCGAACGTCGTCTTCGTTCATACCGACGTGACCAGCGACGAAAGCGGTCGGGCCGCTGTCGAAAAGGCCGCTTCCGCCTTCGGCACGATCAATGTGGCGATCAATTGCGCCGGGGTAGCCACGCCGGGGAAGGTTCTTTCCAAAAAAGGCGTTTTGGGGCTTGATTTATTCAGCCGGGTTGTCCAGATCAACCTGATCGGCACCTTCAACATAACGAGGCTTGCCATCGAGCAGATGGCAAAAAACGCGCCGAACGAGGAGGGGGAAAGGGGAGTCATCATCAACACCGCATCCGTTGCCGCCTTTGAAGGACAGATCGGTCAGGCCGCCTATGGTTCCTCCAAGGCCGGGGTCGTCGGACTGACTCTGCCGGTTGCCCGAGAGTGCGCCGATTACGGCATCCGGGTGATGGCTATCGCGCCCGGCCTGATCGATACCCCCATGATGGCGGGTCTTCCGGAAAGCGTCAGGGTGGAGCTTGCCAGTACGGTTCCTTTCCCCAGACGGCTCGGCAGACCGTCTGAATTTGCGGCGCTTGTACGCCATATCCTGGAAAACGCGCTTTTGAACGGCGAATGTATCCGTCTGGACGGGGCAATCAGGATGACGGCCAGATAAAATAATTCTGTACCAATGGAATGAGTGAGGAGCGAATATGGGCAAGGTTTTTACGACGGAGGTTGACGCATCCGGGATAGCGGTTGTCGTTTTCGATGTGGCTGCCGAAAAGATGAACACCTGGACGGAAGAGGCCTTTTTGGGTTTTTACGATACCATGAGCCAACTGGAGGCTGCCGGCGACTTGCGGGGGGTGATCTTCATTTCGGGGAAACCGGACAATTTTCTGGCGGGCGCCAATCTGAAGCTCATCGCTGAAATAGAGGATGCCGATGAGGCCCGTCGTGCCGTGGAAACCTTCCACTCTGCATTTGCCCGACTGGAGGCCCTTGGAATTCCCACGGCAGCCGCCATTCATGGTCACTGCCTCGGCGGCGGTCTGGAGTTTGCCCTTGCCTGCAAGGCGCGGATTGCCAAAGAGGGGAAAAATACGATCATTGGCCTCCCGGAGTGCAATGTCGGCCTCTTCCCAGGGGGTGGTGGAACCCAGCGGCTTCCGCGCCTGATCGGATATCCCGCCATGGAGCTTATTCTGAGGGGGACCATGCTGACGGCCGACAAGGCCCTCAAGATGGGAATCATCGACAGGCTGGCGCCTGCCGAGGCCGATCTGCTTGCCGCTGCGAAAGCCTTTATAGATGATATCATCCTTGGTAAAGCCGATCTTAAAAGACCGGAATTTACGTTCACCGAGATTGACGCTGTGGCCCAGTTGGCCCGCGAAGGAATCATGAAAGTCACCAGAGGCCGTGAAATACCCGCGCCGCTGCTTGCCTTGAAAACGATGCAGGAGGGTTTGAAGGTTTCCCTGGAAAAAGGGCTGGAGATCGAGCGGAACAATTTTGTCGAGGTCGTTCTGAGCAAGGAGGCCAAGGGAAGCATTAACACCTTCTACCTGAAGGGAATGACCGATAAACCGGCGGCGATGATGACCAGGGGGTTCACCCCCAGACCATTGAATCATGCCGCCGTTCTTGGGTTCGGGACGATGGGGCGGGGCATTGTGATCGATATCCTCCGCAATACCGGGATGCCCGTTCTCGTCAAGGATATTCCGGAGGCGCTGGAGCCGGGAAGAAACTTTGTCCGGAAAACACTCGAGGAGATGGCCGAAAAGGGGCGTCTCCGGGAAACGGTGAATGAAATCATGAACCGGCTGACCGCTGTTTCCGGGTATGTGGATGATTTCGGCAAGGCCGATATTGTCATCGAGGCGGTTTTTGAGGCGATTGACGTCAAGAAGCAGGTTTACGGAGAATTGTGCGGCGTGATCCGTGAAGACTGCATCATTGCCAGCAACACCTCGTCCATTCCGATCAATTCCATGGCGCCGTTTGTCAGCAATAACAGCCGATTTGCCGGTCTGCACTTCTTTTCGCCGGTCTGGCTGATGCAGCTTGTGGAGGTCATCCAGGGAGACAACACCGCCCGTGACACGATAGACAATCTGCTCAACTTTGTCGGCCTGATCCGGAAGCGCCCGCTCGTCTGCCGGGATAACGCCGGTTTTGTGGTCAACGCGATGCTTTTCCCCAACCTTCTCAACGCGCTGAAGTACCTTGAGGAGGGAAACCCCATTGAAAAGATCGATCAGGCGATGACCCGCTTCGGGATGCCGGTTGGCCCCATCCGCCTCACCGACGAGGTGGGGATAGACGTTCCTTACAAAATTTTTGTCGGCATGGGGATCAGGCAGGATACCCTTAAAAATGTTGTCGAGGCGGGACGGCTCGGTCTCAAAAAATCGGGAAAGGGGTTCTTCCTGAAAGACGGCCGGGTTGATCCGGATGTTCTGTCCCTGATTGCCCGCCGTGAGCCGGTTGAAAAAGGGGATAAGGAAATTCAGGACGGTCTGCTCACGGCGATGGTTCAGGTGGGCAAAGATATTCTCGATCGAATGATTGTCGATGATGTCCGAATGATCGATGTCGGGATGGTCTGGGGGACAGGCTTCCCCGCTGAAAAGGGCGGGCCGATGAAATGGGCGGATCTGACGGGCCTTAGCAAAAAACTCTTCGGCAGGAATTTTTACTAAAAAAATCAGGCGTCGTTAAAAAACGCTTGCCTGATAAAATACGATAGTCTATAAACCCGTGATTCTCCATCCGGAAGATGGTGGGGGAGTTAATAAATCACTTTACGACGAGGCAGGGATGCTGGAACCAAATTTTGAAAAGGGAAACGGGCTCGTCCCGGCGGTAGTTCAGGATTATGAAACGGGCGAGGTGCTGATGGTCGCCTATATGAACAGGCTCTCCTGGGAAAAGACGCTTGAAACCGGAAAGGCCCATTTCTGGAGCCGCTCCCGCGAGAGCCTCTGGCTGAAGGGGGAGACATCCGGACATTTCCAGATCGTGCATGAGGTGCGCATTGACTGCGATGAGGACACGGTTTTGTTGAAGGTTGATCAGCTTGGAGGCGCCGCCTGTCATACGGGCCACAGGTCCTGTTTTTACAGAAAGATGGACCAGAGTGCGGGTGAGGAGGGCTTTGTCGTTGTCGGGGAAAAGGTCTTTGATCCGAAGGAAGTGTATAAATGAATAATCTGAGAATAGGAATTCCCAAGGGCAGTCTGGAAAACAGTACCGTCGATTTGTTTAAAAGGGCAGGGTGGCGGATAACCTACGACAGCCGAAGCTATTTCCCGGATATCGATGATGACGAAATTTCCTGCACGCTGGTGCGCGCCCAGGAGATGTCCCGTTATGTTGAGGATGGCACCATCGATCTGGGTCTCACGGGCCTGGACTGGATTACCGAAAATGAGTCCGATGTGGTTTTTGTCCAGGATTTGATCTATTCCAAGAACTCCACACGCCAGGCCAGATGGGTGCTCGTGGTGCGCGAAGATTCTTCCGTCAGGACTATTGAAGACCTGGAGGGGAAAAAGATATCCACGGAGCTGGTGAGCTTTACGAAACGTTATTTTGCCGAGCGGAAAATAAACGTTCACGTGGAGTTTTCCTGGGGCGCCACCGAGGCCAAGGTTGTGGATGGGCTTGTCGATGCCATTGTCGAAGTGACGGAGACAGGCAGCACCCTTCGGGCCAACAAGCTGAAGATAGTCCACGAACTGATGCGGACCAACACCAAACTCATCGCCAACCGGGATGCCTGGAAAGACGACTGGAAAAAGAAAAAAATCGAGCAGGTGCGTGTTCTGCTGAACGGTTCCCTGGAGGCGATGGGAAAGGTCGGGCTCAAGATGAACGTGGCCAGGGAGAATATTGCCGCCGTGGTGGCCCTCCTGCCATCCCTGAAGGCGCCGACGATTTCGCATCTCTATTCCGGGGAGTGGCTTGCCATCGAAACGGTCGCCGATTCCGGAATGGTGCGCGAGCTGATTCCGAGACTCAAGGAGGCGGGTGCGGAGGGGATCATCGAATATCCGCTCAACAAGGTTATCTGAAGGAGAAAAAAATGCGCAAGGCAGCCATCCAGAGAAAGACCGCGGAAACGGATATTTCGCTGGAGATAGATCTGGACGGGAAGGGTAAAAGCAGGATCGACACATCTGTCCCTTTTTTGAGCCACATGCTCGAACTTTTTTCCCGGCACGGGATGTTCGATCTCGTCCTGACAGCCCGTGGCGACACCGAGGTTGATGATCACCATCTTGTCGAGGACATCGGCATTTGCCTGGGCAAGGCACTTCGGGAGGCGCTCGGCAGCAGGGAAGGAATCAGCCGTTACGGTTCGGCCCTCGTGCCGATGGATGAAAGCCTGAGCGCCGTGGTTCTGGATATTTCCGGGCGTCCCTGGCTTGTCTGGAATGTGGAATTCAGCGAGCAGACAATCGGCAGCTTCAACCCCGAACTGCTGCATGAATTCTTCAAATCGTTGTCCGATCAGAGCGGAATAACCCTCCATGTTTCGGTGAATTACGGAAGAAACGGCCACCATAAGGCCGAGGCGATATTCAAGGCCTTTGCCCGTGCGCTCAAAGGAGCGGTTCAAATCGACAAACGCGTCAGGGGTGTTTTATCAACCAAGGGTTCTCTGGAAGGTTGATGCGAAACCATTCCTGTCGAGAGGATCAAGCCAGGCCCAAAGGCCAGGGAGGGTGGAAAAGCAATGATCATGGCTAAGGATGCCCGGTCCCGGTTTGATAATCGCAAGCCCGTTTTCCCGATTCTTGCGCTGTTCCTCGGGTTTTTGCTGTTCGGATGTTCACACACGGATAACGAAAAACGCACGATTTCTCACGGAAGCAGTCAGCCGGTCCGGATGGCCGTTCTTCCCTTCCAGCAGATATTGCCCGAAGATTTACAAAAAGGCGCGGTGGAGTCTCCGCTTACAGGGGCGATCTTTGATGCGGCGAAACCGCCAGGAAGCCCGGAGGCAATTCTGGAGCGGGAATTTCTCGACGACCTCGGGAGACGTTCCGATCTTGCCGTTGTCGATGGCCGGAGCGCCGGTCCAGTTTTTCGCGCAGTTTCGTCTTCATCCACGAGAATCTCCCTCCGGGATGCGCTATGCGCCACGGGGAAGCAACTGGACGCCTCTTTTGTGGTTGTTGGTTATCTTTACCGCTTTCGGGAGCTTCAGGGTGAATCTTTTTCGGCTGAAAGACCGGCATCCGTTGCCTTTGAAATGGTGATGCTCAACGTTGCCGACAAGAAGGTGGTCTGGCGGGGGATTTTTGACTACACCCAGAAATCTTTGATGGAAAATCTCCTGCAGTCGGCTTTTTTCTGGCGAGGCAGCGGAAAATGGATGAGGGCCGAAGAGCTTGCCAGACAGGGCCTTGAAAAAGTCATGGAAACATTTCCCCTTTTCGTTGGTCGGTAATATTCGACAGAATTAAGGTGTCCCGGCATGATCGTTATCCCGGCAATTGATTTGAAAAATGGTAGTTGCGTCAGGCTTTCCCAGGGCGATTTCAACCGGTCGGTTTCCTACGGGGATGATCCGGTGGCCGTGGCCGAACTCTGGAAACAGAAGGGCGCCGAAAGACTGCATGTTGTTGATCTGGACGGTTCCCTTGACGGGCGCCCCGCGCATGACAAAATCATTGCATCCATCGTTTCTCAGACCGGCCTTCCTGTTGAGGTGGGCGGCGGCATCCGCACCATGGGGATCGTGGAAGCATATTTGAGTAGCGCAGTGCGCTGGGTTATTCTGGGAACCGCAGCTTTCAGGGATCCTGCCTTTGTCAGGGAGGCGTGCCGGGCTTTCCCAGGACAGATCATTCTCGGAATCGACGCCTCCGGCGGGCAGGTGGCCGTCAACGGGTGGACACAAAAAACCGGGGAGACTCCGGAGGAGATGGCGCTCCGTTTTGCTGAAGATGCTCCGGCGGCCGTCATTTTCACCGACATCTCCCGCGACGGAATGGAGACGGGGGTTAACCGTGATTCCACCGTAGAGCTTGCAAGAAAAATTCCTTTTCCCGTCATAGCCTCCGGAGGAGTCGCGGGCATTGAAGACATATACAGGCTGCTTCCCCTTGAAAAAGACGGCATTATCGGGGTGATTGCGGGCAGGGCCCTTTACACGGGCGCCCTTGCGCTTGAGGATGCAATCAGGATCACAAAAAGACAGGAACGAATTTGAGGCTGAAATCCATTGTCAGTTTCCCGGCAGGATCAACCGGGTTGTCAAGGAGGTTGAAATGGAAGAGTGCATATTCTGTAAAATAGTCAGGGGTGAGATACCTGCCAGCCGTGTTTATGAAGATGAGCATGTTCTGGCGTTCGACGACATAAACCCGGCGGCCCCTGTTCATGTTGTCGTCATACCCAAAAGACACATCGCCACGTTCATGGACGCAGACGAGGGGTACGCGGCCGATCTGCAGGCGATGATGGACGCCGCCCGGAAAATCGCGAAGCTGAAAAAAGTCGATGAAAAGGGATTCCGGCTCGTCATCAACTGCAATGAAGAGGGGGGACAGGTCGTTTTTCATCTGCACATGCATCTCCTCGGTGGCCGGAAACTTCGCGACGGACTGCGCTGAATCTTCTGACGGGGGCATCACATTTGCGCTGGTCAGGCAATGAGGAAATAATCCAGGAAATCCGAAGACGCGCGGACATCGTCTCCTTGATTGGCGAATACGTTTCGTTGAGGAAAGCCGGCAAGAATTTCTCGGGTCTCTGTCCTTTTCACCAGGAAAAAACCCCGTCTTTCTCTGTCAGCCCGGAAAGACAGATTTTTCACTGCTTTGGCTGTGGTGAACACGGGGATGTTTTTACTTTTCTCATGAAGATCGACAACCTGACCTTTCCCGAGGCCGTCCGCCAGCTGGCGCGTAAAACAGGCGTCGTCATTCCCGAAAGAACCCCCGGCGGAAAAGAGAAGGAGATCTGGACGCACAAGGAACAGATCGTCAGGGCAAACGGTCTTGCCGTCGAATATTTCACCAGGATGCTCATCTCGCCGGCCGGTCAAAAGGCGCGAAATTATCTGGAGCAACGGGGCACAGGGCAGAATGCCGTTGATACCTTCCGGATAGGATTTGCCCCGGATGGATGGCAGGGGCTTGTCGATTTTTTGCAGCGCAGAAGTATTCCCCCTGATATAGCGCAGGAGGCGGGTCTTGTTATTTCGCGTTCCGGCGAAGGAAACAAGGGGCATTACGACCGTTTCCGGGGACGAATCATCATCCCGATAGAAGATGCCGAAGGCCGGGTGGTCGCCTTTGGCGGCAGGGTCATGGAAGGCGGGGAGCCGAAGTACCTCAATTCCCCTGAATCTCCCGTCTATACGAAGGGCAATAATCTGTTCGGGTTGTTTCGCACCAGGGAAGCCATCCGGGCCAGGGGGTTTGCCATCCTCGTGGAAGGTTATTTCGACCTTATCGCCCTCTGGGCATCCGGCATAAGGAACGTCGTGGCAACGCTGGGGACGGCCTTGACCCGCTCCCAGGTTGACCTGCTGGGGCGTTACACCAAAAAGGTTGCCGCCTTGTTTGATCCTGATGAGGCCGGTAAAAAGGCTCTGGCCAGGAGCCTCGAGCTGTTTCTGCCCGGCAATATTCAGGCCATGGCGGTTATCCTTCCCGCCGGTTATGACCCGGATTCCTTTGTCAGATCAAAAGGACGCCAGGAAATGGAAAAGTTGCTTGCCGGAGCGCAGCCGATGGCCGACTACTACATCGACGAGATTCTCGGCAGTTCGTCATCCCTGCAGGACGACCGCGACCAGCTCAGGGAAGCCGTCGCTTTCATAAAAAAGATCGATGATGCGGTGGAGAGGAATCTCTTTATAAAAAAGATATCCGGGAAACTCAACGTGGATCAGGATGTGTTGAAAAAAGAGGTAGGTAAACATTTTTCCCCTGTTTCTCCTTCGCAAACCAGTCGTCCGGTGATGAAGGTTTCGGCTAAAGACGAACGGCTCGAATTGAGCCTGATTCATCTGCTTCTGGAGAATCCGGAGTTGCTATCCTCTTTTAATCTATCTGAAATATTTGTTTTTTTCCGTTCGGCGCCCCTGAAGGCCGTCGGAGAAATTTTGATGGCGCATTCAGAAAAAGAAGGCGGAAAAAAAATAAATGTGATATCGGTCCTCGACGAAATGGAAGATGGGGCAACAAAAAAGGAGATTTATGCCCTTCTGGTTGGCGAGAACCCCTACAACGGAGAAAACAGCGTCCGGCTTCTCGACGATACAGTGAGACAGATCAGGCGAAGATGGTACAGGGATCAGCACCGCGATTTGAAGGAAAAAATCGCCAGGGCCGACAGAGTTGGCGACAGGGAGCTTTGCCTGAGTCTGCTGATGGAAAAGGAACGTCTTTTGAATGAAGAGAGAAAAATGGATGCATGACAGGGATCGCTATGCGGCGATCGCCAGGAGTGTTTCATTTTTTATCATGTAATTGCAATGAACGGGATGTTGGGGGTAGAGTCCATGACAAAAGAAACAGAATCAAGTGAATTTAAGAAGCTGATCGCCCTGGGGGAGGAAAAGGGGTTTCTGACCTACGACGATGTCAATGATCTTCTGCCCAATGATGTGACATCTTCCGATCAGATTGACGATATCATCATGCTTTTCGGAGAGAAGAATATCGATATCATCGATACCGAAAAGGGGGAGAAACTCGTTGTCAAGAAGGAGAGCGGGGAGACCTCCGATGCAAAAAAGGTTGATGTCTTAAGTCTGCTGCCGGCCCTCGGCAGAACGGGCGATCCGGTTAAAATGTACCTTCGGGAAATGGGAATGGTTTCGCTGCTGAGCAGGGAAGGGGAGATCGAGCTTGCCAAGGTGATTGAGGAAGGCGCCCGTGAGAGCCTCGAAGCCGTTTTCAGCGTTGATGTTTCCGTCAAGGATGTCATCGAGACAGGTCGCCAGTTGAAATGCGGAGATATCAAGGTCAGAAGCATCCTTGATAACATCGATGACGAGGATGGGATCGTTGAGGAAGAAAAGCATACGGAAAGGGTGATTGCCCTTCTCGATGAAGTTGCGGTCCTTGACGGTAAAAATGACCTGATAAAGAAAAAGTTGAGCGCCAAGAAAAAGATGCCTGCGGATGAAAGGCGTTCACTGCGGGAAGAACTTGATAAAAATCAGTGCGATATTGTTGATCGCTGCCGTGAAGTCCGTTTTAGCCGGAAACTGATAGATCGCCTCGTCGGTAACTTGCGCGTCTATCTCCATGCAGTCAAAGAGTCTGATGAGATGCTGGCCCGATGCAAGAAAAACACCGGCCTCACCCTTGGGCAGATCGATGAAATCCTTGGAAAATTGACGAAGTCGCAAAAAAGCGCGGAACAGGCGGCGAAGAAGGTCGGCCTGCCGTTCGAAAAGCTCAGGGAATGCGGGCTGCTTGTCAAGGATGCCAACCAGAAGCGCAAGAGGATTGCCCAGGAGACGGGGCTTTCTTTAAGCGCGTTGAAAAAGGCGATGGTTGACATTGAAACGGGCGCGAGAAAGGCGGAAGTTGCCAAGCGACGACTGGTCGAGGCCAACCTGCGTCTTGTTGTAAGTATAGCGAAGAAATACACCAACCGTGGTCTGCAGTTTCTTGACCTGATTCAGGAAGGCAACATCGGTCTGATGAAGGCGGTTGATAAATTCGAATACCAGCGCGGCTATAAGTTTTCCACCTACGCCACCTGGTGGATACGCCAGGCCATTACACGGGCGATCGCCGATCAGGCGCGGACAATCCGTATTCCTGTCCACATGATCGAAACGATCAACAAACTCATCCGGACATCCCGTTACCTTGTTCAGGAGCTGGCACGGGAGCCGAATCCGGAAGAAATTGCCCTGAAAATGGAGTTCCCCCTTGAAAAGGTCCGCAAGGTTCTAAAGATAGCCAAAGAGCCGATTTCTCTGGAGACGCCGATTGGTGAGGAAGAGGATAGTCATCTTGGCGATTTTATTGAGGACAAAAAATTCATGTCCCCATCAGACGCCACGATCAGCATGGATCTTGCCGAACAGACACGGAAAATTCTCTCCACGCTGACGCCTCGCGAGGAAAAGGTGCTGCGGATGAGATTCGGGATAAGCGAACGCGGTAATTACTCCCTGGAGAATGGCCGGGACAATCCCGATACCGTTTTTTCTCAATATAAGCCAGAAGAGGCCGCCGTTGAGAAGAAGGGAAAATTAACAGGCAAACGAAGGTTTTTAAAGGCGGGCGAAAATAAATGATTGACAAAAAGCCGTGATGGGTATTAGAAGACCGGTTCGGAAAATGGACGCTTGTTCATTCGAAGGAAGAAGGGCCCATAGCTCAATTGGTAGAGCCTCCGGCTCATAACCGGCAGGTCCCTGGTTCGAATCCAGGTGGGCCCACCATTAAGATTCGCAGGCAGTGGATGGTGTGGTTATGTGTGTTCTTACCATTAAAACGAAAAAGACGCCTCTGATACTGGCGGTTGATCTGAAACAGTGAAAAATGCACCGATCCCGGTGCATTTTTTTTAACAAGTTCTCACTTTTCTATTCAAGGGGGTAGTTTTGAAGGATCTGCTGGAAAAATTGGTCGAACTGCAAAAATTGGAGATCGAGGCGGAAAAAATTCGCAGCCTCCATAAGAATCTGCCGATCCGGATTCGTGAACTTGATGAAGAATTCAAGGTTTTTCAGGATGCCATTGAGCGACGCCGTACGGAATTTGAAGACAAGCAGAAACTGAAGAAGGAAAAGGATCGTCAGTTGCAGGCAGGCCAGGAAGCGATGAAAAAAACTCGCGACAGACTCTCGGAAGTCAAGACGAATAAGGAATATCAGTCGATGCTCAAGGAGATAGAAACCTCCGAGAAGAAAAACGGCAAAATTGAAGAAGAGATTATTATCCTCCTTGACGGGCTTGAAGTCGCTTCCCGTGAAATGAAGCAGCAGGAGGGGGAGTTTGAGACTTCGCGCCTTGCCTATGAAAACAAAAAGAAGGAGCTGCAGGATAACGTGGATTCCCTGCAGGGGAGGATGAAAGAACTGCTTGGCGGTGTTGAGACGATGCGCAAAGACATTTCTCCTGATTTGTTAAGGAGATATGATCGAATCAAGGCATTCGCAAACGGCGTTGCGGTCGTGCCTGTCCGAAAGGAAATCTGCTCCGGTTGCCATATGGCGATTCCCCCGCAAATGTACAACGAACTGCAGACCGGCAGCGAGATTCTTACCTGCCCGAACTGCAACCGGATCATATTCAGGGAGCCTGTCGTCACCTGAAAAAGAGAGAAACAGGCGATGCGAAAAATAATTGAGACGTCAAAGCAGGACAGATGATCGCGGCTGCGGCAAAACCGCAGCGGAGGAAAGTCCGGACTCCACAGGGCAGGATGGTCGCTAACGGCGACTGGGGGCGACCCTAAGGAAAGTGCCACAGAAAATATACCGCCTCTCCGTACAGGAGCGGTAAGGGTGAAAAGGCGAGGTAAGAGCTCACCAGTTTTCCGGGTGACCGGGAAAGCTTGGTAAACCCCATCCGGAGCAAGACCAAATAGGAGAACGGGGCTGCCCGCCCTTAAGTTCTCGGGTTGTGTCGCTTGAGGCTGTCGGCAACGGCAGTCCCAGAGGAATGATCATCGTCGCTTTTCCGGGTAACTGGAATTGCGGAACAGAATTCGGCTTACGGCCTGCTCTGACGTCTCTTTTTGTACCGGCTCTCCGTTATCAACGTGTTGAGCAACCATGTTTTCGTAGGGGCACGGCATGCCGTGCCCCTACCCCGCGACCCGGTATCCAAGGATTTTTCATCATTCGTTGTACCCGCGCCGGGCATGGGGGGTATTAAAATTTCGGGCTCTCGAATTTCGGCTCCCATCGATGGTTTTATAAGAGGATAACTTCATGAAGATTCTCTCGGCGGAGTTTGTGCTTTCCGCAAAAGAGCAGCGCCACTATCCCCCCGACGACGTTCCGGAAGTAGCCTTTGCCGGTCGTTCCAATGTCGGGAAATCCTCGTTGATCAACGCGCTGCTCAATCGTAAGAGATTAGCCCGCACCAGCGTGACCCCGGGGCGTACGCAGGAGATTAATTTTTTTCGCGTCAACGACAAATTTTATCTCGTTGATCTACCCGGTTATGGATATGCACGGGTTCCAGAGGCGGTGCGTAAACAGTGGCGGCCGATGGTGGAGACCTATCTACAGGAGAGAAAGTCATTGCGGCTTGTGGTTGTCATCATCGATGTGCGCCGGGATCCGTCCGATGAAGATATCCAGCTTATGGGATGGCTTGTATTTTACGCAATCAACTACATGGTCGTTCTTACCAAGGCGGACAAGCTCTCCAGTAATGAGCTGGCCGTCAGGAAGCGGATCATCGGAGACATATTGAAATCTTCGCTGAATCCGACCGTTTTCACATTTTCCGCAAAGACCAAAGCGGGAAAAGAAGTCATCCTGCGGGAAATTGAAAAGTTCCTGGGATGACGCGCCCTTACTCGGGGCTGGCTTCCTTCAGGTATTTGGCGCGGAGGTTGCGTGTTACCAGCACCGGACAGGTCGCCCCTTCCAGCACGCCTGAAACCACGCTGCCCATGATCACGCTTTCCAGTTCGGACATACCGCGTGATCCGATGACGATCAGATCGCAATCCAGCTCTTCCTGCACGTTCAGTATCTCGTATTCAGGACGTCCGCTCCTGGCGAGAAGCTCAATATCCAGCCCGACGGAGTCTATGAGCTTGCGGCGCCCTTCAAGCAGCTCCATCGCCTTGTCATGGGCCTCCTGCCGCATCTTCGCGGCTTCCTCTCCGCCGATGGTCAGGGAAATGGGTTCCCAGACGTGAAGAAGATACACTTTGGGATTCCGGGCATTAAGCAGATGGGCTGCGTAAATCACCGCGTCTCTGGAGGTGGCGGAGCCGTCCACCGGCACCAGAACGCTTTCGATCTTTATCATATTTTTCTCCTTTCGATCGTGATGTATGGGTTTGCGCAGGTTTTTAATGGAAGAACAGGACGCTCATCAGTACGAAGGATGGGATCAAAATACCCACCGACCAGGCCATGTAGCCAAAAAAACTTGGCATTTTTATTCCGCCGGATTCGGCGATGGAGCGCACCATGAAATTGGGGGCATTGCCGATGTAGGTATTGGCGCCCATGAATACGGCGCCCGCGGAAATGGCCATCAGTGTTGAAACTTCGCCCATAAGAGTTTGAGCGTTGCCGCCCGCCGTGTTGAAAAATACCAGATAGGTGGGGGCGTTGTCGAGGAAGCTTGAAAGCGCCCCGGTCAGCCAGAAGTACATGGTGTGGTTCGGGATGCCGTCTTTGGACACCAGGGCTATGATGCCATGCAGGGCGCCATGTTCTCCGGCGCGCAAAATGGCGATGGCCGGGATCATGGAGACAAAAATACCCGCGAAGAGCTTGGCCACCTCGATAATCGGCTCCCAGTTGAAATCGTTTCTGCGGCGGATGTGCTCGGCCGTGGTCTTGAGGCTGATTGCCGCCAGCGCCAGCAGAAGGATGTCGCGGGTGATATTCTGCAGTTCTATATGGACATGATAGATGGTCAATCCGCCCTCAGGTTTCCAGATTCCGCTCAGCAGCACGCCGAAAACCACGCCGCCCAGAAGAAGCAGGTTGAGCGGGCCTTCAAGCCGAAGCTTGCCGTCTTTCCCCGCATCGGGGGAGTCGGGGCGACCTTCTTTTATGAAGAGCATCGTGTCCATGAAAAAATAGATGGTAAGAAGAATTCCCGCCATGACAATCATGGGGAAGAACAAATGGCGGGTGGTCCAGAAGAATGAGACGCCCTTCAGGAAGCCGAGAAAGAGCGGCGGGTCGCCCAGAGGCGTTAGACTGCCGCCGATATTGGCAACCAGAAAAATGAAAAATACGATGGTATGCACCTTGTACCTGCGGTGGGCGTTGGCCCGCATCAGGGGGCGGATGAGCAGCATGGCCGCGCCGGTGGTCCCCATCCAGCTTGCCAGAATGGCGCCGATCAGCAAAATTGCCGTATTGACCTGCGGAAGCCCCACCAGGGAGCCGCGCAGACAGACGCCGCCGGCAATGGTGAAGAGCGAAAGCAGGAGGATAAGAAAGGGTATGTATTCGAGAAACAGGGTATGAGCCACAGAATAGAGGGCCAGACCAGAGCCGTGGAATGCGGCAAAGGGAACGAGGAAGGCAAATCCCCAGAAGACGGCCACCTTTCCGTAATGGTGGTGCCAGAAGTGGGGCAGTGCAAGGGGCATGACGGCGATGGATAAAAGCATGCATACAAAAGGGACGACCCAGAGCGGGCCGAGCTGTCGGCCGATTTCCTCTGCCTCCTGGTGCAGATTGGCGGTGGAGGCCCAGGCATCGGGAAACAGGCCGAATACTCCCAGGGCAATGACGGACAGATTTAAAAAAAAGACGAGATTCCTTTTCATGTAACGCTCCTTAATATTTGTGCAGGATGCCTGTGCTTTGAGCGGGCGAGAGTATAGGGATGCCAGCATTCCTTGTCAAGGGATATCTGCCCAGACTATATGGACGAGGGAGAAAAAAATATTCTTTCCGATATGGCCATGTTGCGCACCCATGTTTTCGCAGGGGCAATTGCGGACATTAAGCTTGATGCTCTCGTAAAAAGTCGATTTTCTCCCTTTTTGTCATTCCGTGCTTGACACGGAATCCAGTGAATTTAGTCACTTATGGATTCCGGCTTTCGCCGGAATGACGGTTTTTGGACTTTTGACGAGTTCATCAAGCTTGATGCTCTCGTAAAAAGTCGTCACACCGGTGAAAACCGGTGTCCAGTGTTTTTGTAACGCGTTGAAATCTCTGGATTCCGGTTTTCACCGGAATGACGATTCGTGGGCATTTTTGACTTTTGACGAGCTCATCAAGCTTCGCTTTCATGAATTGCCCAGCCCGGCAACGACGTATTCAAGAATTTTATGAACATCAAATTTCTATTTCATCATTCGTTGTGCCCGCTTGACGGCATGGTTGTTTATTTGTAAAAAAAATTCTTGACAACAGCTTCCTTCGTTGCTAAACGACCGCACCAACTTAAGGAGCCCCGCCTGGGGTCATAAAAGTCTTCATTGGGATTGAGCCTGTCATGACTAATTTAGAAGAGTTTTCGCCTGTTGCCCTTTTCAGTCTTGTTGCCGTTCTTTTTGCCCTCTTCGCAATAGCAGTGCCTCGTATTTTAGCCCCCAGAACAAAGGGTGAAAGAACCCGCAATACTTACGAATGCGGTATCCCGCCGTTCGGAGGCGCCTGGGTCAAATACGGCATCCACTACTACATCTATGCACTGATTTTCATCGCCTTTGATGTCGATGTTCTTTATCTCTTCCCCGTTGCCTTGAGTTATGCCAGAGGTGCGAGGATCCATGAATTTTACGCATTGCTTTCTTTTGTCGTAATTCTTGCCCTGGCGATTGTGTATGCCTGGGGGAAAGGGGTGTTTACCTGGAAAAGGAAAGTCTCCCGGTAAGTTTTGCCGTTTTGGACAAGGTCCTCGATCTGGCCCGGGCCAATTCCCTCTGGCCGGTCACCTTTGGTCTTGCCTGCTGCGCGATTGAGATGATGTCCGCCGCGATGTCCCGTTTTGATATCGACCGGTTCGGCGCCGGAGTTTTCCGGCCCTCCCCCCGTCAGGCCGATCTGATGATCGTCTCCGGGACGGTGACGAAAAAGATGGCGCCCGTTCTTCTTACCCTCTATGATCAGATGCCATCGCCCAAGTGGGTGATTGCCATGGGCAACTGCGCAATTTCGGGTGGCCCGTTCGTTTTCGAAGGGCAGTACAACCTGATCGAGGGTGTCGATAAACTTATCCCCGTGGATGTGTATGTCCCCGGTTGCCCGCCGCGGCCGGAGGGGCTTCTCGAAGGATTTCTCAAACTTGAGGAGAAGATTACAGGGACAAGAAGGTTCCCGGGGCCGGTGGAACGATGGTAGATAAAGTACAGGCTGAACTGAAATCGGCGTTTTCGGATCTGACGATTCACGAGGAGAGTTACCCCGAGTGTGGCTACCACCTTTCGCTTGATCTGGCGGCGGGGGATCTCGAGAAGGCGGCCCGGTTTTTCGATGACCGGCGTTTCTATCTGGCCGTTGAGCTGTGCGTTGACTACCGCGAGTATCTTGAGATC
The DNA here is from genome assembly GCA_020726025.1 of Syntrophus aciditrophicus. Lineage (GTDB taxonomy): Bacteria > Desulfobacterota > Syntrophia > Syntrophales > UBA5619 > DYTH01. The sequence continues at coordinate 15,021 of DYTH01000009.1, read as the reverse complement.
GTCTATATCTTCAGCATCCATTCCTCCCTCTGCAAGGTAAAGGTTACACTCAAAATCGATCCTGTAAATCCTGTTGCCCCGACGCTCTCGAAAGTCTTTGACTGCGCCTGGTGGTACGAGCGGGAAATTCACGAGTTTTATGGTGTCCGTTTCGACGGCCATTCCGACATGACCTACCTGTTTCTCCATGACGGGATCGACGTTTATCCTCTTCGGAAAGAGAAGGTTCTGGTTGCCGAGGCCGACAGGCTGGAGCTCAATTCCTTTTCCCCGGAGCAGCGGGAAGATTCGCTTTCCATCAACATGGGCCCGCAGCATCCGAGTACCCACGGTGTCCTGCGCGTCGTGCTCCGGATGGATGGCGAGTACATTGAAGATGCCTATCCGGTTCTGGGCTATCTGCACCGCATGCAGGAGAAGATGGCCGAAAACAGGACGTATCAGCAGTTTCTCCCCAACACGGGCCGCATGGATTACCTCGGGGCGATGTCTTACAACCTGGGTTATGTCACCGCCGTCGAGCGGCTGGTCGGGATCGACGTCCCGGCGCGCGCCCATTATGTGCGGATGATCGCGACCGAATTGAACAGGATCGCCAGTCACCTGCTTTGGGTCGGCGCCTATCTTGCTGATCTGGGCGGGCTTTCACCCTTTTTGTATGCCTTCGATGATCGGGAGAATCTGCTCGACGTGCTGGAGGCCGTTACCGGCTCCCGTCTTACCTACTGTTATTTCCGCTTCGGAGGCCTTTACAACGACGTGGACGACGCCTTTGTCGCCGGCACAAAGGCCTTTGTCGCCCGGATGCGGGGTCGTTTCGCGCTTTACGAGAAGCTGGTCGGCGGGAACGTTATCTTTATTAACCGCACCCGGGGTATCGGCGTCATCGAACGGGAACTGGCGAGAAAGTGCGCTGTTTGCGGACCGGTATTGCGCGGGGCGGGGATCGGCATGGATTTCCGGAAAGCGGAGCCCTACGCCGCTTACGCGGAGATGAATTTTGAGATTCCCACCGGCAGGAACGGCGATGCCCTCGACATGTACCACATCCGGATCAGGGAGATGGAGACCTCGCTCGACATCATCGACCAGTCTCTGGCCCGGCTTTCCGATGGGCCCTTCATGGTCGAAAAGCCGCCGAAAAAGCTTAAACCTCGTAAGGGAGACCTCTACCACACGGTCGAGACGCCCCGTGGCGAGCTGGGAATATACATTGTGAGCGATGAGAGCGATAAGCCGTACCGGATGAAATGGCGTGTTCCGTCCTTCTCCAATTTGATGGCGTTTCCTGAACTGGCGAAGGGCAACCTTCTTTCCGACGCCGTTGCCATTCTGGGGAGCCTGGACCTCGTCATCCCGGAGATCGACCGGTAATAACCAGTTGACGGTTAATTGCCGCCAATCGGCAACCGTTAACCAAAATTTAACTGTGATGGCCCAATGGAACAGATACTAAAGATTCTTGACATCGAAGGCGTCCGGCTTGCAGTGGGGCTTCTTGCCGTGTTTTTGTTTGTCGTTGTCAACGCCCTGATTCTCACCTGGGCGGAAAGAAAGGTGGCGGGCCACATGCAGCTTCGGATTGGCCCCAAGGAGGTCGGTCCATACGGATTGATCCAGCCTCTCGCCGATGCGATGAAGCTTCTGGGGAAGGAGATCATCACCCCGCGCAATGTGGACAAGCCGATCTTCTACCTCGGGCCGATCATGATCTTCATCCCGGTCCTCGTCGCCTTTGTCGTCATTCCGTTCGATTCATACCTTCAGGTCAGGGACATAAACGTCGGAATACTGGTTATCCTTGCATTTTCCTCATTCACCGTCCTTTCCATCCTGATGGCCGGCTGGGGTTCCAACAATAAGTATTCCCTGATCGGATCGATCCGCAGTATCGCCCAGAGCGTTGCCTACGAGATACCGCTTCTGCTTTCGCTTCTGGCCGTCATCATGATGACAAACTCCCTGTCACTGAAAGATGTGGTGGTGGCGCAGAAGGGAATATGGTTTATATTTCTGCAGCCGGTGGCGTTCATCATCTATTTCATAGCCGCCGTTGCCGAGACAAACCGCACCCCCTTCGATTTACCCGAGGCGGAAAGTGAACTGGTCGCCGGCTACCATACCGAATATTCGGGGATGATGTTTGCCCTCTTTTTTCTCGCTGAATACACCAACATGTTCATTGTCAGCGCCATTACCGTCACCTTTTTTCTGGGCGGATATCAGGGGCCGTTTCTTCCGGGAATCGTCTGGTTTCTGCTGAAATCCTATTTTCTGGTTTTCGTCATGATGTGGTTCCGGTGGACGTTTCCCAGGGTCAGGTTTGATCAGCTCCTCAACATCTCCTGGAAGGCGCTCATTCCGCTTTCCTTTATCAATCTGCTTGTTACAGGAGGGCTCTTGAAGCTATGACAGTAACCCCCTCTTCCTTCATAAAAGGCGCCGCCTCCCTTGCCGCCGGCATGGGGGTGACAATCAAATCCTTCTTTCAGCCGGTCGTGACATCCCAGTATCCACATGAGGTTCTCACGATCACCCCGCGTTTTCGGGGTCATGTGATGCTGCTGGCCAATCCGGAGAACCCCTCAACAAATGCATGCATTTCCTGCGGTATCTGTCTTCGCAACTGCCCTTCGGGGTCGATCAAGCTGGTGGAGGGGGAAAAGAGGGAAGGGGAGAAGCGCAAGACGGTCACCACCTACATTCTGGACTTTACGACGTGCAGTCAGTGCGGAATTTGTGTCGAGAGCTGTACGACCAACGCCCTCGGGTTTTCCGGTGATTTCAACTGCGCCGGTTTCAAGAGAGAGGACTTCCTCTTCGATCTGGTGAAGGAATTCGAAAAAAGGAAAAAGGTATCATGAGCATAGGGGAGAGCATATTCCTTTTAGCCATTGCGGCGACCATGGGCGGGGCCCTTACGGCCGTCTTTGCCCGGTCCATTGTCCATGCGATGATGGGGCTTATCACCGCCCTGTTCGGCATTGCCGGGCTTTACGTCTATCTGAACAACACCTTTCTGGCGATGATGCAGATCCTGATTTATGTGGGGGCCATCTCCATTCTGATTGCCTTCGCGATCATGCTGCTTGGGCCTGATTCCAAAAAATACACCGGCTTTTCGGTCCCCGGCAAGCTGATTTCCGCTTTGGCCGTCGCCGCCGTCTCTGTGGTGATGTTTGTCAGATTCATTTTGACGAATCTGAAAGGCGACCCCCATGCGGTCTATGCTGTGACGGCCAAAGATCTTGGCCGTATTTTCACAGACAGGCTTGTCCTTCCTTTTGAGCTGATTTCCCTTTTGCTGGTCGTCGCCATTATCGGCGCGGTCATGCTCTCCATCAGTTCGCGTAATTCCCGGGGTGACAAATGAGCGCTTTACTCTATCAAAACGCCGATATTTATCTGTTTGTCGCCGTTTTCCTGCTGTTTTGCGGCATCGCCGGACTGATTTACCGCCGGACTCTCATCGGGATGCTCGTTTCCATGGAGCTGATCATGAACGGCGCCGGGTTGAACCTGATTGCGATTAACCGCTTCATCTCCCCCGACAATGGCTATGGTCTGGCATTTACCCTCATTATCATGGGAATCGCGGCGGCGGAATCGGCAATAGCCTTGAGCATCATCATTATCATTGCGAAGCGATACAGGCATATCGAGAGCGGGGACATAAAGGAGCTGAAATACTGACCTATGGTTATCGAAAGCGCATTACCCCTATTGTCGATGGGCATTGTTTTTGTGTCCGCCATTCTGATCATGGCATCCCGCAAGAGCCCGAATATCAGGGAGTTCTGGTCCATAGGCGGGGCCATACTGACGTTTCTGACGGTTATGGCAATGGTTCCGATTATTTGGGAGGGAGGCGTTATCAAATACACCCTCTCCACAATCGCGCCGGGCATATCGCTTAACTTTCGGGTTGACGCGCTGTCGCTTATCTTCGGGATCGTTTCGTCCTTTCTCTGGATATTCGCCTCGATCTACAACATCGGCTACATGCGCACGCTCAAGGAACATGCGCAGACCCGGTACTACACCTGTTTTGCTGCGGCCATTCTGGGCGCCCAGGGCGTCTCCTATGCAGGCGGGCTCTTTACGCTCTATCTTTTTTACGAGGTGATCAGTCTTTTTACCTACCCCCTTGTCGCCCATCACCAGGATGCGGATGGTTATGCCGGCGCCAAGAAGTACGTCATCTATCTTGTCGGAACCTCAAAGGGGTTCCTGCTTCCGGCGGTCATACTTACCTATGTCATGACAGGAACGCTTGATTTCGCCGACAACATCCATACCGGAATCTTCCCCGCCGGCTCCGACAGCATCTGGGTTACCGTCACGTACATCCTGTTTGTTGCCGGCTTTGCCAAGGCAGCCATCATGCCCCTGCACAACTGGCTTCCCTCGGCGATGGTTGCCCCGACGCCCGTCAGCGCCCTGCTCCACGCGGTTGCCGTCGTGAAGGCCGGCGTTTTCAGCATTTCCCGCGTCATGCTCTCCACTTTCGGCACCAATATCCTCAATGACCTGGGAATCGGCATCGTTACGGCGTATGTCGTCTCCTTTACCATTCTCACCGCCTCCATCATCGCCCTTACCAAGGACGACCTGAAGGCGAGGCTCGCCTATTCGACGGTCAGTCAGCTTTCCTACATCATTCTCGGGATTGCCCTTCTTGACAACACCGGCGTGCTGGGGGGAATCATTCATATCGTCAACCACGGCTTCAGCAAGATCACCCTCTTCTTCTGTGCCGGGGCTATCTTCGTCGCCCACAACAAACGTAAAATCAGCGACATGGCAGGGATCGGCCACGTGATGCCGTTTACGATGGGGGCCTTTGCCATCGCCTCGCTCAGCATGATCGGCGTCCCGCCGGTGGCCGGGTTTACCACCAAATGGTACCTCCTCAATGGCGCGCTCGAAATCAGCAGTATTCCCATTGTTGCCGTTTTGATGGTCAGCAGCCTTCTGAACGCCGGATATTTTGTACCGATTACGATCCGGGCATTTTTTCAAGGAAAGAAGTCCGACTGGTCAACCTCCGGGATCAAGGAAGCCCCTTTGACGATGGTGGCGCCTCTCGTGATTACTGCGCTGATTTCCGTTTTGCTGGGTTTTTATCCTGATTTTTTTGTAACCCTGATCAGCAATCTGTTCTGACCTGAAAAGGGGAGGGGCTTTTTGAATTTGAATTTATGAGGAATGTCATGAATTTAGTCAACATCCTGGAGTACTTGCGGGCGAGAATCGAGCTGCTTAAAAAACTCTTTTACGGGTTTCTTCTTCTGCTGGTCGTTTTTGACGTCCTATTACCGAGGGAACACGCCCATTTTTTCGTTGACAAGATACCGGCATTCTGGACGCTCTTTACCGTCACAGGCTGTTTTATTCTTGCCAGATTCAGCAAGGGGCTGGCCCATACGATTCTCGGCAAAAAAGAGGATTTCTATGAATAACTGGATTCATCCGGCGCTTTTTTATCTTGTTGGGGCGCTTTTTCTACCGCTGTTCAAGGGCGCTCTGAAAAAGGTTTTCATCCTGCTGATTCCCGTAGCGGGCATCGTGTCCGTCGCCATTTCGAGCTATGGGAACTACGGCGCTTACCAGTTTCTCGGCGTGGAAGGCCTCTTCGGCAGGGTTGACAAGCTCAGCATGGTCTTCGCCTGGGTTTTCGTGATCATGTCTTTTCTCGGCGCCCTCTATGCTCTGCACCGCAAAGAAGACGGACATCACATTGCCGGATTCTACTATGTCGGCGGTTCGCTCGGCGCGGTTTTCGCGGGGGACTACCTTACCCTTTTCATCTTCTGGGAGGCGATGGCCTTCTCCTCGGTTTTTCTGATATGGTACGGCAAGCGTCCCCAATCTGTCAATGCCGGGTACAGGTATCTGCTGTTCCATGTCTTCGGGGGCCTGCTGCTCTTTGCCGGAATGATGTTCTACTACTCCAAAACAGGCAGCTTTGCTTTCAACGCCATTCCACCCGGCGGCGCCTCCTGGCCTGAATATCTGATACTGGCCGGGTTCGCCTTGAACGCCGCGGTCATTCCTCTGCATGCGTGGCTCCCGGATGCCTACCCCGAGGCAAGCGTCGAGGGCGCGGTTTTTCTCTGCGCCTTTACCACCAAGACGGCGGTCTATGTCCTGGCGAGAGGCTTTTCAGGGTTTGAGATTCTGGCCATCATGGGAACGGCGATGACGGTGTTTGGCGTCATTTACGCGATTATCGAGAATGATATCCGCCGTGTCCTTGCGTACCACATCATAAGCCAGGTCGGCTACATGGTGGCCGGCGTTGGAATCGGCACGATGATGGCCGTAAACGGGGCGGCGGCTCACGCCTTTGCCCATATTCTTTACAAGGCGCTCCTCTTCATGGGAGCGGGGGCGGTTCTCTACATGACGGGAACCTCGAAGATGACCCAGCTTGGCGGAATCTACAAATACATGCCGCTGACGATGATCTTTTACGTGGTCGGCGCCATTTCGATTTCCGGTTTTCCTTTTTTCAGCGGTTTTGTCAGCAAATCGATGATTGTGGCGGCCGCCCATCATGAGGGCAGAATCTGGCTGATGCTTCTTCTGAATCTGGCCGGGATAGGAACGTTTCTTTCGGTTGGTCTGAAGGTGACCTATTTCACCTTTTTCGGCAAGGAATCCGGGGATCACCGGAATGTCCACGAACCACCGGCGAATATGCTCTGGGCGATGGGCCTCACCTCGCTTTTATGCTTCCTGATTGGCACATTCCCGTCTGTTTTTTACAAGCTGATGCCGTTTCCCGTTGAGTTCAACCCCTACAGCGCCTCCCATCTGTCCGAGATGATGCAGATACTTTCCTTTACGGGTCTTGTGTTCTATCTGATGGTGAAAAAGCTCGCCCCCGATGCGAAACTGAATCTCGATATCGATTATTTCTATCGTAAGGGAACGGTTCTATTCATCAAGTTTGACGAGAAGGTGATTGCCCCCGTGGATGCTTTCTGGGGAGAGCTTTACCGGACACTGGGATTGAAATCCCTTTTCGGGACGGCAACGCTCTCTTATATCTTCGACCAGAAGGCGATTGACGGGGTTGTTGACGGTACGGCTCATTCGGTCATGGGCATTGGTTCCATTGTCAAAAAATTGCAGACGGGGAGGGTGCAGACCTATATCGGCCTTTCCCTTCTTCTGTTTTTTGCAATTCTCTGGGCTGTGTTATAACGGGCTGCCCGTGGTTTTTTCATTAAGAGGCTGTTTTAAGGAAGAGAAATCATGTTGCCATACCTGACAATGAATCCGTTTGGATTTCCAGTGCTTTCGACCACTATTTTTATGCCGCTCTTTGGAGTCCTCTTCATCCTTTTCATGAGCAACGAGAAGGCCATTAAGGTTGCCGCGATGATTACGGCGCTTTTAACCCTCGCCGTCTCTGCCTTTCTGTTTGTCAATTTTGATCCCACAACCACGATTTTCCAGTTCGGGGAACGGATTTCGTGGGTCTCGTCATTCAATATCAACTATATGCTCGGGATCGACGGCATTTCCATCATGCTGATCCTGCTTACGACGATCATCTCCCCCATCGCCGTACTGTCTTCCTGGAAGGCCATTCAGACGCGCGTCAAGGAGTTTATGATCTCCATCCTGATCATGGAGACGGCGATGATCGGCGTCTTCTGTTCGCTGGATTTTATCCTCTTCTATTTCTTCTGGGAAGCGATGCTGATCCCGATGTACCTGCTGATTGCCATCTGGGGAGGGCCGAACAAGGATTACGCCTCGCTCAAGTTCTTTATTTACACGCTGTTCGGGAGCGTCTTTCTGCTGGTCGCGATTATCGCCATCTATCTGGTCAACGGAACCTTCAGCATTCCCGAGGCGATGTTCAAAGATTACACCTTCCAGTTTCAGTTCTGGGTGTTTCTTGCCTTCGGGATCGCCTTCGCGATCAAGGTTCCGATGTTTCCGTTCCATACATGGTTGCCCGCCGCCCATACCGAAGCGCCGACCGTCGGCTCGGTTTTTCTTGCCAGCATCCTCCTGAAAATGGGCACGTACGGCTTCATGCGCTTTTGTCTGCCGATTGTTCCTCAGGCGAGTTTTTACTTTGCCCCGCTGATGATCGTTTTGTCCATCATCGGGATTATTTACGGTGGTTTTGTCTGTCTGTCGCAGACCGACATGAAAAAGCTCGTCGCCTATTCGAGCGTCGCCCACATGGGGTTTGTCATCCTCGGCATCTTCACCTTTTCCATTTACGGTTTTGTCGGGGCGCTTTTCCAGATGCTGAACCACGGAATTACCACCGGCGGCCTCTTCCTTTTAGTCGGAATGGTCTATGAACGCACCCACAGTCGGCAGATATACGATAATGCCGGGCTGGGGAAAATCATGCCGATCTACATGTTCTTCTTCGGGCTCTTCGCCGTCTCGTCTTTTGCTTTTCCGGGGACGAACAGCTTTGTCGGCGAGTTGTACGTCCTGATCGGCGCCTTTGCCGTCAATAAGACAGCCGGATTTTTCGCCGTCGTGGGGGCGGTGGTGGCGGCCGCCTACATGCTGAAGTTGTTGAAACAGGTTGCCTGGGGCCGTGAGGACAAGCGGGATATTAAAGACATGAACCTTCGCGAGATTATTTACATGGTTCCCCTGGCGATTTTTGTCCTCTGGGTGGGGCTTTTCCCCCGTCCTTTCGTCAATGTGATGGAATACACGCTGGTGAACCTTGCCACGCAACTCGATAAAGTTTCCCATTAAGGGGTTGATCCAATGACGCTGCTGCTTGAAATTTATCTGCTTCTCTTTTCCGTTCTCTTTCTCTTCCTCTCTTTGGGGAAGGGGGGGAAATCCCTTTTTCTTCCCGCCCGGATATTCTCCCTCGGGGCAGTTGCGGTATCGCTGATCACGTTGAATGCAAACGGGCTTCTTTTTTACGGCGCCTATCAGGTTAACGGCTTTTCACAGATATTCAAACTGATTCTGACGGTCGGTCTGACCTTTGTCGTTTTCATGTTCAACAGGGACGATGAAGTTGACAACATGCCGGAGTTTTTCATGTTCCTCGGTTTTTCCACGCTGGGTCTCACCGCCCTTGTCAGCTCCGTGGAATTGATATCGATTCTGATCAGTCTGGAGATTTCCTCTTTCAGCCTCTACGCGATTGTCCCTCTGCGGCGAAGCAAGACGACGGGACACCTTGAAGCGGCCATCAAGTACCTGTTTTTCGGCGCTGTCGCCACGGGGGTGATGCTTTACGGGATGGGTTATCTCTACGCGATGACGCACTCTACCTATCTGGCGGATATTGTCTCGGGGATGCCTGCTATCATCGACAAGCCTCTCGGCATCCTGGCGCTGGTCCTTACCATGACGGCGTTTTTCTTCAAGCTTTCGCTTTTCCCTCTCCACTTCTGGGCGCCGGATATCTATGAAGGCGCATCCGATGCGACGACAACCTTTATCGCCACTGTGCCGAAGGTCGCCGGCGCCGCGCTTCTGATAAGACTGACCATGCTTGCGGGAGCCCCACTTGCGCAGCTCGCGATGGTCCTGATGGTTCTTGCCGCCTTTTCCATGACGGTGGGCAACCTGGCCGGCCTGGTCCAGCAGGACATCAAACGACTGCTTGGCTACTCCGGGATCGCGCACGCAGGATATCTGATGCTGGGACTTCTGGCGTTCAACAAAAGCGGGAGCGCCGTGGTGGCGTATTACATCACCGTGTATCTGTTCATGAATCTCTCGTTGTTCTACGTGATCATGCTTCTTTCCCGAAACGGTGAAAACCTGAAGGTTGCCGATCTGGCAGGGCTTGCCCGCCGATCGCCGCTGCTTGCCCTCACGCTCGCCGTCGCAGCCTTTTCACTGGCCGGCATTCCGCCCACGGGTGGTTTTACCGGGAAGTTCTTCCTTCTGGTAACGGCGTTCAAGGCCGGATATCTCCCGATCGTTATCATCGCCGCCGTTAATACGGTTTTGTCCATATTTTACTATTTGAATCTTGTCAGGGTCAGCTACTCGCGGGAGGCAAAAGAAGAAAGCCCGTTGAACCTGACATTCTCCGAAAAAATCCTCTGCGTTCTCTTCAGCGTTATCATCCTTGTTCTCGGCATCATGCCTTTGCCTGTCATGGAGATGTTCGTCAGGGTTATGTAGGCGGGGCTGAAGGCCCCGCCGTCCCGGTTTTATCGGGGGGAGGGGTTATCGGGTGGACGCTCCATAGACCTGATCGAGCAGATCCGCTACCTGTTTTTTACTCTGAATGCTCGTCGTCGCCGCGGCGACCTTCCCGTTTTTAAAGTAGATCGTGAACGGAAGCCCCATGAAGCGGGCGCATTCCGGGAGCCTTCTGATATAGCCGGCCGCCGGGCCGTCAAAGTCCTGATCGTACAATTTCACATGGGGATAAAGCGGCTGGAGCTGTTCCATCGCCACGTAAACGGGGATACACATCGGTCCCATCCGGCCGCAGCAGACCATCACGTTTTCATTTTCCTCCAACGCCTTCTTCATTTCATTCGGGTCATCCAGATGGGCAAGTTTGGTTCTTAACATTGATCCTCCTCTATATAGTATTGATTATTTTATTCATTCAATCGCTTGCTGGAAATGTTTGCCGTATCGCCCTGGCGGGATTGTTTGCCAATGCGATATCCGGAGAAGAGCCAAAGACTTCTTTGGGAAGGCGTCCCACGATACCCAAAAGAGCGCTGGGGGAGAGGCCCAGACGCTTCATCCTCGATTCGAGATGCTCCGTGTCGATCCGTTCAATTTTGAGGTCGGCATGAAACCGGGACAGGATCAGATCGGCAAGATAGACAATATGGGGGATAACCGCGTCGCCCCCTGCCTCTTCCGGAAAATGGTGGTAACGGATTGCATCGGCAAGAGGCGACGGGATGCCCCAGAGAGCGGCAAGTTCTTCCCCCGCCTCGCAGTGGTTAACGCCGAGAAGTTCTTTTTCCACCGTCAGCATGTCTTTTTCCTCCCTGTCGAGTGTCCGGTAAAAAAGAGGGGAAATGGGGGCGATGTACTGGTCCAGCGCCACCATCCCGATATCATGGATAAGCCCGGCCGTGTAGGCAACAGAGGGGGATGCCGTGCCGGTTGTCGCCGCTATCTGTTCGGAGATGATGGCTGCGGCGACGGCATGATGGTAGAGGCCGCCCTTGCAGAGGGAGTATCCCGCGTCTGACTGGTTGTAAAATGACGATACGGCAGACGAGATGATGGTTTTGATGAACAGGCTTTCCCCCAGCAGGGGGATCGCCTTGTCCAGGGAGTCAAGCTGCACATTACCAAAATAGAGCGCCGAATTGCACAGCTTGAGCATACTGGCGACGATGACCTGTTCCTGACGGATTTCATCGGCGATGGTCTGGACATCGTACTGAAAGTCGTCCATCAGACGCATGATTTTAAGGGCCACCTGCGGAATGGGCTGCAGATTGTCCAGCGAGGCCCTGACCTCCGGCAATGTGGTTTTCCTGAATTTTCCCGGGGCGGCCACAATCGTCGCCTGGGCGGGAATGACGGATGTTTCGAAGGAGGCCAGGTTAAGGCTCATGGTGCAACTGAAAAAACCACCCACCTCTGAATCTTTGATGGGGATTTTATTTTCGCGGAGGAGCTTTTTGACGATCTCCACCGTACGTCCCCCGATGTCAGAGGAGATTTCGAACTCTCCTGCTGCAACATAGTGTTTTTTTGAAATGGACATAAAACTTTTCATTCCTGATTAATAATTTTCCATTGCGCCCCCGTTGGGTGCGTCCATCCGAGCCGGGCTGTCCGTGGTGGCGCCCCGTTTTTTGAAAAACGTCATCGAAGCTGTTTTTGTCAATGCAGCCTGGCATTTAGTATTTTCAACGCCATCTGGAAATAACGCATACGAAGCATCGCCCGTCTTACCACGTCCGGAATGACAAAAGGCGTTGTTCAAACTCCCATAAATTGTCGGGCACTCATAGCATATCTGAAAGGGAAAATCCGGTTTTTTGTATTTTGTCATAACGCTTCTTTGGCAGTAAAGGCGGGTTTTCAGCTTTCTCCATCTCCAGGCAAACACCCTTCTTGTTCCTTCCCACGACACTTCCCACGACAGTGCTTGACACCCCGGTAAAAAAAGACTATCCATCATCGGCTGTTGGTAAAATCTCTTAGAACCGCTCTGACCCTCTTTCAAAAAGACGATAAAGAATTCGAGGACATTTAGAAGCGGACGAGAGACTGAAAAACTGGCCGCGTTGCAAAACATTCCCAAGCCCATCCTGATTATCGTTTACCAGCATCATGAAGCCTGGAACGGGACAGGTTATCCCACAGGACTCAAGGGCGAAGAGATCGACCTTCTCAGCAGGATCACCGCGATTGCCAACACCTGCGACAACCACTGTAACAAAATGGTCGCCGCCGACTGCATGACCCCGTTCGAGGCCCTCGCCATCATGTTTTCCGTCCAGAAGGAGCTCTTCGATCAGAAACTCCTGGCCAGCTTTATCCGCTGCCTCGGCATCTACCCGCCGGGGACGGTCGTGCAGTTGAACAACGGTTCAATTGGCATGGTCATCTCGGTGAACCCCCAAAGCCAGCTCCATCCAAGCATCGTGATGTACGACCCGGAGATACCCCAAAAGGACGCGTTGATCGTCGAAATGCTGGATGAACCGGAGTTGAAAATCGTAAACTCGATCCGCCCGGCGGCGCTTCCTCCGGAAATTTTCAACTACCTGTCGCCCCGCAGCCGGGTGACCTGTTTTGTTGACACCACTGAAACAAGGAATCAGTGAATGGATTTTTCCCAGGAATATAAGGGGTCAGGCCCACTCTCTACACATTTCTCCACGTGACGACATGAAAATGAATGAATACGTCGTCTATAAAAGTGCAGGATGTAAACCTGCCCCCTTTTTTTCTCGTTTTTTAAACCCCATGGTTGTTTGATGGGCTTGAGATATCGAGCAGAAAGCGCCAGGCAGGGATCACCTCGATGGTACCCGTGTCGGCGGCGATTAGCTCATCAGCGTTCCTGGTCACGATAATTCCGGTTTTCAATCCCAATTCGGCCATTGCCTCGTTCAGAGCCGCCGTTTCCCGCTTTCTCGTTTGCGGTTCGGCCAGCGATTCGCAAACCTGGATGAGCACATGCCCCTGGCCGCGCGCCGGAACGATGAAGTCAACCTCCCGGCCGTTCTTCGTCTTGTAGTAGTAAATTTCCTGGTGGGACTGTCGCAGGGCTGTAAATACGATGTTTTCCAGGAGATGTCCGGAGTTTAGCAGAATCCCCGATGACACGGAGGCGACCAGGGCATGGTCAACACAGTAAATCTTTTTCGGATTGGTGTTTGCGCGCGCGAGCGACGCATCGAATATTCGCACCGTGAACAGGAAATAGGCGTCTTCGAACCACTCTATGTAATCAGAAACAGCCGATTTGGGGGCCTTATGACCCAGCGAATGGAGATATCCCGTCAGGCTGTTGACCGTGTAGAGGGAGGCGGTGTTGTTCACCAGCCGGTGCGCCAGATCGGACACCGCTTTCGGATGAGAAACGTCGTGACGCTCAACAAGATCCCGAAATAATATGGCATGAAAGTATTCCTGATGGGTTTTGATCCGCATGTTCCGACCAAGGGCGGCAACCTCGGGGAAGCCGCCGACCTCCATGTATTCATCAAAAGCCTTCTGGACGAGAAGCCTCTGCTTCGTCGATAATGCCCCCTCGCTTCCGATTTTTTTGCAGTCGAGAAATTCCCGGAACGAGAACGGAAAAATCTCCCATGAAAGCGCCCTGCCGCGCATCTGCGTCGCGATTTCCCTGGAGAGCATTCTTGCCGACGAGCCCGTCAGATAAACCTCGCATTTTTCCGTCCGCATCAAGCGGTCAATGAAAGGCTCCCACCCGGGGACTGCCTGAATTTCGTCAAAAAAACAATAGACCGTCTCGCTGTTTTTCTTTTCCGGATAGATCGAATAATAGGCCTCGGCGATCAGGGCAAGATTGTCCGCCCTCAGATCGTGCAGGCGATCGTCAAAAAAGTTCATGTACAGGATGTTTTGTTGCGATACCCCGTCGGCAAGAAGTTTTTCAATAATCTGAAACATGTACGTTGACTTGCCGCTTCTGCGCACTCCGATGCAGACGATGGCTTTGCCAGGCATGGTCTCAATATGCAGACGCCGGGGCACCCCGGTTTCCATGCTGCTTTCCTGGAAGTCGAGGAGTATGGACTTTATTGTTTCAATCATCGGTTTCTCCTTAACGTGGTTGCTGATGGAAAAGTTTAGAATCCCCTCTTACGGCCTCCCGCGGTAAATCTGCGCGTAACATCGTTAAATTACAGGATGCCGGCTTTTGCGTGGCAGATGATTGAAGTGACAAAAAAGATGCAAAGCCGCAATCCTGCCTTAACCGGTAAAAGATATAGCCGGTTTTACCAGCAGGTGTCAAGATGAATTGCCGGTCTTCGTCTCGCTAATTCTACAAGGGGACAGAACTCGGGCTTGCGACCTGCTACGGAATCGTCAAACAGCATAATGGCTGTATCTTGCCCGAAAGTGCGTCGACCGGAACGTTGGGATTGTCATCCCAAAGGGTGTTGTGATCAGATGAACAAGGAAATACTTGAAGGCGCCGGTTATAAGGCGCTGAGCACCGGTACGCCCGCAGAGGCGATTCGTCTGGCGGGTGAGCATCCCGGGGGGATAGACCTGCTACTCACGGACGTAATCATGCCCCAAATGAACGGCCAGGAGCTGGCGAGCAACATACGCCTCCTCTGTCCGGATATCAAATGTCTTCTTACCTCGGGATACTCGTACGATGTTATCTCCCCGAACGGGGCGTTGGATGCAGGGGTCCATTTCCTCCAGAAGCCGTTTTCCGTACAAGCGTTGCGTGTGAACGTGCTAAAGGCGCTTGAACAGGAATAATCCGGCGAACGCAATGGGGATGAAAAAAAAATTATCAATCACCAGAGGTAATTGCAAAACTCCCCATTCTTGTCATTCCCGCAACGATTCTGAGCGGGA
>DYTH01000079.1 GCA_020726025.1 Syntrophus aciditrophicus | reverse complement strand
GTAATGTGTTGAGCTTACTGATACTAATCGGTCGTGAGGCTTGACCATAATATTTAATCTTTCATTTGATGATGCACTTGGTAGTAACAAAACACAATATGCAATTGTTGCCATTATAGATATTTCGGTGGCGATAGCGAAGAGGATCCACCCGTTCCCATTCCGAACACGGAAGTTAAGCTCTTCAGCGCCAATGGTACTGCATGGGAGACTGTGTGGGAGAGTAGGTGCCGCCGAAATTTTTTACTGCCCCTTCCTGTCTGGAAGGGGCTTTTTTTGTTTTACATTTGCTTTCTGCATGTGCTATGAGCAGTCCCAAAAAACAGAGGAGTGGAATCCATGTCAGGGCATTCTAAGTGGAGTACAATCAAGAGAAAGAAGGGTGAAATCGATTCCAAAAGAGGGAAGATTTTCACCAAACTGATCAAAGAGATTACTTTGGCCTCCAGGCTGGGCGGCGGAGATATCGAGGGCAATCCACGACTGAGGCAGGCGGTACTTGACGCAAAGGAAGTCAACATGCCGAAGGACAATATCGATCGGGCCATCAAGAAAGGCACGGGCGAGCTTGCCGGGGCGGCTGCCTATGAAGAGACGACCTACGAGGGCTATGGTCCTGCCGGCGTAGCGGTGATTGTTGACGTCATGACCGACAATAAAAACAGGACGGTTGCGGAAATACGCCACATTTTATCCAAGCATGGCGGAAACCTGGGAGAAAATGGCTGTGTTTCCTGGATGTTTGATAAAAAGGGCAGTATCGTCATCGATAAAAAAGTCATTGCAGAAGACGAGCTGATGGAAGTTGCCCTGGAAGCCGGAGCCGAGGATGTCCGGGATCAGGAAACTGAATGGGAAGTGATCACCGAGCCTTCATCCTTCGAAAATGTCAAGAAGGCAATTGTCGATAAAAAATGGAAATACATAGAGGCGAGTGTCGGTATGATTCCCCAGAATACCGTCAAGCTTGAAGAGGCGAAGGCCGAACAGATGCTGAAGTTGATGGAAAAGCTGGAAGACAACGATGATGTTCAGAATGTTTACTCCAATTTTGACATTTCCGACGAAATCATGGAAAGGCTCAGCCAGTAGCGAAATCTGCATGCATTTTGGGGATCGTCAATTTTTTCGATTTTTCAGCCAATTGAAAGGGTTTATTTCTGTTGAGGGTTTTGGGAATTGATCCGGGAAGCAGGGTGACGGGCTATGGCATCGTCGATAAGGCTGAAAGAAATCTGCAGTGCATTTTTTACCAGGAGATAAAACCTGCAAAGAGCGCCGGATTATCTTCATCGCTCTTGACGGTTTATTCCGGGATTACAGAGGCCATACATCAGTTTCACCCCGAGATTATGGCGATCGAGGATATATTTTACGGAAAGAACGTCCAGAGCCTGATCAAGCAGGGTCATGTGCGCGGCGTAGCGGTGCTCGCTGCCGCACAGGCAGGGCTCAAAATTTACGAATACAGCCCTCTGGAAATAAAAAAAGCCGTATCCGGTTACGGCTTTGCCGACAAGATGCAGGTGCGGGTGATGGTCAAGAATATTCTCAAACTCGTGGAACTTCCTCCTTCCGACGCCGCCGATGCGCTGGCCGCGGCGATTTGTCATATCAACTTTTTGAAGGCCGGGCAGGTATGAGATGATTGCTTCGTTAAACGGCGCCCTGATCGACAAATCCCTGATGCAATGCCTGATCGACGTAAACGGCGTCGGGTATCTCGTCTACATCCCCCTCAGCACTTTTTATGTGCTGCCGGAGCCTGGTCTGCCGGTAGTGCTCCAGACACACATGTATGTCCGGGAAGACGTCATCAGCCTCTACGGATTCGGCACGCAGGTGGAGCGCGACGTTTTTCAGTTGATGATCTCGGTAAGCGGCATCGGCCCGAAGCTGGCAATCAATATCCTGTCGGGCATTCCAGCGGAGGAGTGGTTTCGCGCCGTTGCCGGCGAAGATCTGAAACGGTTGACATCCATACCCGGCGTCGGTCGGAAAACGGCCGAGCGCATGATACTTGAGCTGAAGGACAAGGTTCTGAAACTCGGTATTGACACCTTTAAATCAACGGCAGAGCCCGCGCGAAAGGCCGATCATTTAAAAGAGGATGCCCTTTCCGCGTTGATCAATCTTGGTTACAAGGCTAATCTGGCGAATGATGCCGTCGATCAAATTGTTCAAGACAATGAGCCGCTTCCGGCAATCGACCAGGTGCTGAAAAAGGCCTTGAAAATCCTCTCTGCCTGAAGAGGGAGAGGTGTATAACTATCGGCAAATGGTCAGGGGTTGTCCATGAAGAAAAGTGATTCCTTAAAATTGTCGTCAAAGAATCCCCTGACTATTCCCGAAGCCATCGACGGTGAAGACGGGTATGAGGAAATTTCTCTGCGTCCCAGGACCATTGCCGAATATATTGGACAAAGGAAGATTAAAAAGAACCTTGCCGTTTTCATAGAAGCCGCCCGGCAGAGGAAGGAACAGCTTGACCATACCCTTCTCTACGGTCCTCCGGGACTGGGAAAGACCACCCTTGCCTATATCATGGCCCGCGAAATGGGGGTTGAGATAAAGATCACCTCCGGACCGGTCATCGAAAGACCGGGGGATCTTGCCGCCATTTTGACGAATCTGCATGAAAATGACGTCCTTTTCATCGACGAGATCCATCGCCTGTCGCACGTGGTTGAGGAGATACTCTACCCGGCGATGGAGGATTTTTACATCGACATCATTATCGGGCAGGGGCCCTCGGCCCGTTCGATGAAACTGGATATCCCAAAATTCACGATGATCGGGGCAACGACAAGGGCCGGCCTTCTGACATCGCCGCTCCGGGATCGCTTCGGAATGAGTTTCCGGTTTGAATTTTACACGCCGGAGGAGCTTTCCGTCATTATCTCCCGTTCGGCAAGGATTCTCGGGGTCCATATCGTGGCGGAAGGCGCCGCCGAGCTTGCGATGCGTTCCAGGGGGACGCCCCGGATTGCCAACCGTTTGCTCCGAAGGGTAAGGGATTTCGCACAGGTCAAGGCCGACGGCATCATCAACAAGACGGTGGCCCAGGAGGCGCTGGCGATGCTCGACGTGGATGAAAAGGGGTTTGATCAGATGGACCGGAACATCCTTCTGGCGGTCATCGACAAGTTCGGCGGCGGCCCGGTCGGGATTGACAACCTTTCTTCGGCGATTGGCGAAGAGAGGGAGACGATTGAGGATGTCTATGAGCCGTACCTGATTCAGGAGGGATATCTTCAGCGGACCGCACGCGGGAGAATCGCGACCCGGCTTGCCTACGCCCATTTCGGGCGAATATGGGCGGAAAACAACCAGGGGGGGCTGTTTTGAGCGGGGTTCTCTTGCATGTCTGCTGCGGTCCGTGCACAATCTACCCGCTCAGGATCCTGCGCGAGGAGGGAAGGGACGTGCATGGTCTGTTCTACAATCCCAATATCCACCCCTACATGGAATACAAAAGGCGTCTCGAAACGCTGACGGCGTACGCGGACCAGATCGGATTTCCTGTGATCCGGGATGACGCCTGGCCGATGGAGGATTTCCTGCGCCAGGTCGTTTTTCGTGAGGATGACCGCTGTCCAGCCTGCTACCGGATCCGCCTCTCCGAGACGGCCCGGATTGCCAAAGAACGCGGGTTTGACTCTTTCACCAGCACCCTTCTCTACAGCCGCTATCAGAAACACGAGCTGATCATTCAGATTGCCGAGGAAGAGGCGCAAAAACAGGGGGTTTATTTCCTGTACCGTGATTTTCGGGAGGGGTGGGCAGAAGGTATCCGTGTTTCCAAAGAGATGGGGATGTACCGGCAGCCCTACTGCGGCTGCATTTACAGCGAGAAAGAACGCTATTTTCGCCCTCGAAGAATAAAACAATCAAACCTGCCCCATAAATAAACACCCCGTGAAGTGTGTGCTTTACCCCACACCATCCGGACGTTCCCTGCGAATAACCCGGCGACGCGGCGAAGGATTTTGCATATATTCCCTGTTTATCGCAGGTTGGAGGGATGTTTTTTTGTTTTGGAAAATTTAAATATTGGTATCAATATTGCTGAAAGCCATTCAGCTTGTTGGGGTGAATTGAAAGAGATGTGGAAAGACAGCCGTCTATGTTTTTACAAAGAACAGTAAAAAAAGAGATATCCTGCCGGAGCGTCGGCCTGCATTCCGGTAGAAAGATAGAGATGACGATTCGGCCGGCCGACGTTGACCAGGGCATTGTATTTGTCCGCAAGGATTTACCGGACGCAAACAATAAGGTAAAGGCCGATGTGCACAATGTTGTGGATACGACGCTCGCTACGACGATTGGCTGCAATGGGGTGACCGTTTCGACGGTCGAGCACCTTATGTCTGCGTTCAGCGGCATGGGCATCGACAATGCCATCGTCGAGATTGATGCCGCGGAATTGCCCATTATGGACGGCAGCGCCAGGCCTTTTGTGGAGCTTCTTAAAAACGTCGGCGCCAGACCCCAGGGAAAGGCCAAAAAACTTTTAGTCGTCAAGAAAAAAGTTGAGGTTTCCGAAGGGGAGGGAACCGCCATGTTCCTTCCATCTCCGGAATTCCGAATCACGTATGATATCGAATTCCCGCATAAAGAAATAGGGGCACAGTCTTACCAGTTCAAGCTTTCGGATGTTTCCTACGAAAATGAGATATGTGCGGCGCGAACATTTGGATTTCTCCGTGATGTCGAATATCTTCAGGCCAGGGGGCTTGCTCTGGGAGGGTCTCTTAAAAACGCCATTGTGCTTGACGAAAATCGGATCATCAACAAAGAGGGGCTTCGTTTCCCCGACGAGTTCGTGAGACATAAAATTCTGGACTCCATTGGAGATCTGTCGCTTTTGGGCCTGCCGATCATCGGTCATTTCGTTGCCGCCAAATCAGGGCATCGTTTGAACAATTTACTTCTCAAGGAACTTCTGCTTCAGCAGGAGTGCTGGGAAATAGTCAATGATTTCAGTAAAGAAGAGATGTTTATGGAAAGAGACAAGCTCAGAATCCCCGTATTTCATGTCCTGGATTCGTTGCCGTCTTTTGCCATGCGTGATTTAGCGGCAGTCTGATCGGACTGCTTTCATCATACAGATTCGCCTTGCTTTTTACCAGCCACTCTTTTAGTATACCCCCGGTAAGTTCATCATTTTAAAAGGTTGTTTGTCTTGCCCGTTTTGTCCGCTCAAGGCGGAATAGAATTAAATTCAATGGTTACAGGCGGTTGCATAATGAGGAACAGGCCCTTTCTGGTTGCTTGTCTTGTTGTTTTGTCTCTTTTGTTTGTTCCCCAGTCTCTGAAAGCGGAAAAATCAGCGATCAAGGATCTTCTGGTTACAACCGATCAGACGCATCTGCTGCTCTATGCCCGCTTAATAAACTGTTTTACCCCGGATATTGAAGACGCTGTATTGGCGGGTCTTCCCACGACCTTTACGTTTAGAGTTCAGATGTTCCAGGAACGCGCCTGGCTGCCTGATAAGAAGATCAAGGATTTTGAGATTCACCACACGATAAAGTACGACAACATAAAAAAGATATTCCAGGTATCGATTGACAATCAAAAAACCTGTGAAAATTTTTCAGATATGGACAGCGCCAAAAAAATGATGTCTGATATCAATGCACTGAAGCTGGAAAATCTGGCCGCGTTGACAAAAAACAGGCGCTACACGGTCAAATTGAAGGCGAAACTCGACAATGTCAGGCTGCCGCTCCACCTTGAATATCTTTTCTTTTTTGTATCATTCTTGGACTTTGAAACTGACTGGAGCCAGCAGAGGTTTTTATTCTGATGGGAGAAAATAGACAAAAGCTGCTGCTTGATCCGCGTGAGATCAAAAGGAGGAGGCGCGAATGGATCATCATTTTTGTTACCGTAGCCCTCATTGCCGCGGCCACGTATATGGAAAATCTGATCTTTCGGGGCGAATCACCGGTGTTTCCGGTTTCCGGAAATGTGATGATCTTTGGACTAATAAACATTAATATCATTCTGATTATCCTTCTGCTTTTCCTGATCATACGCAACATCGTAAAACTGGTTTTAGAAAGAAGGCACGGAATTGCGGGATCCCGCCTGCGAACGCGCCTTGTCGCGGCTTTTGTCGGTCTGTCCCTTATTCCAACGGTTCTGCTCTTTTTAGTTTCGATCAATTTTCTTTCCTACAGTATAGACAACTGGTTCAGCATCCGCATCGGGGAGGCGATGAATAAAACTCTGGAAATCGCCCGGATCTATTATCAGCAGACGGAGGAACGGTCAAAATTTTATGCCCGACAGTTGAGCGCCGACATAACGGACAACGGCCTGTACGAGGGGGAGAAGTCCGCGTATCTCAAGGCCCTTGTTGAAAGACGTCACAAGACCTACAAATTGAACATGGTCGAGGTTCATATAAATAATCGCAAAGAGAACATAATCTTTCAGGATAAGAGATACAGTTTCATTTACCCGAAACCCCTTTCCCCCGGAAAGATGGAAGATGTATTTTCCGGCGAGGAAGCAACCGTTACTGAACAGATCAATGGAGGAGACTTGATCCGGGGTGTGGTACCTGTTTTTTCCCAATCCATTCCACGGGAAGTGGTCGGTTTTGTAGCGGTCAGCAATTATTTCACGTCGGGACTTACGGACAAAATAAATTTAATATCGAATGCCTATGGCGAATATCAGCAGCTTACCCTTTTGAAAAACCCCATCAAGTTCGGCTACATGATAACGCTTTTCATCGTCATGCTGCTGATCATTTTTTCTGCGACATGGTTTGGGATTTATCTGGCGAGGGGAATTACCGTTCCCCTGCAGAATTTGTCGGAAGGGACGCGCAGGGTCGCGCAGGGGGATCTGGAGCATCAGATCGAAACGGTTGCCGATGACGAATTGGGCAGTCTTGTCAATGCTTTCAATCAGATGACGATGGATCTGAAGAAAAGCAAAAACAGCCTGGAGCAGGCAAATACGGACCTTGAGCGAAGGCGCAGCTACATGGAAACCGTGCTTCGCAATGTTTCCGCCGGGGTCATTTCCATCGACAAAAGCGGGTTCATCACGATGATCAACCGGGCGGCCGAAAAAATGCTGGGAATCAACTCTTCGAAAATTGTCCGCAGGCGATACGACGAGGTTCTTCTCCCGGATCACCTTGTTCTGGCTGACGCGGTTCTGCAGGAGATGCGGATAAACGGAAACGGATTTATTGAAAAACAGGTCGATGTCATGAAGAAAGAGCAGGCCTTGTCCATACTGATTACGGTGACCGAGATCAGGGATGACGAAGGCCGGGAGATGGGACTGGCGCTTGTTTTTGAGGACATAACGCAACTGCAGCGGGCGGAGAGGATTGCCGCATGGCGCGAGGTGGCCAGGCGAATGGCCCACGAAATCAAGAATCCTCTTACCCCGGTGCAGCTTTCCGCGCAGCGTCTCCAGAGGAAATACGGTGAAAAATTCAAGGAAGAAGGGGATGTGTTCTGGGAATGCACCCAAACAATCATCGATCAGGTTGAGGTGCTGAAGAATCTGGTTAACGAGTTCTCGCGTTACGCAAGGCTGCCGGTGACAAATCTTGTCACGGGAGATTTAAACGATACGATCCTGAATTCCATAACCCTGTTCAAGGATGCCCACAGGGAGATTGATTTTTCTTTTTTTCCGGGTGGGAATATTCCCCCTTTGCTGCTGGACGCTGAGCAGATCAACAGGGTCATGGTGAACCTGCTGGACAATGCCGTTGCGGCTATGCCTGCCCAAAACGGCAGGATAACGATCTCGAGTTTCCACGATGCTGAAAAACAGGCGGCAAGGGTGTCGGTATCTGACAATGGCTGCGGAATTCCTCCCGATTACAGAATCAAGATGTTCGAGCCGTATTTTTCGACAAAAAAGACCGGGACCGGTCTGGGGCTGGCTATCGTAAGCTCCATTATCGAGGACCACCACGGGCGTATTTTTGTGGAGGACAATCCTGAAGGAGGCACCATTGTTACCTTTGAGTTGCCTGTTGATGACAAAAAACAGTCCCGACAGGTTTGATATATTGGAAATTGAACTATCGGCAAGACGAAAAAGGGGCAGATTGGAAATCTGTCCCCGGGGGGAGATGTATTTATGGGTAAAACAATACTGATTGTTGACGACGAAGAGAGTATCTGCCAGTCTCTGGGTGGAATACTCACCGACGAGGGCTACGAAGTCATGAAGGCGGGAAGCGGCGAGGAGGCCCTGCGTCTGATCGAAGACGAGCAGCCGAATCTTGTGCTTCTGGATATCTGGCTTCCGAATATGGACGGGTTAGAAGCGCTGAAGTCGATCAAGTCATCCTATCCACAAATCCAGGTTGTGATGATGTCTGGCCACGGGACTATCGAAACGGCGGTCAAGGCGACCAAGTTCGGGGCGTTTGATTTTATAGAAAAACCTCTTTCACTGGAAAAGGTTATCCTGGTGGTAAACCATGCCCTGGATTTTGTCAGGCTTGAAGAGGAGAACGCGCTGCTTCGTCAGAAGGTAAGCCATGAATACGAACTGACTGGAAACAGCAGCGTCATTCTCGAACTGAAGGAGATGATAGATATAGTCGCCCCGACCAATGCCTGGATACTCATCATGGGGGAGAATGGAACCGGAAAGGAACTTGTCGCCAGGTCCCTCCACCACCAGAGCCGCCGGGTGCAGAAACCTTTCATCGAGGTTAATTGCGCCGCCATCCCGGAGGACTTGATAGAAAGCGAGCTGTTCGGCCATGAACGGGGTTCGTTTACAGGGGCTACCGCCAAAAGGCGTGGGAAATTTGAAATGGGTAATGAAGGAACCCTTTTCCTCGATGAAGTGGCCGACATGAGCCTTAAGGCGCAGGCCAAGGTTTTACGGATCCTGCAGGAAAAGAGATTTGAGCGGGTTGGCGGCAACCGCGTCATTCAAACGGACGTGAGGGTTCTTGCGGCAACGAACAAGGACCTCGAAAAGGAGATGGATGCGGGGCGTTTCCGGCAGGATCTCTTTTATCGCCTCAATGTTATCCCGCTTTGGGTTCCTCCGCTGCGCGACCGCAAGGATGACATTCCCCTTCTCGTCAACCGATTTATCAATGATTTTTCCAGAAAGGAAGGCGAGGCGCCAAAAACTGTAACGGATGAGGTGCTATCGGCGCTGATGAACCACAACTGGCCAGGAAACGTCAGGGAACTCAAAAATGTCGTTGAACGATTGATTATCATGACGCCCGGGGATGTAATTTCAAAGGCAGACATGCTTGTCAATCTCGGCAGGAATGAAAATAATGGGGAAAATGAAAGCATTCCGGTGGGCAGAGGAGCCGATAGCCCGGCCCTGCAGGAGGAGGCTTCCACCGATTCTTTCCGCCTGGCGAAACAGGATTTTGAACGTCAGTACATCCTGCGCCGTCTGCGGGAGTTCGGCGGCAACATTACCCGGACAGCCGAGGCGATGGGACTGGAGAGGAGCCATCTCCATAAAAAGATCCGCGGGTTCGGCCTTGATTCAAAATCAGATTATGAACAGTAAGCTTGATG
>DYTH01000078.1 GCA_020726025.1 Syntrophus aciditrophicus | reverse complement strand
GGGCCGTGAAGGCGCTGTCGCGAATGGCATCCTACAGCCTGTGGCGAAAACAGCAGCGGTAACTTCTTTTCGCCGCAAAGAACGCGCGGGGAACATTCGGTTGTGTTTACTAAATTGGGTGAGAGAAAACAGGCTATTCGACGCCCTTCCACCGCGCGAAGAGGGCGTTTTCAATGCCAAGGCAGTCGAGAATCTTCCCCAGCGTCTGGTCGATGATGTCGTCGATTGTCTTCGGCGCGTGGTAAAAGGCAGGAACCGGCGGCAGAATAATGCCCCCGAGATCGGCCACACGGGTCATCAGTTCCAGATGCCCTTTATGCAGGGGCGTCTCCCGCACAACGAGCACCAGTTTGCGGCGCTCCTTCAAAATGACGTCTGCGGCCCTTATCATCAGATTCTCGTCGTAGGAATGGGCTATTCCGGAGAGAGTCCTGATCGTACAGGGCGCCACAACCATCCCGTCCGTCTTGAAAGAGCCGCTGGAAATCGCAGCGGCCATGTTTTTTTCATCGTGAACATGGGACGCCAGTTTTTTCACATCCTCGAGGGCATAATCCGTTTCGAGCAGGATGTTCTTCTTCGCCGCCTCGGAGATGACCGCGTGCGTCTCGATTCGCGCCTCCTTGAGAACCTCAAGCAGCCTGATCCCGTAAATGACACCCGAAGCCCCTGAAATACCGACAATAATCCGCTTGTCAACCTGAAGCTTCGCTTTCACGCCTCCACCGCCTCCTTAATCACCGCAATAATTCCTTTCGAGATTGTCCCGCAAATTTCCACGATGAGACCGATATCCTCTGCCTTCAGGTTATCCCAGTGCAGGCCCGCGACTACCGTCACCACCATGTTCAACGCCTTTGACAACTCTTCCGACATCGCCCTGGAAACGACATCCTCCTTATGGCCGACACGGGTAAAAACCGAACTGGTCGAGCTTATCGCGCCGGCATCGCTGATGCTCGGCCGGGGCTGAGCAATCGCAACGGCGCCGATGTGGGCGCGGCCACCGGTCAGGATGACAAGCAGGTCGGCGCCCACCGGCACAACGCGCGCCGACACCTCAAATTCCCCCACCTTCTGAACAACATCGAATGATTTCATTCTTATTTACCAGACGCCGATCCCCCCCTGAACACCGGGGGGAAGAAAGAGAACAGGTTATTCCAGCGAAACATGCACGCATTTTTAAAGAATAACAGAAACATCACGCTTTCATGGCGTTTACCGCCCGCTCCAGCGCCTCGATGACGGCCCGGCCGAACTCCGGCGTGTTGATGTGGGTATTGATCTCGATCACCTCGATCGCCGGATCGAGGTTCTTTTTCAAAGCGTCGATAAATGCCTGATCCGATTCGGGATCGTACAGCGAACCGCCCTCAACGCTCAACGAGGAGAATCCCTTTTTCGGAATCACGAACTTCACCAGTCTCTTGTCCGGATGCTGGTTGAGCTTTTCAGCGACCGCTCCGGCAATCATCGTCATTTCCTCCGCGCTCGTGCGCGCCTGTACCCGGATGGCGTCCTGGAGAAGCAGTTTTCTTTCCGCAAGCCTTCGCGATGTCCAGAGCGGATCGTTGTCGTCCTTCCTCTTGATGGGGCCGCAACTGATCATGTCAAAGCCGCACGGGGAAAGAATGTAGGGCCTCCCCTGTCGGCAGCCCGCGTCGAGACGATCGGGCCCCGCCGCCCTGTTTCCGCCCAGCAGATACTCGCTGAAACCTGCCGGCACCAGATCGATAAAAGCCTCGAAGAGCCCCTGGCCGACGAGGTCGCCGGCTGCCTTCTCACCAATCCCGGTCGCATGAAACGAGATCAGATCGAACCGGTCTTCAAGCAGTTCCCGGACGTAATGGGCCCCCTTCTCGGCAAATCCAAACTCGGTAATCGCAATAGCCGGTCGCCCTTCCCGCAAGCGTGGTTCATAAGACTCCACCATGCCGCAGATCGCCCCGGCGCCGTTGATCATCAGGTTTCTCACCAGCGGGTTCAATCCGACCGTATCGACAACGCTGTGCATCACCGTGATATCCCGAACCCCGAAGAACTCCGCAAGCTTGCCTGCATAGGCAGGCATGGCCGCCACGCTCGAAATCAGCAGTTTGGGCAGCCCAAACGGCAGCATGCGGAGCGCCGTCAGTGAAATAAATGTGCCTGTCATCCCGCCCACGGCTATGACGCCCTGGAGCTCCCCTGCATCATACATCCCAAGCAGTTTTTTGCCAAGCGCGGAGGCAACCGTGGATGTCGCCCGGTCGCGCTCTTTGGCCAGCATTCCGGCAATCTCCGCGGCGGTCGTTCCCTCCGTCCGCGCCAGCTCTTCGTTGGTGATGTCCGCCTTCAATGCGGACTGAATGGCCCCGGTTCCGATGCTGATATCGATCAGGGCGATCCTGTGGCCCCGTTTCTCGATGGTCTCCTTGAGCAGGGACAGGCCACCCTCCCTCTCATCCAGCATGCCGATGACTGCAATTGTCATTGTTTGCCTCCGATTGCCCCTCCCGTGTCCACGATATAAGCAAGTGGACGGGTCAAAGGCTGAATAGCTGCACATCATGCTGAAAATGCATGCATTATTTGTCGATCTCGTAAAAAAACCTGCGGGGGGCAGCTTTTTTCTCCCCCGCAGCACACCAGTTAGACAGATCCGGCCGTGACGGCAACGGCTATAGCCCGAACTCCGCCCAGCGGGACTGAACCTGTTTTACGACATCCGGATCAAGCGTGATCGGAATCGGTTTTTCCTTCCACTCGTACGGGATAGTCGCGTCGAGAAGCAGCCTTCCCGTGATCTCGCGGGCATTGATCGGAAGCGACGGATCCAGAGGCGTGGAGCGCCCGCGCTTAATCACCTGCGAGCGGTTCGGCTGGAAGCGGAAGCTCAGCGCGTACATGACACGGGGAATATCCCACGGATCGATGTCCTCATCGACAACGATTACCGTCTTGAGGCCGTAAGCGCCCATCTCGGTGGAGATGGCGGCTGTGAGCACCTGATCGGCGTGCCCCGGATACATCTGCTTGATCGAGATAATCGCCAGGAATCTCCCGGAACCCTCGGGCGGACAGTAAACGGCCTTCAGACCAGGGATCCGCATCGCGACAAGCTGCTGCCAGAGTGTCGCGCCGTAGGTGAGCGCCATCGTCATGTGCGTATCGGTGACGGCTTTGCCAACGGTGGTTCCCCAGAAGATGGGGTTATTGCGGTGGGTAATGCAGTTTACCTTGATGAAATTGCGGGGGTCTGTTCCCACACCCGAGTAGTACCCGGTGTATTCGCCGAAGGGCCCTTCGTCCATGAACGCATTGGGATCGACCTCGCCCTCGACAACAATCTCCGCGTGCGCCGGAATCGGCAGATCGACGGTCTCACCCTTAATCACCTCAATCCCCTCGCCGCGGACGGCGCCGGCAAAGTCGTATTCGGATTCAAACGCGGAGAGGCGCGCCGCCCCCACCAAAAAGAGCAGCGGATCGCATCCGACGATGGAGGCAACCGGCATCGCCTCTTTCCGGGCAGCGTATTTTTTCAGCATGAGGTCGGCATGCTTCCCCTTGATGAACTGAACGCCCATGTGGTTCTTGTCGAGGAGTTGGGAGCGGTAGGTTCCGAGATTAACCCATCCCGTATCCGGATCTTTCGAGATGATGAAGTGGGCGGTACCGAAAAAGCGCCCGCCGTCCATCGGATAGAACTTGGGAACAGGAAACTTGTAAAGGTCGATGGCGTCGCCCGTGATGATGTTTTCCTTGCAGGGCGCTTGATCGACCCACCGGGGCGGAATCTTCTTTTCGCCTTTTTCCACCCATTTCCGCATCAGATCGACCAGCGTCGATTTAATCGGCATCCCCATGATCAGGGACAACCGTTCAGTGGTGGTCAGGGCGCTGGTAATAACCGGGGTATCGTATCCTTTCACATTTTCAAAAAGGAGCGCGGGGCCGCTCTTTTCTTCGTTGAGCTTTGCTATGGTCGATAGTTCGAGATTCCAGTCAACCTCGGCGCCAATCCTCTTCAGCAATCCTTCCTTCTCGCACAGCGCGATAAAATCTCTCATGTCTTTCATTGCGATACCTGCCTCCTTTTAGATGGGTTCAAACTGCCTCTGCATGCGACAGAACTGTCAGGCGCAATATCGACGCGTCTTTTAGTGTTGCTGTCTGAAAATTTCCCGCATGGAACATGCGCTGATTCTGTCGTGTGATATGTACAGCATCTTTCGACCGTTGGAATGCTAAATGGCTGATCTAAAAAAAATTGTCAATTTCATAATTTTTATGTTATCCATAAGTGCAGTTTATAAATAGACGCAAAACACCCCAAAAAAACAACAAATCGATCAATCGGTCGTACCGACCGAACGTTGCCGTGCCTGATCCCTGTCACCTTCTGTATCCAGCTTTGGGCGGCGCGACAAGAACGATGGAAATACACACATCGCCTCGGGGCAAAAGGATAACACTTTATGATTAATTTGAATCAGTTGCGAATATTCTACCACGCCGCCAGAAACCTGAGCTTCACCGTTGCTGCACGGGAGCTTTTCATCACTCAACCGGCAGTGACCGCCCAGGTCAAATCCTTCGAAGACCACTGCAATATTAAACTTTTCAGGAAAAAAGGGCGCGGCCTTGTCCTGACCGACGAGGGGCAGACCCTTTACGGTCACGCGATCCGGGTATTCGAGTACGAAAAGGAGATCGAGCATGTCATCGAGGATATGCAGAAGCTGAAACGGGGCATGCTCCGCGTAGGCGCCACCAAGGCGTACACGCTCTACATCATGCCCTATCTGGTACAGGCGTTTCACCTGCTTCATCCTCACGTGATGATTAACGTCAACGAGGGAAGTTCAACCGACCTCATCCAGAACCTGATCGACCTTAAAATCGAGGTGGCCTTGATCGCCACGCCCGAAAACCGCCCAGAACTGAAGTTCATCCCGGTGGCCAGGGAGGAGATCATGGCGATCGTGGCTGCTTCCCACCCCCTGGCAAAAAAAGAATTCCTCACACTGAAAGACACAACTCGGGAGCCGATCATCATGAAGCAGGTCGGCTCCGGCACGCGCCGCGTGATCGACAGGTATTGCGCCGAACATCACTGCACCCCCAATATCCTCATGGAGACAAGCAACGACGGCTTGATCAAGGAGATGGTCAAAAGGGGAGAGGGCATCTCGTTTCTGGTAAAACCACTTTTCACCGCGGAACTGGAGGACCATCAAATCGTCGCCCTGCCGATAGAGGGGACGAGGCTCTGGATGGATGTCAGCATCGCCTATCTGGGTATGCAGCCACTTTCCACCACAGCCCAGGCCTTCATCGACATGGTCATCGACATGGTGCCAGCCCACGCCGCATCTGACGACATCACCGACATCATGCGCCGCCTGAGCATCCAGCAGCGGTCTTACCCGCCGAACAGACCGTAAAACAAGTTCGTATGCCGAAGCCTGCGCGAAGCTTCCCTGCCTTACCTTCCGTGCAGCCGACGTAAAACAGGGAGTCGGCGTGGTTGGGTCGCAACGATCGGCGCATCATCCAGCGAGGCCTCCGTGGATCATCCCGTGCATTGTCTTTGCGATCCGCATGGCGAACGGCTGATCGTTAATGTGGTAATCCTCTTCGATCACGTCGATGTCGGGCCGCAGGCCCCGCCGGATTGCATCGACGAACGACTGGCTTAAGTCGGGATCCCAGAGCGGGCAGGTGTCGCAATCGGCCTCGGACCAGCCGCGACTGGGGATCAGCACCTTGACCGGCGCACTGCCGGCATTCAGCTTTTCGACAATTTGCTCGGCTATAACGCGGGTCTCCTGAAAATTCAGGCGAATGGCAGAGCGGAAATCGTAGAAGAACAGCTTGCGGTCGCTAAATCGCTCGGGAACGGTATCTCTCGTAAATTCAAAAACTGCGCAATCCAATCCGCCCGGAACCACGAGACGCGGAATGGCCGCTCCGGGCGCCGCCATCATCCGGTTCGGCTTGATTCCCCGGCAGTATCCGCCCATGAGTTCATCGACCAGCTCGTGCGTGGCAAGATCAAGGATACCGACAAAATACCCCTCGGCGGCCAGCTCCTCCATCGCCGTTCCTCCCGTTCCGTTGGCATGAAAGGGGACGATCTCGTATCCCAGCTCCTCCAGGCATTCCCGGACATTCTCCGCGGCGCGCGTGACAAAGCCGAAGAAAGACATCGCAATCCGCGGCTTTTCCAGGGCAGGCGCCCACTGCCGGGCGGCCATCCCGCAGACAGCGCCCGCCGCCATGTCGAGAATCCGGCCGGAGATGCTGTTCACCCCGAGGATGTCAACCACGCTGTGAATCATCGTGATGTCCCGGGTGCCCACGGTCCTGGCCATGTCGCGGGAGGCGACGGTGGAGACAATCACCTTGGGCACACCCAGCGGAAGCTGGCGCATCAGCGTGGAGCTGATGTACGTCCCCGTACCGCCGCCAGCGGAAACCAGGCCGGAGATTTTTCCCTGCGCGTAAAGCCCCTTGATCAGCGGCCCGGCATGGGACAGAACCAACTCGATCAGGCCGTCCCGCCCCAGCTCTTTTCCGCCATGGGCAGCGACAACGTCCGTGTAGAGATCGATATCCGGCGTGAATGGCGACGGCCCTGCGGTGCCGAGATGCACCATCGCCGTCTGGAATCCCCTCTCCTCAATGGCCCGTTTCATAAAAAGGTGCTCCTCGGCCTTCGAATCGAACGTCCCGATCACCGCAATTGTCCGTGTCTCTCCCATTGCTTCTGCCTCAGAAAACTCAAAGATTTATTTTTTTCACCCGTCACCGCGGTGTACTAATGGATTCTGACCCCGGTGACGAGCTGGCTCACAATCCTGTCCAGCGCGTCCGCCTTCTTTTCGGTCTTCGCCTCCGCCTTTTTTTTGGCCCAGACAGACTCCGGCCTCACCTGAAGCACGATCACGCTTTCAGGAAAAGAAAGGTCGCCGTCTATTGCGAATTCGATGTCGTAGGGTTTCCCGTAGTACTTGTCGATTGCTTTGGCGGTGCGGCAAAGCTCCAGAAGCTCTTCGTTGGTGATCGAAAATTGTGCGCGCATGGCTTCTGGAACGGGAACCATTTTGATATTGCTTCCGTTTTCCTCATAGACACACATCACTTCCTTGCTCCCCCGAATGGATTTGATGGCGCTCAGCGTGATCTTGTCCATCAGGTAGTTGTCCGGTGTAACCAACCCGCTTACCACCGCTTCGCCGAGACCGTAGCTGACATCGAGCGATATCTTGGACCGGTCTCCGTTGAGAGGGTTCAGCGTGAAGATGACACCCGAAACGCGCGAATTGACCATCTTGGGAACGCCGACGCCGATATTCAGCAGAAAACCCATCCCCTTGTTCATCCGGTAGGTGATCGCCTCAACGTAGTAGGCGCTGGCCCAGGTCTTCTTGATATACGCGATCAAATCCTCATGACCCCGGATGTTGAGAAAGGTCTCCATCTGGCCGGGCATCGAGACCGCCCCGCTGGAACGTACGGCGACGGGCACATTGGCGACGCCCGATTTCTCGCAGAGCAGATCGTAGTTTTCCATAGCATCGTCTGTAATGATCGCGGGAATGGCCGCCTCTTCGATCAACTTCACAGCAAACTCGCTGGCCTTGATACTGGACTCATAGGTAACCTGACCCAACGACGCGAGAAACCCCTCCAGCTCTTTTTTGATTCCCGTTTCCGTGACAAACAGGTCATTGGCGTAGATGGTAAGCGCAAACCCCGGGCTGACTCTGATTCCTCCTTTGATCATCTCGCCGAGATTGGCGTTCTTTTTTCCGACAAGATTGAAATCCGCCCCTTCCAACTCATTGTACCACAAGGTAATTCGCTTCTCCCGGTCTTCCATTGCAAACCCCTCTCCCCTAAGTTTCCCCGCGACAACCAGCCAACGATAAAGAGCCAGACCATTCCCGGCAATGCCCGAGAAAAACCACCAGATAGCCTGTCATGGCCAAAATGGCTTGTTCTCGCCAGGGTGCGGGAAACACATGTTAATTGCCGCCGGTTGCTGCGAATTCCGCAACAACCGGCGGTTAAAGAAACTATCCGTTAAACATGCGCGCGTCTTTTACCGGAATACTTCAGGATGCCGCCCGCTCCAGTATCTCGACGGTTCCCTCGTCTCCATCGATCCGGATCAGATCGCCCGTCTTGATGGTGGAGGTTGCCGTTCCCGTGCCTACAACGGTCGGAAGCCCGTATTCACGGCAGACGATGGCGGCATGGCACATCGAGCCGCCGACGTTGGTAACCGCCCCCTTGATGCGGGTGAAGGCTGGCGCCCAGCTCGGCGAGGTGGTCGTGGCCACCATGATCTCGCCCTCCTGGAGAAGAGAGAGCTCTTCGACTTTGGAGATCACCCGGGCGCGTCCCTCCACAATACCCGGCGAACCGGCGGCCCCTCTGAGGATTTCACCGCCTTGACCGCTTGCCGCCTCGATACCGCCCAGCCATTTTTTCAACACGTCGGTTGTCACGCCCCACAGAACGATGCTGAAGGGTTCCGTCACCACCTCCGGAGGAACGCCGAGGGCCGGCGGCGGGGTCCACGCCTCGAATTTGTGCATGACATCCTGGCGCCAGGCAAGCTCGGCCGGCCAGTAGGAGGGGCCGCGCGGATTCGTGCCCGTGGCCCAGGCGGTGACGTAGTCGTTGAGCGCGTCGCGGACCTCGCCGCGCTTCATAAGCCAGATATCCTCAATATCACCGTAGAATCCGGCCCCCTTCAAAATGGCGGAGACCTCGCGCATCTTGTTCCAGAAGACGCTGTGGAACCAGTGTTCGACGTAGAACAGGTGATCCTCGACGTACGGGAAGACCCGCTTCGATATCGCCAACGCCTGATCAAAGGCCTCCCGGTCGTCATCGCTGTCGATAAGCTCACGGTATTCTTTAACAATTCTATCCCTCTCCTCGATCAGGCGCTCCGTGGGCCGGCCGACATCCTTTCCCGCTTTGATCGCGTTGATGTGCATCCGTATGGAATCGAACGGAATGTTGAGATTGTCATTCCACGACCGGTGATGATGGAACCAGCCTGTCCCGGTGGAAATATGAAACCAGGGGTAGCGCGCCTTCTCCAGCTCATCGATCCACAACTGGCCGACAGAGGTGTTGCCGAGTTCCTTTATCAAATCCGCGGCATCCTGCTTCTTCAGGATAACATCCTCAATCTTGTTGTCTAAAGCCAGCCTCGCAAGCCTGATGAGTTCGGAATCGGGTTTGTACATGACCACGTCGATCCCGGAGACCATCTTGGTCAAGGTCGAGATGGGAATGTTGGGGAAGATGGAATTGGCCGTGTTGATGAAGGTGACGTAGGCGGCGTAACCGAGGTTCAGGAATTCGAAGTGGTACTGCCAGATCAGAAAGGCCATGTCGATCAGCTTGTCGTATCGGGAAAGAAGGTGGTAGCCGCTTCCCGTACCGGTGTTTCCGAAAACGACCGTCTCGTCCTCGACTTCCGGCAGTGTTTTGAAAGAAAGGGCATCCAGATCCTTCAACAGGGCATTGACCTTGACCTTCCAGTTCTCGTACAGTTTATCCCAGTTTTCGTAGTAATAACCAGCCCGTTTCATGAACACGGGGATGCGTTTGGGAATATCGTCCGGGTTGGAAACGCCGATCGGGGTGACATAGACCCGGCCATTGACAATCCGGTGGTCAATGCCGAGCGCCGGGGGCATCAGAAACGTCCGGGTGTTGTTCTGGGAAAGGGCGAT
>DYTH01000077.1 GCA_020726025.1 Syntrophus aciditrophicus | reverse complement strand
AACGTGAAAATCTGATGATCAGTGGTGGTTTTTGTGAAGTTTCTAATAATCAGATCACTTTTTTGGTTGAGAGCGCTGAGTTTGGACGGCAGATTGATGTTGATCGAGCCATGCGTGCTAAAGAGCGCGCTGAAAAGCGATTAGCTAAAAGCGCCCAACATGATGATTTGATTAACAGAACTCGAGCCGAAGCTGCTCTCCAGCGATCCCTTGCCCGTATGAAGGTCGCAAAAATGTCTTGATTGAAGAGAATATGTACGATAAAAAAAGGTCGTTCCTTAATGGGAACGACCTTTTTTTATTTTGAATTATTTGTTCGTTGTTGCATTATTTTTTAATTGATTGCGCGATATTCTATGGGGTAGGACTTACTATCCTGGTGAGTTTTGACTGATAGATTTTTTTAAGGGAATGAGATGAAAATACAAGAACGTATGGCTATCGCCCGGCAAATGGCTGTTGAATTGCCTGTTGCGGAGCGTATTAGCAATTTTGATGAAATTGTGGCCGGATATCCAATAGATACTGCCATCCTTGAAGCAAACAGATGCTTGCAATGCAAAAAACCTTCGTGCCGCGATGGTTGTCCAATTCATAATGATATTCCTGGTTTTATTGCTTTTCTCCGTGATGGAGAGTTTGAGAAGGCTTATTGGAAGATCAGAGAAACTTCATCCATGCCCGCAGTCTGTTCTCGTGTTTGCCCCCATGAATTTCAGTGTGAGGGCGCCTGTGTTCGTGGCAAAGGAAAGGGGCAGGCCGTTGCTATTGGTATGCTGGAGCGTTTTGTTGTTGACTGGATGGTCTCACAGAACAAGAATATGTTTACTCCTTGCGCCTTGCCCATACAGAAAAAGGTAGCCATCGTCGGATCCGGTCCTGCTGGTATGTCGGTCGCCTATTATTTGTCCCATAAAGGAGTGGCCTGCACAGTTTATGAGAGCTTATCCGAATTTGGAGGCATGTTGACTGTTGGTATTCCAGCTTTTCGTCTTCCTCGTGATATTATTCGAGCTGAATTCGACGCGCTTAAAAGTTGTGGGGTTACTATTTGTAATGGTGTGACCATCGGGAAAGATAAAAGCTTATTTGATTTGAAGAATGAAGGATTTGACGCAGTATTTCTTGGAGTAGGTGCCCATGCCAGTCGTAAGCTGGGACTAGACAATGAAGAAAGTACGAATGGAGTTATGCATGGCGTGGATTATTTACGGCGAATCAACCTTGGAGAGAAGATCGACTTGGGGAACAAGGTTGTCGTTGTCGGCGGCGGGAATGTGGCCATCGATGTAGCCCGTACAGCTCTACGGTTCGGATCTACCGATGTCTTCATCTTGTATCGCCGTACCAGGGATGAAATGCCTGCTTCTCAGGCTGAGATCCATCATCTTGAAGAAGAGGGAGTTCGTATTGAATTTTTGGCCGCGCCAGTTAAGATCCTTGCTGATAATAACAGACTTGTTGGGGTTGAATGTGTCAGAATGGAGCTGGGTGAACCCGACTCTTCTGGAAGACGGCGGCCGGTTGTACAGGAATCTTCTAATTTTGTCATCAAAGCGGACTCCATTATCCCAGCCATTAGTCAGAATGTTGATCATAGTGCTGACCGTGGTTTGGAGTTTAATCTTACCAAATGGGGAACGTATGAAACTGATCCCTTAACCCTGCAGACATCTGTTGACTGGATTTTCGCCGGCGGAGATGATGTCTTGGGACCGCAAACGGTTGCGAAGGCAGTGTACCAGGGCAAAGTCGCCGCGGAATCCATTGAGCGTTTTCTCCATGGGCAGGATCTGATGACTGATCGGCATTTTTTATGTAAACTGCCGGAATAAAAAAACGCCTTCAGATTTTCAAAAATCTGAAGGCGTTTTCAGAAACAAGATTTTTTGGTGGGCCGTCCCGGACTCGAACCGGGAACCTGCTGATTAAGAGTCAGATGCTCTACCAATTGAGCTAACGGCCCGTATGACAGTAAAAAAGTGTTCGTTATCTATCATACGAATGAAGTTCCGTCAAGGCTCTGTGCCGTGAAAAACTCAAGAATGTCTCTTTGCGCAGAATATTCCGGTTCACTTAGAGTTTAGCCAGCCTCTCCCCGCTCATCCAGGTGAAGTTTTCACATTCATGTCTATTTATAAAAGGACAGGCTTCCCCTGTGAACCATTTCTTTTTAGGGCACCAATATCGATCTTTATAGGGCTCATTGCAACCTCCATTGGTCAAAGCCTTGCGAGTACGATTCCCGTAAGAGACATCCTTGTCGTTTACCAGAAACTTCCAGATTGCCATAACGCACCTCCTCAGTCCGTTGAGAATTATGCACGTTGCCTTGTTGATACAACCCTTCTATCTATGAGTATTAAATCGGCAGAATCTGTGAAAAGTTGAGTTTTTTGCAGTAGCAATGACCAAAAAAAAAGAATCCGATTCGCCTGCTGGAAGCAGATGAATCGGATTCAATGAAAAATACAGGAATTTTCCTGTTATTCTTTTGGGTTAGGTTTTTGGCAAATGCTTTGGTCGTAGAAATGATTTACCGGTAGTAGAGGTGGGGGCTGCCCATGGTGGTCAGGGATTTATAGAGATTACGTCTAAAATCGCGCCTGTCCCAGATTCCTTGGATGTGGCCGCGTTTGAGGGCGTTGCGGGCTGAATGGTAATCAGGTGGGATGTCAATACCCGTGGTTTCACGGATCACTCGGTGGCCGGCAAAGCCGATGCGACTGGAGCGAATGGCAAATTGATAGGGTGAACAGCCGAGAAAGCTGGCAACAGGGCCGGCATAGGAATTGTTGTCATAGATAACGATATAGAGTCCGCCGGAATCGATATATTCTCGAACGGCCATGGTGCATTTGGGCATCTGGGTGACTCCCAGGGTTCCTTCCTGGATACGGATGCCGCCAGTGGTGTGAACATAGGAGATCAACGGGCGTTTTTTTCGTTTGGCGACGGCACAGGCCTGGATGAATTTCTCACCTTCGGCAGAGCCCACCGTCCCGTTTCTGAAATCGGAGTAGAGCATACTGACCACCACCCGTATATCCATAATCTGGGCGTGAAAGGTCATGTTGCCGGCTTTGCGCCCGGTTTTCTTTTGTGAAGACTGTAAACGTTCATCGAAGCCTGTATAGCCAAGGGGATTGCCGGCGGTAATGTTGGGGTTGAAGATGCGGATGGAGTCAGGGTCGAAGATGTTTTTCAGGTACCATTTGTACTCCAGGGGAAAGTGATGGCCGCAGGTTTCGCAGACTCCGGCAAATTCGCCAAAAAGATCCGGCACCCAGAGATCCTTGCAGCCATATTTTTCATGGTTGGGACAGGTGATGGTGCGATCCACGTTGGCCAGCGGGCTGGTGTAGGTATCTGTCAGTTCCAGAGGATCGGTGACCGAGGCCGGAGCAGCCTGTCCCTCCGGGGGAGCAAGCTGGGGACGGGTGATTTTTTTCTCTTTATCCTGGGAAAAAAACTCCATGGCGGTGGTAATCGGTGAAGTAACGCGTTTGAGAATAACGGTTCCCTCGCCGGAAACATCCTTAAAGACTTTTTGCACCTGTTTCTGATGATTTTTCAGGATGTCGTAGCGCATGGAATAGTAGAATTTTTCGGTGCCTTCCTGAATCCGCTGGAAAAATTTTTCCGTGGGTGTCGGCAGTCCCGTGAAACCTTTGGTGGCCATTTCCCGATATTTCCTGGAGCGTTGAACAAGCAGTCGGTTCAGTTCGTCCGGGTTGAGATCCCAGGAAACGTCAACCTCGATCTTTTTGGCCTCGGATTCCGCCTTCTTGCGTTTGATCTCGTAAGAACGGAAGGCCCGAAAGCTTTTGGTGCCGAGGATGACCTTGTCGGTGGCCTGCATGATCTCGGTGCGCAGCAGATTAAAAAAGGCAAAATCGTCTCTTCTGGCGCCCAATGGCGGCTCCTGAATGATATGGTCAATGGTGCCAAGTTCGAGATTATCCCTGGCGGTCAATTTGAGCCGTTCTGCGCAGACTTCAACCAGTTCCTTGGGGACCTTGCCTCCTTCATTCACTTTTCCCTCAATGGCGGCAGCGCCTTCCGGTGAGATGACGGAGTAGTAGCCATGGGAGCACATCATCCGATAATCGGAAAGGCCGATGGCCTCGGCCCCACCGGAGCCTCCCTCGGAGATCAGGGAGATCATGGGGACCCGCAGTTTGGCCATGGTGTAAATATTGCGGGCAATCTGCTGGGCTGCTCCCGGATATTCCTCCACCGGATAGGAGCCCGGGGTGAAGACGTAGAAGTGGATTGGAATACCTTCGGTTTCCGCAACCTTCATATAGCGCAGCGCCTTTTCATTGCCTTCGGGCCGGCAGGAACCCCCATTGCGAAACTCTTCGCCGTGTCCTGTTTCCTGACCGATAACCATAACCGAGGCGGTGAAAGGTTTGTCCTTGATGCGTCTGACGATCGTGGCCTTGGCGCAGACCATGGCCGGGTCGATATTGGCGTCGCCCTCACCGCCCAGCTCGGTATAGTCCTCGTAGACGTTTTCCAGGATGTCCTTCAGGCTGAAGCGCTGAATGCTGCGGACGATGCGGACGCGCTCCATGGGGGTGAGTTGTTCCTCCGCCCGCTCCTCGAGAAAGCAGATGGATTCGTGCAGCTTGTTGATCTCACGGGAAAATTGATCTTCCGTGTGATCGTAGACCGTTTGCTTTAATTTGTCGCAGGTCTCTTTGAAACCGTCCAGGTTTCCCCAGTTGGAATAGTCCTTGAGTTGAATCAGGTAATTGATCCGTTCTTCGATTTTATGGAGCTGTTTGAGTAATAGGTTCATAGAGAGTGCGGTTACAGGTTGCAGGCGATCGAACTGTTCAGTGAGCAAAGGTGGCACAGTGTCTCTTGCGTTCGTCGAAGCAGGGCCATATTGAAAGGCGGTTAAAAGGTCAGCAGGCGGTCCAGGTTGTTTTTCAGATATTCAAGATTGGTGATGATGGGGCCGTCATGCGAGTCTTTACCGTGAATAACAACTTCATCGATAAACTGCCGGGCGCGGTTTTTGGCCTCGTCCATGGATTCTCCCCATACCAGCGCCAGGGCCAGATTGGGATCGTATTCGCTGGGGATCCGGTATTCCCGGTCGGACGGGACATGGGAATAAACGGTGGACCAGTCATGCCGAGGAAAATGAAAGTCGGTGATGGTGCCGATCCATGGCGCAAAGCCGCGGCGGGTATCCTCGGCCACAATGCGCAGTTCAATGGATGCCCCTTTGAATTCGACGGATTTTTGCTTGTAGCCGATCTTTTCACCGAGGCCAAGCCTGATCTGTTCACGAATCAGATTGGGATGCTGATTATCCAGATAGCTGATACGGGCCGAGACGTCATTTTCCACCTGGATCCGGGTGTTGACCTCCAGCAGATAGGGCTGACCGGAGCGGCTGACAATCCATTCCCAGGTGCCGACGTTGTCGTAGCGGACATGGGCCGCCAGTTTCAGGGAATAGTCAACGATCTTTTCCAGTACCTTCTGTTCGTCAAAATCGTAAGAAAAACAGGAACGATCAAAGCCCGGCGCCGCCTCCACCCGTTTTTGACGCCCGGTTGACTGGATGGTGCAGTTACGGGATCCAAAATGAATGCGTTCACCGTGGCGGGAACAGACGAGCTGCACTTCAAGATGGTTATAGTCCCGCAAACATTGCTCGATGAGGACGCCGCCGTCACCGAACTGGCGCTTGGCATAGTTCTGTACCTGACGGTAGATACGGCGGAACTGTTCGATCTCGGCGACCTCTTCGATGCCCATGCCGCCGCCGCCGGCAGCCGCCTTGACCAGGATGGAAGGCGCCTTGATGTCGCGGTTCAGTTGGTCGTCCATGAGCCGCTGGGCGATTTCTTCGGCCTCCATCTCGTTATAGATGGGACTATCGGTGCCGGGAATGGTGGGGATTTTGAGCTGGTTGGCTACCCGCTTGGTGTTGATCTTGTCGCCCAGGCTTTTGATGACCTCCCAATTCGGCCCGATAAAGGTGAGGGGGCGGTCGCGCAGTGTCGCCCTTCTGGCAAAACGATAGTCTTCGGAGAAAAAACCATATCCGGGATGAATGGCGGTGCAGTGGGTGTGGTCGGCAACGGCAAAGATATCGTTGGGTTCGGTGTAACTTGTTATTCGCCAGGCGTTCTGGTCGGGGCCGCTTGTCCTGTTGCGCTGAACATGCTCGGAGTCTTTGTCCGCCTCGGTATAGACGACTATATAATCCAGCCCCAGATCTTTGCAGGCGTTCATGATGCGGATCGCGATCTCACCCCGGTTGGCGATGAGCACCTTTCCTTGCAAGCTGTTACTCATATGAATTAGATAAAACGGTTAGTGGTGTTAGAGTGGTGTTATGAGTGGAAAAAATGAATCAGCGTCCGGTTAAAAATGTTGATGTGCCGACTGTTTTTTGTTTTTGCAAAAGAATAAACAGGCATTACTATAGTCATATCATAGCAATTAGAAAAGAAAAAATGTATTCTGTCGTGCATTCTGGTTTAGTGTGGCCATCATCATTTCCGTTATTGATGACGGCTGTAATGATAATTGAAGGTGCTCGTATAATATATATTTTTTAAAATTTCGATGAAATATTCGGAGAATGGTTTGTTGAAATAGTTTACTATTTGGAATTATAGATAAAATAATGAATAAGGATAAACAGTCGGAATCATCGGAACCCGAGGAACATAAAGGCGTCTTTCAGCGACTGGCGGCCCTGCTGCCCGGGCGCACCCCGGATACCACCGAGGCTCTGGAGCAGGAAATTCAGGAGCTCCTTGAGGAAGGGGAGGAGCAGGGGTTGATCAGCAGCATGGAAGAGAAGATGATCAACTCGATCTTTGATTTCCGGGAAACGAGGGTTGGCGAGATTATGACCCCGGCAGTGGAAATCGAGGCGGCGGAAGAAAAGACGACGTTTGCCGATCTGGTGGAACTTTTTATTGAAAAGGGTTTTACCAGGGTGCCGGTATATCGGGATACCTTGGACAACATCGTAGGGATTTTGCATGTCAAGAATCTGTTGAAGATCTTTTCCCCATCCTCGAAGGACATCCCCCTTCCCGAGCTCTTGAATCCCTCTTATTTTGTTGATGAAAAGAAGCTGATTGTTGATTTGCTGGTGGAGTTTCAGAAACGTAAAGTCCATATGGCTCTGGTTCTTGATGAGTTTGGTTCTGTTCGCGGTCTCGTCACCCTTGAGGATGTCCTTGAGGAAATCGTCGGCGAGATTGATGATGAACACGACGTGGAAGATCATGATGAGATTCAGGAGTTGGGGCTGGAAACCATTCTGGTGCAGGCCAGGGTGGATATTGAAGAGGTGGAAGAGCGATTTCATGTGGAGATGCCGGAAGGTCCTTATGAATCAGTGGGCGGGCTGGTGGTTCATGTCCTCGGCAGGCTGGCCGTTTCCGGTGATCAGGTGGATGTGGGCGGGTTGCGGTTTCTGGTTCAGTCGGCGAGCAGGCGGCACATCAAGATGGTTCGCATTACCCGGCTGACCGAAGATGCGGCGTGATTTCAGACAGACTGGCCGAACACGAAATACAACCACTGTGCGTGGCATGAAAATAGCGGCGGCCCCCCTGACCGCTGTACTGTTCTGGTTGGCCTTTCCCGGTGGCGGGGGGCTCTGGCCGCTGCTGTTTGTCGTCCTGGTGCCCTTTCTGGTGGTTATTGCCGGGGAGGTAACCTTGCGGCAGGCCGGTATTTTTGGTCTTTTCACCGGCCTGTTTCATTTTTCCGCGCTGCTCTATTGGATCGTCACCGTTCTGGGATACTATGGCGGTCTGCCCCTGTACCTCTCTGTTCCCGCCTTTGTCCTCCTCGCCCTGTACATGAGTGTGTATCTGGGTATTTTTGCGATGGTAAGCCGTCTGTTGATTGTCAGGCTTCCGTTATTGCTTGCCCTGTGGTTGGTTCCTGCGGCATGGGTGGCCCTTGACTGGTGCCGCTCCTTTTTGTTTTCCGGTTTTCCCTGGATGGATCCGGGATATGGGCTGGCAAAAGTGCCCTGGCTGCTTCAGTCGGCCGATCTCTGGGGGCATTACGGGTTAAGTTATGTCCTGGTGCTGGTCAATACGCTTGTGGCCCTGTTGGCTATGGCCGGTGCTCAAACAAGAGAACGGTTTGCCCTGATTGTCCCGGTGATTCTGCTGTGCGGCGGGGTTGCCCTTTACTCGATGGTGCGTTGGCAGCAGATCGAACACCAGGTGCGGATGGGCACCACCGTGCGGGTGGGCGTGGTTCAAGGGAATATTGCCCAGGATCAGAAATGGTCTCCTGGTTTGCAGGAGAAAACCATGGCCGATTATATCGGCCAGAGCCAGGGGTTGATAGAGCGGAACCGGCCTGACCTGTTGATCTGGCCTGAAACCGCCCTGCCTTTTTATCCGCCCGGCCATCCTTTACTGTACTCGGTGCGCGATCTTGCCGGTCAGGGGGATGTGGCCCTGCTCACCGGGGCGCCATGGGTGGAGCAGCGGCGCCAAGACGCCCAAAAAAGAACGGAGAGGGTTCAAGGGGAAGGGGACAGCCTGGGGTGGTCCGGCGTTGAGCGAGGCAGGGACGACGGCAAGGGTGCGAAGGATGAAAGAGAGAGGCAGGAACTCCATTATTTCAACAGCGCTCTTCTCTTTGACACTCAAGGCCGGATTGTCGACGGTTACTCCAAGAGCCATCTGGTACCCTTTGGGGAATATGTGCCCCTGAAAAAAATGCTCCCCTTTCTGGCCCCGGTGGTGGAGGCGGTTGGTGATTTCAGTCCGGGGGTGATTTCCCACACTCTGGATTGTCGGAATGCCAGGATTGGGGTATTAATCTGTTTTGAGTCCATTTTCCCGGAGATTGCCCGGAAATGGGTGGGTGTCAACGCCAATCTTCTCGTGAACCTGACCAATGATGCCTGGTATGGCCGGTCCAGCGCCCCGTATCACAGTCTGGCCATGACGGTGCTGCGGGGCGTGGAGACCCGGCGTTTTGTGGTACGGGCGGCAAACACCGGGTTTTCAGGAGTTATTGATCCCTTGGGCCGGGTGCGGATGGTATCGCCCTTGTTCGAGCCCTGGGCTGAGGTTGCCGAGGTTGTTTTGATGGAGGAAAAGAGCGCGTTCGTACGCTGGGGCTATCTTTTTTCTCCGTTGTGTCTGGGGGGGGTGATCATCTCCCTGGTCTGGATTGTTTTGCGAAATCCTTGCCCAAGACGTC
The DNA here is from genome assembly GCA_020726025.1 of Syntrophus aciditrophicus. Lineage (GTDB taxonomy): Bacteria > Desulfobacterota > Syntrophia > Syntrophales > UBA5619 > DYTH01. The sequence goes on along the minus strand of DYTH01000077.1, from coordinate 598 downwards.
TTTCCTGATATCAGGAGAGCCTTTTGCAAAACTACTGGAATTACCAATTTTGTCATTTCGACCATCGGGAGAAATCTTCAAGGGTGCCATAATTTTCCGCCCCAGCAAAGATTCCTCGCTTGGCTCGGAATAACACATGGTGTTGTTTTGCAGGAGGCGCTGGATTTATTGATTTTTACATATGGGTACATTTTTACTATTTTTAGAGGGGAGTTATTTATGTCGATAGAAACAGGTGCGGCGATATCCAGGCAAAGGCTTCAGGAGATGAAAGGAAGAATGCTGGCCCTGAAGGAGCATCTTTGACCTGGATCACAAGAAAGAAGAGCTGGAAAGGCTGGAGCGGCAGACTCTGGCCCCTCATTTCTGGAATGACGCCGATACAGCGAGGAAGGTGCAGAAAGAGTATGGTCAACTCCAGGAGATTGTAAAGGGCTGGGATACCAGAATGGAAGAGCTGGAAGAGTTGGAGCTGCTCCTTGATCTGGCCGCGGAGGAGAATGACTCCGAGATGGAGCATGAGGTGGCCGCCAGTCTGGATGGCTTGCAGGAAGGCATTGCCGTGGCCGAGGTGGAATGCATGCTCAGCGGGGAACAC
>DYTH01000076.1 GCA_020726025.1 Syntrophus aciditrophicus | reverse complement strand
TAAATTATTTTCAAAAAAATTGCCGCCGGGGGCTCGCTTATATCAAATATCCAGAATGACCGTAATCCACCACCAACGTTTGCACAGGTTGGTGGTGGATTACGGACGCCTGATAGCTCGCCCGCAGCGGCTCGATGAACCGCTTCCAGAGCCCCTCCTCCTCGTCGGGCCAGAGGATGACACTAGGCCGGGCCAGTTCATGTTTGTTGGATGGGGCTGCGCTGCGTAAATATTTCAGAATGGCTTCGAGTATAGTTATACTGGAAACTCGTCTGGTTTCAGTTGAAGCAGGAACTCCTCGCAGGGTACGCAGAGGATACCGTCACGCAAAAAACGCTCCTTGCCCCGATACAGTAACCAACGGCGGCTTTCCGGAAAATCTTCTCCGAAACTTTTTATCTCGCGCAGATCCCCCGGCCGCACCTGGGAGGAGTTCTTGATTTCCAGCGCGTGCAACCCGCCCTCGCCATAAATCACGAAATCTACCTCCACTTTCGACCGAGTTAGCCAGTAATACAATTGGTGTTTGCCTGCCGAATAGTCACACCAGGCCCGCAGATGTTGGGCAACGAGACTCTCCAGCGCCGCGCCGTCGATCTCCGACGGAGCATCCAAGGGACCGGATGGCCTGGGGAAAAAGCTTATTGATCAACCAGGCCTTGCCCGTACCGCACGGGCCAAGCAGAAAGAAGTGATCAGCAGGAGGTATGAAATATCGTGGTATCGATTCCATTTTGCGCCCATAATGGCATTAACGATGCAGCTCTATAGAATCATTGACACGGATGGCAACAAAAAATGATGATCTGTTGTGAATAATAAAAAAAAATTGCGGGGTGACTCTGTTTCGGAACAAACGTCTGGCATGTGAGGCCGGCAATCATGGTCGAAGACAAAACGGAATCGCGGGGGAAAAACCTTTGCCCGTGTCGACCCGGTCGATGGCGGCATTTACTCCGGGAACATCAAACCCTTGATATAATCTACCGGCATATCCACCCCGGTCCAGATTTTGAAAGACTCCGCGCCCTGCCAGATGATCATGCCCTGTCCGTTTATCGTCCTGCAGCCCGCCTGTTCTGCGATCCGCAGAAGTTTCGTTTTGGCGGGCGTATAGATCAGGTCGCTGACGATCAGGTTTCCGGGCAGCATGTCGGGGCTTGCAATGACGCTTTTGTCTTCATGGGGATGCATCCCCAGCGCAGTAGCGTTGATGAAAATATCCGCTTCTTTCACCTGTTGCTTAAGCGTCGTCTCGTCGAGGCCGAATGGCTGAACCCGGCATGCCGGGATGCTCTTTTGAATGACGTCGCAGATAGCCTCCGCCTTGCCCCGCGTGCGGTTCAGGATGACGATTTGGGCGGCTCCATCCACGGCCAGTTGAACAGCGACAGCCCTTCCCGCTCCCCCGGCCCCGGCCAGCAGAATCTTTTTCCCTGCAACGGCAATCCCTTTTTCCTCCAGGGAATGCACATATCCCCTGCCGTCGGTGTTATAGCCGATCAGGCGCCCGTTTTCATGCAGCACGGTATTCACGGCGCCGATCATCCGGGCTTCCGGGGTCACTTCATCGAGCAGTGGCAGGATGTTCTTCTTGTTGGGCATGGTTACATTGAAGCCCCTCGCCTGCAGCGCCCGCATGGCCTTTACAATATCGTCCAGATTGCCTTCATTGGCCTCAAAGGCAAGGTAGGCATATTCCAGTTGCAGGTACGCGAAGGCTGCATTGTGCATTGCCGGCGAAAGACTGTGCGATACCGGATATCCCAGAAGACCTGTCAGTTTTGTTTTCCCCGTTATCCAAGGATTCATCTGCCCATCCCCCCATGCCCCACACCTCAAAAAACCCGTGTTTTTGAGAACCGTCTAATCTCAAGCCCCGTCAGCCAGTTCAGCGGCGGCTCGCAGGCCAAGAAGGTAACTCTGCAGGCCGAATCCCGAAATCTGCCCCTTGGCCAGCGGAGCCACAACGGAAAAATGACGGAACTCTTCCCGGGCATGGATGTTGGACATATGGACATCCACGATCGGAACATGGAGAATCGCGAGGGCGTCGCGCACGGCGTAGCTGTAGTGAGCCCAGGCGCCCGCATTAATCAGAACGGCATCCACATTGTCCATGCAGGCCTGATGGATCTTTTCGCAGAACGCCCCCTCGTAGTTGGTCTGAAAGGTCTCCACCACACAACCCAGTTCTTTTCCCAGCTCTTCCAGTCGCCGGTTGATCTCATCGAGTGTGACTGTCCCGTACGTTGCAGGGTCCCTCTTGCCGAACATATTCAGATTGACCCCATGCAATACCAGTATCTTCTTCATGATTCCTCCAACCGTCTCTTTTTTGATTCTGAACAAAATTACTCTTATTGCCCCAAGCCATATCCCCGACACAATGACTGTCTGGACACAACTGCATTTTTTTGAATCCTGCAAGACAAAATTGTTTTTACCCAGTCAACTGTCAGGGAGCCGTTTTATTTGGATGGTTTTTACTTTTCAAGAGTTTCGCAAGTCCCGCCGTATCTCCATCAGCAATACATTTCTTCAACAGGAAAAAGTTTTTTTCGTAACGCTCGACCACCTCCATGACATGGGGATTTTTCGTAAGAATCGCCGCATAGAGGTCGGCGCTCGGACCAAACACCCTGGCGCTGAGCGATCGTTTCACCCGGAATATCGGGGTGGAAAATGGCTCCAGCTCCGATGGTTCTTTGCCCGAGTCACGGATGGCAAGCTCCATCAGGATTGTGTTGAAATGGGTCAATCCCTGGGTAAGAGACATCATCCGGTCGTGTTCCCCGGGGCTGCTCATTGTCACCCTGGCGCCGCTCTCAACAAACAGCCCTTTCAGAAACGAAAGCCAGACATCTCCCCGCGCCGGACAGAGAATGATGTTATTGTTCCTGATCGAGACAACATCCGGGCCGAAGAGGGGATGGCAGCCGACGACTTCCGCACTGGTTGCCCCAAGCATCGCCTTTACCGGCTCTTCCTTCAGGGAGGTAAGATCCATCAAAAGGGAATCGGCAGGCAGATGCGGTCCGACTTTTTCGATAACGTCGATTGTGTCGGCGATTGGAACGGCCACGACGAGAACGCGGCAGAGAGTGGCGAGTTCAGCCAGGGGCAACCCCCGTTTTCGCCCCGTGACGTAAACGGAATATCCCTCCCTGACGAAGAAATCGGCGAACCACTTTCCGATCCCCCCCGTTCCCCCGATAATCCCTATTGAAAAGTCATTCCCCATGGTCTGCGCCCCTCTGGATCGCCCGCTGCCGCAGCAGGTGATCGGCAAGCACCATGCAGACCATCGCCTCGCAAACCGGGATGATCCGGGGAATGACCGCCACATCGTGGCGTCCGCCGATTGAAACGACCGTGGGATTTCCAAAGATATCCACAGTATCCTGCTTGCGGGCGATCGAGGGAATCGGCTTGCAGGCCACCCTCATGATGATTTCGCCGCCGGTGGTGATTCCCGCCAGGATGCCGCCGGCGTTGTTCGTCCGAAAGCCGCCCGTTTCCATCTGGTCATTGCAGCGTGAGCCTTTCATCCTTGCCAACGCGAATCCCGCCCCGATCTCCACACCTTTTACCGATCCTATCCCCATCAGGGCGCCTGCAAGATCGGCATCCATCTTTGAGAAGACCGGCTCCCCCAGGCCGGGCGGGCACCCCCGGACAACAATCTCGACGATGCCTCCGATGGTATCCCCCGCTTTTCTTGCCTCATCAAGACGGGCAATCATTTTTTGTTCCGCTTCCGGGTCGGGACAGTAAAGCGGCCCGGCGGGACGGACGGCGGGACGGGGCGTCTCCACGGATATTCCCCCCAATTCCCCGGTAAAGGCAAACACTTCTATCCCGGCTTCGGCGATTATTTTTCGCGCGACCGCGCCGGCGGCAACGCGGGCGGCCGTCTCCCGGGCAGAGGCGCGGCCGCCGCCCCGGTGATCGCGGATTCCATATTTGGCCTGATAGGTAAAATCACCGTGACCCGGCCGGAACAAAGTGCGCAGCCCATCATAGGCCTTTTCATCGACATCCCGGTTGCGAATGAAAAGAGAAACAGGCGTTCCCGTCGTCTTTCCCTCAAAAACCCCGGAGAGAATCTCCACAATGTCTTCCTCGCGTCGCGGACTTGCCGACGGCAACCCGCCGGGTTTCCGTCGATCCAGATCATCCTGGATATCAGTTGCGGACAGGGAAATCAGAGGCGGGCATCCGTCGATGATCGCCCCGGTCGCCGGACCGTGCGATTCCCCCCATGTTGTAACCCTGAACAATGTGCCAAAAGTGTTTCCGGACATGACCTCTGCGACCTTTCCCTGTAAAAAACGCCCCTTTACCCCTTGTCAATACGGGCATCCATCTTGCGGACATTGATTTATGCTTTCATTTTCCTGCAAAGAACCCCCATGCCCTCAGGCGGACACAACGAAAATAAGGTTTTATGTCCCCGGTTTTTACGGCATGGCGTAAAAAATAGCGGCCGCCGCCTCTTTTTCGTCCAGTGTATCCGTATTGACAACCATATCCGCGTTCAGCCGATAGAGTGGTTCCCGCTCGGCCAGAGACTCCCGCACCTCCTCGTCGATGGTTTTATCTGACAGGGGCGGGCGATTTTCCCGGCTGGAAGCGTCGTTTTCCATCCGCTTTCTGATGGTTTCGGCAGAGGCGACAAGCCAGATGACCCAGCCGTTTTTTTTGAAACATTGAACATTCGCCGGATCAAGGATGGCGCCGCCTCCGGGTGCGATGACAACCCCATCCAGCCGACAAACCTCCTCGATAACCGCATGCTCCTCTTTTCGAAACGCCATCCACCCCTCGTCGGCAATGATTCCGGCGATTGTTTTTCCGGTCCGCCGACAGACCAGCTCGTCTGTGTCGAAGAAAGGGCGCCCGCTCATCTTTGCCAAAAGCCTGCCAACGGCGGTTTTTCCGGTGCAGCGGTATCCGGTAAGGATGATGTTCATAACCTGCATCCCTTTTTGTCCCTCGTCGCAGGGCATGCATCATGACAGCCTGACGGGGCGCGCATGCTGTCATCTATTTGCATCAGTACAACCCCCCCATTGTTTCCCAGAAGCCGGGAAAAGACTTGCCGACACAGGACTCATTTTCGATCTCCATCCCCGGCGCGACCAATCCCAGGATCGCAAAGCTCATCGCAATGCGGTGGTCGTTGTACGTTTCTATCCGGGCGCCGTGGGGAACTCCCCCTTCGATAATCAAACCATCGGGCAGCTCCCCGGTATGGATTCCCGTCTTGCGAAGCTCCACGGCCAGTGCGGCTATTCTGTCGCTTTCCTTCAGGCGCAGGTGGGCGATGTTCCTGATGATGCTCCTGCCCTTCCGCGCAGCCAGGAGGACGGCAAGTGAAGGGACAATATCCGGCATTTCCCCAAGATCAAACACCATTTCCCCTTTCGGCATCTCCCCTCCGAAGACATCCAGACCGTTATCCCCGAATCGGACCGTACAACCGAGACTCTTAAGCAGGGAAAGAAACCCGATATCCCCCTGTCGCGTTTGCGGGTTGATGTTGTTCACCCTGACGCGGCCTTTCGTAAGCGCAGCCGCGAGAAAAAAGTAGGAGGCGCTCGAGGCGTCTGCCTCGACCAAAAATTCACGACCATGATAACCCTGCCCGTTTCTGACAACGTAACAGTTCTCACCGGCGGAATCAACCGTGACTCCAAACGCATCCATTGTCTCGATCGTCAGGGCGATATAGGGCAGAGAGGGAACCCGCCCCTCCAGAGTAATGGTGATTTCTCCCTCGGCATACGGGGCGGCGATCAGCAGCGAGGATACGAACTGGCTGCTGCCAATATCCCGGAAGAGAACCCTGCCTCCTTGCAGTCCGCCGCCATCGATCGCAACCGGCGGGTAGCCTTTCCCGCCGTCCGTGCGGCTCGCTATGCCAAGCATGGCGATGGCGTCGAGCAGCGGCTTCAACGGCCTTTCGCAGAGGCGTTCGTCTCCGGTCAGGAAAAACGTCCCCCGCCCCAGAGAGACAATCCCCGTCATCAGGCGCAACGCCGTTCCGTTATTGCCCAGTGGTATTTTTCTGCCTGCCCCTGAGATAGCGCCTCCCCCTCCCCGTATCGTCATATCCGTACCGGTCTGACTGACGTGGATGCCGAGCATGCCCAGCGCGTCGGCAAGGATGCGCGTGTCCTCCGAAATCAGGACATTTCTCAGAAGCGACTCCCCTTTTGCGAGGGCGGCGATGGCCATTGCCCGCTGCGTATAGCTTTTCGATCCCGGAATGGCCACAGTTGCATCGAGATGATCGAGTGGTCTGACAGCGATCATTACGGCAGCTCCCCTTCGGATCCCATCGTGTAGGAGCCGAGGATCTTGAGAAAGGCGGCGCGATCTTTAAGCTTCCCCAGGCATTGCCTGGTTTTTTCTTCTGCGACATGGCCGACAAAATCCGCAAAGAAGAGGTATTCCCACAGCCGCTCCTTCATCGGCCAGGATTCGATTCTGGTCAGGCTGATCCCCGCCTCGGCAAAAGGGGCAAGAGCCCGATGCAGAGCGCCGGGGACATGGGCCGCTCCAAAAAGTATGGAGGTCTTGCTGTTTTCGGTTTTAACGTCTTTTTGCCGGACGGGCTTCTGCCCGATGACAAAAAAACGGGTCGTGTTGAGGGGGCTGTCTTCGATGCCCCCCGCCACGATTTTGAGGTTGCAGACATCCGCCGCAAAACTGCTCCCCACAGCGGCCGAAAACGGCTCGGCAAATGCCCGGTGGGCCGCCCCGGATGTGCTTTCCACCTCAATCAGCGGCACGCCTGGCAGATGGGTGCGCAGCCACTGCCGGGATTGCGCCAGGGCCTGGGGATGAGAATAAACCCTTTGGATATCCGCCATCTCCTGACAATTGGAGAGCAGACAAAGGCGGATCCGCAGGAAAACCTCCGCCCGTATGGCAAGCGGCGTCGAGATCAGACGATCAAGGGTTGCCTTGACCGATCCCTCTGCTGAATTTTCTATCGGGACGATCCCCCAATCGTTCTGGCTCTTTTCCACTGCGGTAAAAACATCGGCGATCTCGGCTCTGGGTGCGGCAGAGATGCTGCGCCCGAAATGAGCCAGGGCTGCCTGGTGACTGAACGAGGCCTCCGGCCCAAGATAGGCGACGCTCAGGGGCGCCTGAAGGGCGCGTGAAGAGGAAATGATTTCGCGGAAAATATTTCTGAGGGATTGGTAAGGAAGAACCCCCTCCGTGTTTACGGCAATATTGCGGTAAATTGTCTCCTCCTGGGACGGATCGTAGATTTCCCGGCCTGTCTCTTTTTTTATCCCGCCGATTTGAAGCGACAGTGCGGCGCGAGTGTTCAGAAGCCTGATGATTTCCCGATCCATCGCGGTGATTTCTTCTCTGGCCTTTTGCAGGGTATTTTCACTCATCCTTTGAGTTCCTCCAGTGTTTCAGCGATCACCTTTTCCGGAAGACCCCCCTGGATGAATGGTTTTCCCAGCCCGCGGATCATCACAAAGTGGACAGTTTTTCCCTCTTTTTTATGAACGTTATGCTGCGCTTTCTTGTCCATCGACAGCCTCGCGAGGATATCGTCCGTCGCAAGAGACACGGGGATCGTACCAGGCAGCCCGACCGCACGTATCGCGGTTGTGATTTTTTCCGCGTCCTGGGCAGGCAGACCGTAAAGTTTTTGAGAAATCCGCGTTGCCGCGTTCATCCCGAGCGCCACCGATTCGCCGTGGGACAGTTTGTATCCGGAGGCCGCCTCGATGGCGTGGCCGACGGTATGACCGAAATTGAGGATCCGCCGCAGACCTCCTTCACGCTCATCCAGCTCCACGATAGTCTTTTTGATCCGGCAGGATTCGACAATGATTCTTTCCAGAAACGAAGAATCCCGGAGGCTGTTTTCGGCGGCTGCTTTTGCGATATCGTCAAGAAGGGCAGGGTTTTCGATAGCGCCATACTTGATCGCCTCGGCAAAGCCACTCCGGAAAATGGCGTCGGGCAGCGTTTTAAGGAACCCTGTATCGATAAAAACCCCCCAGGGTTGATGGAAGGTCCCCAGCATGTTTTTTCCGCCAGCGGCATCAACCCCGGTTTTCCCCCCGATACTGCTGTCCACCTGGGCAAGCAGCGTCGTCGGCATCTGGACGAAGGGGATCCCCCGCATATAGAGGGACGCGGTAAAACCTGTCAAATCACCGATCACCCCTCCACCAAGGGCGATCAGCAGACTCTGCCGGTCTGCCCCCAGGGCAATCAACTTCTCAGCAACGATTAGAACGGAATCGATCGTCTTTGCCTCTTCACCCGAAGGCAGAACAATCCTGTCGATCCGCAGTCCCGATTTTTCCAGGGCCTTGTGCACCCTTTCTCCATGCAGGGCGTCGATGGCGCTGTCCGTTATCACCACACAGCGCCGGGCGATTCCGCTTCTGCCCAGAACTGTCGCCGTCCAGTCAAGTATCGCCTCGCCGATATGGATTTGATAGGAGTCGTTCCGCCGCCTGTCGAGCGTCACATCCAGCTTTTTCATAAAAGATTCCCTATCCCGTTCTTCATGGCGTCATGCAGAATCCTTACCTCGTCCATCAGCCGGTAGAACTGCTCGGGACGCAGTGACTGGGGCCCATCGGAAAGGGCTTTTTCCGGTTCCGGATGGATCTCGATGATCGCGCCATGCGCCCCCACGGCAACCGCCGCGCGGGTAAGGGGAAGGATGTACTTCGCATGGCCGGCGGCGTGGCTGGGGTCAATAATCACCGGCAGGTGCGTCAACTCCTTGATGACGGGAACAGCGCTGATATCGAGGGTGTTGCGGGTGGCGGTCTCAAAGGTTCGGATCCCCCGCTCGCAGAGTATCACCTGGGTGTTCCCTTCGGCAAGAATGTATTCCGCGGACATCAGAAGCTCCTCGATGGTCGTCATCAGCCCCCGCTTCAGCAGAACCGGCTTATGGGACTGGCCGATTCTTTTCAGCAATGCAAAATTCTGGACATTGCGGGCGCCGATCTGAAACATGTCGCTGTACTCTTCGATCAAATCGATATCCTTCGTATCCATGATCTCCGTCACCACCGGCATCCCCATCTTTTCGCCCACGTTTTTCAGGATTTTCAGCCCCTCTTCACCCATTCCCTGAAAACTGTACGGAGATGTGCGCGGCTTGAAGGCGCCTCCTCTGAGAAGCATGGCTCCCGCCTTTTTGGCGATGTACCCGCACTCCATCATCTGTTCTTCGCTTTCGATCGAACAGGGACCGGCGATCACGGTAAATTGCGAACAGGAAGCCCCTCCTTCCGAACCGCCGATTTCCACATCGCCGACCCGGACGACCGTATCGTTTTCATGAAATTCCCTGCCGGCAAGCTTATAGGGCTTGAGAAGCGGGACAATCCTTTCCACTCCCTGCATAAAGGCGATTGATTTCAGCAGCGACCTGCCCTGATCGCTCCCGATGGCGCCGATAATCGTCCGTTCCACCCCCTCGGAAACATGGGGTTTGTAGCCGGCCGATTCAATCCACGCCGTTACTTGACCGACATCTTCCTGTGTTGCATTTCTTTTCATCAGAACTATCATTTTCCACCTCTCTTTGTAATAAAAAAGGCCGTGGCGAGCCTGACGCTCTTCCCACAGCCTTAAAAACAATAAAGCCATGGGCAGTTTCTGTCTGTCCATGGCTTAGTTAACTGGGTATCTTATTTTTTCCTAAGCGGCGGGCAGACCGATCCGATAAAAGTAATAAAACCAGTACCAGTTTTCGGATAAAACGTTCTGTCTGCCCATTTCACTCACTGTTTGTTTCAATTTTAAAAATTAAACCTTATTTCGGCGGGAGAAAATCACATGTTTCTGGTATTGTCAAGAAAAT
>DYTH01000075.1 GCA_020726025.1 Syntrophus aciditrophicus | reverse complement strand
GAGCCGGTCTTCTCACAACCGGATCGGGCCGTTTGCAAACACAATAGGCACCCCTCAAATGGAGGAGTCGCCACGTTCCGGAAGGGCGCTTCGGGGGCCAAAAAAGGGCCTGCCCCGGAAGGGCAAAACTTTTTACGATTCGTTAATTCCTGTGTGATATTATTACACTTAGAAGTGCCGGTTCACCGGCGCCCCCCCCTCGTTTCCCCTTGGCTCCGACCCCCCTCCGGTACACAAATCATCCGGCACGGATCCCTCCGGGCCCGCCATCGGAGCCGAAAAGGGACAGGGGAAAAAGCCGACAACACTGACCGGCGCAATGCCCTTTCCCCACACCGTACGACATGCCGCAATATTATGATAACATTCGGATAGTAAACATCTTGTCATTCCCATTGAAATGATTGAAAGATCAATCCTCCAGCTCCGCGGACAAAAAGTAATGTTGGATGCCGACCTCGCCATCCTTTACGGGGTAACAACAAAGCGACTTAATGAACAGGTCAAAAGAAACCTCAACCGATTTCCCACAGATTTCATGTTTCAATTAACACAGGAAGAAAAAGGAGAGGTGGTCGCAAATTGCGACCACCTCAAAAGCCTTAAATTCTCTCATGCCTTACCATACGCCTTTACAGAGCATGGGACCGTTATGCTTGCTTCTGTGCTTAATATTCCTGCCGCCATTGATGTAAGCATTCAAGTAGTCAGGACGTTTAATCGACTCCGTGAATATGTGGCAAATCATAAGACCTTGGCAAATAAGCTGGCTCTGTTGGAAAATAAATATGATGGGCAATTTAAAATCGTCTTTGATGCACTCCGTGAGCTTGTGAAACCCCCGCTGCAACCTCGGCGGGTTGAACTCTGCGACAAAGTCAAATCGACCTTGCCCGTTGCCTGCAACAAATAACGGACGAAGAAGGCTATCCGCAGCAGACTCCCGGGTGAACCGTGGAAAGGAGAGACGGACTTTCGCGGCCGCTAAGCCGTTTGCCCACCGGGCAAGCTTGCAGAGGGAAAAGCAACATCGAAGTGAATGAGCAGCTTTTGGATGCGGTTTTTAGCGTGTAAAAAAATTGACAACATCAAAAAATAAGTTTAGCTGGGCCTAAGTATAATTCACTGCCTTCGAAAGGAGAAGACGGCAATGCCGAAAAAAATGACGTGTGAGCTGAAACCGGCGACGCGGTTCACCCTGACTACGATTGTCGATAATTATTCTGATATCCTGCTTCTGGACGAATGGGAAAATCGGTTCGTGAAGCGGTTTCCCCGTGTCGGGAAAGACGGGGAAAGGACCCTGCCGCTTCTGGCGGAACATGGTCTGAGCTTTCTGCTGGAGGTGGAAGGGGAGGAAACGAAGCATACGATCATGATGGATTTCGGTCTGTCGAACATTGCCGTGATGCACAACATCCGGGCGATGGGCATCGATCCTGGGGCGGTGGAGACGTTCCTGATATCGCACGGCCATCACGACCACATCGGCTCTATCCGGGAAGTTCTGGGTTTTATGCCGCAGCCGAGGGATGTTGTCGTCCATCCGCATGCCTTTCTCGAGGAAAGGCTGCACCTTTTTTCTGACGGCCGGACGGCGCCGATTCCCTCGTTGAAAAGGGAGATGATTGACAGCCGTTTTCCGGTGGTTGAGATCACCGCCCCCCACGTATTGGCCAATGGCTATGTTGCGACCATCACGGAGATCCCCCGGGTGACGGATTTTGAAAAAGGGGTCCCCACCGCCTACTACAAAAAAGGCGACATGTTTTACAAGGACGACATACTCGACGACCAGGGCGTTGTGGTCAACATCAAGGGAAAGGGGCTGGTCATCGTTACCGGCTGCGGCCACTCGGGGATTATCAACACGATCCTGCATGCCCGTGAGATTACCGGAGTACGGGAGGTTTTTGCCGTGATCGGGGGGTTCCATCTCAGCGGGGTTTTCTACGAGCCGATAGTCGAAAGAACGATTGAAGAGATGGAAAAATTTTCGCCTTCCCTGATAGCGCCAACCCACTGTACCGGCTGGAAGACGCAAGTCGCCTTCTCACGGGCGTTTCCCGGGGCGTTTGTCCTGAATGCGGTGGGAACAAAGATTGTTCTGGAGTAGGAAGAAAACGAAATGAAATGGGGAATCCTCGTTCTTGCCGGGATGTCGTATTTTTCACGATGGAGGCCACAGGAGGGTTGCATCGATGCAGCCGCCTTTTGTCCGGATGATCCTGTTGCCGAATTTTATCGTTACCCCGACTTCAGAACAGTAGTTGATCGTACGGGTTTTCTCTTTTGCCAACTGATCGTTCCAGCGATAGAGTCCTGACGTGTAGTATTCTTCTGTGCCTGGGTCGGTTTGGGCGGAAAATCCGGAAAAATGCCAGGGCATCGCAAAGCGTATTGCGACGGGATGACCTGTTATCGAGTTGATGAAATGAATTTCCCCTTTCTTCCAGGCCCAGAGAAAAAGCGTGGAGTTGCTGCTCTCTGTGGAAATTTGTACGGGGCGGATAAAGGCGCCAATGAAAATGAGCGCAAAAATGAGCAGCGCCATTGGAATCTTTGCTGAACGGATAGCCATAAAATGCCGGAGTTATCCTTGATGAACTCGTCAAAAGTCCAAAAACCGTCATTCCGGCGAAAGCCGGAATCCATAAGTGACTAAATTCACTGGATTCCGTGTCAAGCACGGAATGACAAAAGGGGACAAAATCGACTTTTGACGAGACCATCATCCTTGAATATCTGATTTGGGGATGTCTGATAAAAAATACCGGCAGAGGCCGCCCTGAACCATTGCACGGCGCCGCTGCCGGTCGTAAACAGATGCGATTATTTTATTGCGCCTTTTTCCTTGTAGTACTTAAGCGCCCCCTTGTCGTAGGGGATCACGCCGCCGGCCGATTTTGCCGCGTTGCCGATATTCGTATCCTTCGCCGCCTTGACGGAGGTGTGGAGATGACCGATGTTTTCAAACAGCGCCTTCGTTATTGCGTAGGAGTACTTCTCCGGCAGGCTTTCCGGCGCCATGAAGAGGTTCCAGAACGCCAGGGTATTGACGTCCTTTTCGGTGTTGTAAACGGTCTTGGGGATGACTCCCGCTTCCATGACGCCGGCGAACTTCGTGAGCAAATCCTTCACCAGCGCCCCTTTAGGGTCCATATCGACAAATTCGATCTTTTTTCCTTTGCGGGCCAGCGTGGTGGAAAGTTCCACGACCGAGCTGGTCGGCAGTCCGCCTGACCAGAAATAGGCGTCAATCGTTCCCTGGGAAAGGGCTTCGGCCGATTCTGCCGCGCCCAGTCTTTCCTGCTTTGCGAAATCGGTGGGTTTGACGCCGGCTGCATCGAGGATCAAAAATGACTCAACCTCTGTTCCGGAACCGGGCGCCGCGGTGGAGACCCTTTTTCCCTTCAGATCGGCAATGGTTTTGATTCCTGAACCGGAGGCGGTGACAAGGTGCATGTAGTTGGGGTACATGGTCCACATGGTGCGGACCTCTTTGGCTGGTTTGTCGGCAAAACGCTTGTGCTTCCCGGTATAGGCGAGATAGGCGGAATCGGGAAGAACCGCACCGAGGTAATAGGTGTTTTTGGCGGGTTCGGTGCGGCGCTGGATCAGAAGCAGGTTATCCACCGACGCAGCCGTCTGGATCGCAGTCGCCTCGACGCCGGCATGTTTCGTCAGGATTTCGGCGACGGTCGTTCCGTAATAGTAGTAAACCCCGCCGATGCCGCCAGTGGTGATGATGATCTTGGGCTTGTCCTGGGCAAACGCCGCGCCTGCGGACAAAATTAATAGAGCCAACATAATACCGATAATTTTCTTCATGCTTGTTCCTCCTTTAAAGTTTGTTGTTTTGTAACTATTCAGCACTTAAAAAAGATTGTCATCCCCGAATGCTTCTATCGGGGATATGGTTTTAAAACCGGCGCCATATTCCCGATTACAACCTCGGGAATGACAGATTTTATTATCATGCTGAATAGTTACATTGTTTTTACCATGGGAATTTCCCCATTGCCTCTTACGCCTTAACGACAGCCTTGTTTTTGCTCAGAATAAAAAACCATACCAGTACCGGCAGGGCCGCCAGATCGAACCAGTAATTGGGGATGAAGAGGCCCAGCGCAAAGATTCCGAGAAGCCAGCTCTCCCACTTTAGCAGGGGGCGGCGTGCGTATCCGGCCGTGGCTGCGGCAATCGCGATCGCCCCGATGGACACCTCAAGCAGGCGAACCAGAAAGTTGAAGATGGCCATGGTTGGGCTTGTTGTGGTCCACATCGGAATGATAAGCAGGGCCGTTCCCTGATAGGTCAGGATGAAGGAAAAGCCGAGCAGGTACTTGGGCAGAGCCACTTTTGCGGCATAGACGCCCGTTTTCAGTGGCTCCGTCAGAAAGACCGACGCTGAGGCGTAGGCGGAAAGGGCCACCGGCGGCGTAACGTCGGCGAGGACCGCGTAGTACATCAGAAACATGTGCGTTGCCAGCAGAGCCGCCTCATGGGGAATGCCGTTTGCCAGCGCTATGCTCAGAATGGCCGGCGCGGTCAGAGACGACGCAACCACGTACGACGCCGTGGGCGGTATCCCCATCCCGAGGATCAGCGTAAAGGTGGCGGTAAAAAGAGAGGCGACCAGGAGGCTCGATCCGGAAATCATCGACAGCGTTTGGGCGAATTTGTTCGGGAGCCCCGTCATCACCATCAAAGTCAGGATCAGGTTTGCGCAGACAACGGCGGAGCCGATGGGTATAAGCGAAGAGAAGCCTTTTGCCAGGCCGTCGAGAAGCAGTTTCGGGCTGCCGGGGCGGATTGTCTTGTCGGCGTAAACCAGAATGACAAAAAGAAAGATGGCCAGAACGACGGCGAGGCTGATCGAGTATCCCCAGTAGATGAAGCCGACGATGATCAGAAGGGGCAGGAAGATGTACGAATAGCGCTTGAAATAATCCCATCCGTAGTTTTCGTCATGCTCGATCGGTTTCAGTCCCATTTTTTTGACGTAAAAATAGTTGTATGCAAGAATCGCCACCAGATAGAGAAACATCGGGCCGATTGCCATGATGCACACCCACAGGTAGGGTATCGAGAGGATCTCCACCATGACAAAGGCCAGCGAGCCCAGAACCGGCGGGGTGATCATCGCGATTGTTCCCGAGGTCGCGGCAATTCCAGCGGCGGTGTATTTGTCGTATCCGCTTTTTTCGTACATCGGTTTACTGATCGTCGAGACGAACTGCGTGTCGGCGGCGCCGGAGCCGCTGAACATCCCCATGAAAATCGAGGCGATGGCCGTGACGATGCCGGGGCCGTCCGCCCTGCCGCGGGAGGCGAGCGAGGCGATGTTGGCGATAATCTTGCCCAGGTTAAGAACACCGATAACCCCGCCCATGATTGTGAAATAAACGAGATATTTCGCGGAGACACCGGTAATCATTCCGAAAAGACCGGCCTCCGTCTCGCTGAAAAGCTTGGCGAGGAGCAAATCAAAGCCAAATACCGCGTGCGAGAAAACCCCTCCCAGCATATCCCCGTGAAGGTTGTAGATCAGGAAGGTGAGCACCAGACACGGGAGAATCGCCCCGATGTAACGGTAAACCTGGCCGAGCAGAAGCAGTGTGAGGCCGAAACTCATCACCAGATCCCAGAACTCGGGGATCATGGCACGCTCGATGATGTCGTGAAAGAAGAAGACATGGTAAATATAGGGAACGATGACCAGCGCCGCGGCCAGCTTGTCGGCAGCCCTCGTTGACCGGGGGTAGAGGGTCGGCAGCACTGCCACTGCCCAGAAGATAGTCGCGGCGATGTTTAATTTCAGGGGCAGACCGATTTTCCAGAACGAGTACATCGGGAAGGCGGCCATGAAGGTAAATACGAAGGCGCCGATCCCCGCCTTGCCCGGGATGCGCTGGGAGGAGAGGAGATAACCCGTCAGAAGCAGGAAAAAAACGTGGGTGGAGCGCTGCAGCTCGGTCAGATCGAGGATGTCGATGTGCAGTCTGGAAAACGGGGTATGGGGGTGGATAACCAGGTACAAGCTGTAAATACTGGCGATCACCAGAAGGGGTGTTATGATATAGCGTCCGAGTCTGTTTTCCTGAGTGACCGGTTCGTCATGCATGTCTCTTGCCTTTCCGTGAAAAAAATGCCCCATCGGGGAGGTCGATGATATGTAAAGTATTGGAAAAATATCCGGAACTTCTAACACAACGGGGATGCCTTTGTCAACAGCAATCTACAATTATGCAAACAAAAGCCACAATTTCATTATCTTGCGACAACTGCAAAACTCCTTTCCCGTCATTCCGGCGAAAGCCTCAAAAGCGGAGCTTAATGTCCATAATTCTGTCTTTTCAATCTGTTCTGGGTCCCGGCTTTTGCCGGGGCGACGGATAAGCTTATTTTGCAAGGGACTCTCTTGTAAAATACTCCGGAATATCAGATTTTTTTCTGCTGATTGGTCCAGTGCCTCTCCCGCAATTTTTTCTTTTCGATCTTTCCGGAGCCAGTTTTGGGCAGGGATTCCAGAAACTCTATCGATTTTGGAGCTTTATACCGCGCAATATGTTCTTTGCAAAACGAGATCAGCTCTTCGTCCGTTGTGTTCATGCCCGGTTTGACCACCACGATGGCATGGACCGTCTCCCCCCATTTTTCGTCGGGGACGCCGACAACAGCGCACTCCAGAACGGCCTCATGCATGTAGAGCGTGTTTTCGACCTCCGTGGAATAGACGTTCTCGCCCCCGGTTACGATCATGTCCTTCTTCCGGTCAACGATGTTGACATAGCCCTCTTCGTCCATCACGGCCATGTCCCCGGTGTAGAGCCAGCCATTGCGGATGGCCTTTGCCGTCTCTTCCGGGAGCTGCCAGTAACCGGGGGTTACCGTATCTCCCCGCACGATGATTTCGCCCACCTCTTTTTCATCTTTTTTGATTTCGCCGCCTGCATCGTTGACAACCTTCAACTCGACGGCGATAAACTCCCGCCCGGTTTTGGACTTGAATACGAGCTGCTCTTCCGGGGGCAGTTTCCGCAGATGCTCCTTGAGAAGCGAGAAGGTGAGATAGGGGCATGTCTCCGTCATCCCGTAGGTCTGGACGTAGTCGCACCCGAAGGTGTCAACGATCCTGCGGACAACCTCCGGGGCAATCGGGGCGCCGCCGCTCAGAAGAACCCGCAGGCTGCTGAAATCGTATTTTTTCACATCCGGGTAATGGATCAGCATGTTGAGCATCGTGGGAATCAGGTTGGTCAGCGTTACCCTGTTCTTTTCCAGTGCGGCCAGAACCTGCGGCGGATCAAAATCACTGACAAGAACATGGGTTCCGCCGACCCAGGTGATGGCCCAGCTCGCCCACGCATCGGCCAGATGAAAAAGCGGTGCGGCGTGCAGCCAGACATCGCGGTCGGTGAGCTGTAATTCGGCAATCGTCCCCAGCGCGTGCAGCGAGACATTCTTGTGGGTCAGCATGACGCCCTTGGGACGGCCCGTCGTTCCGCTGGTGTAGTATATCTGGGCTATACTGTCTTCCTCTACCGCAACCTCCGGGAAGAACCCGTACTGTGCGGATACGATATCTTCATAGGCCAGATCGTTTGTTCCCTGCGGAATTTCCTCTTTTGAATCGCCCGTCCAGACTGTTTTTCTCAATGAGACAATATTATTACGAATCTGCTGTACGGTTTGCATGAATTTCGGATCGGAGACAAGCAATACCGCGCCGGAATCGTTCATGATGAAGGTCATCTCGGTGGCGGACAGGCGGTGATTCAGCGGGACGGCGATTGCCCCGATCAGGGCGATTGCGTAGTATGATTCAAGATAATAGTGACAGTTGGGGTGCAGGATGGCGATACGGTCTCCTTTTTTTACCCCTTGCGTTCTCAAAAAAGCGGAAAAAGCGTTTATGCGCTCAAAAAACTCTTTGTATGTCCAGCTTCTGTTGCCGCAGACCACCGCCTTTTTATGAGGGAAAAATTTATGGGCCTTCCTTAAAGAATCTGCAAGAATCATTGGCAACCCTCAAAATGTTTTAAATTAATGTAGATCACGATAATGTAAATCACGACCGCCATTGATGGAATCCCCGAATTCGAGCCGAAAAAGAAAAAACGCCCCCTTGCCTTATGATAAAGAAGGGGGCGCTTCATCTGAACTATGGCATCGCCGTTACGTATCCCGGCTGCAGGGGCGCAGCGCCTGTCCCGGATTTTCCCCTGGTATGCCGGCCAACGCATACTCGAGAAGCTATCTATCCCTGGGTTCCGCATCGAGCTGGCACTTTTCGCGCATACATCCGGCAAGTTTGGTCGTGTCTTCTTCGCTGACGTGGATGATAAGGTCCTTTTCGCTGCCCCGGCGGCTTCTGATGTAGGAGGCGTTGATCACATGGAATCCGTTGTCCGCGGCGCATTTGAAGGCCGATGCAATCTGTTCCGTCGATTCGCAGTGACGGATGATCAAGCGTGATCCTTCTTCTCCGATACCCAGAATCGGGTTCAGAATCATGTAGAAGAAGTCGTTTGTGGTGACAATTCCCACGACCTTGCCGTCTTCAATAACCGGCAGGGCGCCGACATGCCGGTCCTGGGCAAGGCGGACGGCATTTTCAATGGTTGTATCGGGGGTCACGGTAGCCACATCCTTCTGCATAATATCATTGACGGTCAACTTGGCAAAAAGATAATGGATTTCTCCGATGCTCAGGCTTGTGGCCATGGAAGGAGAGGAGTGCAGCACCCTGTCCTTGGTGACGATCCCCTTGAGCTTTCCCTTGTCAACCACCGGAAGTCTTTCGATTTTCCGTTCCTTCATGAGTTTTGCCGCTTCCAGTACCGGGGTGTCGCTTGTAACGGTCACTACGGGTGTGGACATTATGTGTCTTACGCGCATCTTATCCTCCTGTCATTGTATTTGGGACAATTATCTGTTTCCGTTCGCTGGTTCCATTGAAATCAATTGTACCGCGCAGCCCCCATAATGTTTGCCGCTGCCATTCAGCACAGGCAGAACCATGCCGACGTGTTTTTTAAAAGAAGCCTCCTTCGTTGTCAAGACAATTTTACTTTTATGTGGAGTTCCGGGGACAGTATATCGTGCGGCCGGGCAAGGTCGCACGATATACTGTCCCCCAAAAAGCCCTGCCCCCGAAAAAGCCCCGGTCAGAGACATGACCGGGGCCTGTTCAAGGTGTGTATTTTCTCCGACAGCAAAAGCCGTTATGTCGCGGCGGCATGGGGATGCAGGTGACTAATTGTGTAGACGCCCCATCCTGCCAGTACAACGACAATCAACCCGACGATGACATCATTCCATACAGCGCTTGCCACCGCCGTGTAGCCGAGCAGAAAAGGTGCGAGAATCAGCCAGATGCCCACAGCCATGTTGATCCAGTCAAGCGTCTTGTCGGTTTCCTCTCTACTGGAGACGGCCGCCCAGATGCCCAGGATAATCAATGCTATGCCGAAAATAACCGCGTTCCATAGAGCCGCCGAGGTCGTTGAATAGCCCAAAACAAAAGCGGCTACCAGTTCCCATACGCCCACGATGGCGACCAACCAACTCAACGCCTTTTGTGTACCCATGATGAACCTCCTCTTTTTCTCAATGACCAGGGAAAAACATTCCCAATTGTATCGCCACGTCTCCGTTTCATGTAAGAGAATAAACAATACGGCTAAAAAGAGGTAAACAACAGGAACAAAAGAATTCGGGATTTAGATTTTGCCGTATTTATGTTTGGCGTCGGCAGGCGGGGACCGGTCGTGGTATGGACTGATGTTTATAAAAACCAGAAAATCCCTGAAATGAAACTGATGAAAGCTGTTCTTTTTCATCGTCCCTCCTGAAATTTTCATTTCACCAACAAACTCTCGATCTCTTGATAAATGGGATTCGGGATTCGAGGGTAATGTAATCTTGATGTTCTCGTAAAAAGTCGTCACACCGGTGAAAACCGGTGTCCAGTGTTTT
>DYTH01000074.1 GCA_020726025.1 Syntrophus aciditrophicus | reverse complement strand
CGGAGAACACAAACATCGACCTGTAGCATCGGGAGAAACTGATCTACTCGACTAATCGGAAGTGGAGTTTTGCACTTGGCTCTGATGGAGAGTAACATGAACATAAATGGTTGCCGAAAAAAAGGGTTGCGCATCCCTTTTCTTTGGCGGTTGGTCGTGCTGCTTCTTGGGTTTTTTGTACCAGCCGCTTTGTCGGCAGCCCCCGTTTTTGGGGCTGAACTGACTATTGCCGATATTCAGGCCAGACCAGGGGAGGATATCCGCATTCCACTTGTCCTGGATCAGGTGGAGCGCCTTGCCGGCATTAAGATAATCATGAATTATACTAAGGATTTACTTATATTTAAGGGGGGCGCCCGGTCCAAGGCCACAGATTCCATGATGCACGTAATTAACGATAAAACTCCCGGAAAACTGATCGTGGTTATGGCCGGCGCTCGGGGGATATCGGGCAGGGATGTCAATCTTCTTACGCTTTTTTTCTCTGTCAAAAAAGGCGTAAACGGCAATACTGAAACGCTCATTGAGGTTAAGGAGGTCCAACTGATGGGCGACGACCTCAAGGACATCCCCTGCAAGGTAAAACAGGGTAAAATCACGATTTCCGGGCATTGAGCTTTGAGCGCCCACTGAAAGGGAGGAAGGGGCAGCTTGAAGATGATGGTTTGTGGAATCACGAAAGAGAAAAAACATGGAAGACAATCATGCCCGGGGAGAACGGTCGTTTCTTGAGGAGATGGAGCCTTATCTGGCCGGAAACGATGCACAGAGAGTGCTTGAGCTGGCGCAGGTCAGGCTCTCGAAGATACCCGAAGATATCGGGGCGCGGGTGGCAATCTGCCGTGCCTTGCTGATGCAGGGCCGCGATGAAGAGGCTTGGCGGATGGTTGCGGAGATAGAGGGCAGGCTGTCCGGTCTCGCCGGCCTTTATGCTTCCATGGGTGATCTGTGCTCAAAAAAAGGGTTGGACACGGAAGCGGAGGTCTTCTATCAAAAGTATGCCGCATTGCATCCCGGAGCGCCGATGGATCGGAATATCCGATCAGACAACCCAAAAGAGCCTGCCGCCTTGCATGAAAGGGAAGAACGCGACGAGGGCGAAGAGGAGTCCGGCATCTCGGCCGAATTTGAGACGGCGACGCTGGCCGAGCTTTATATGAGGCAGGGGCATATCGAGCAGGCGCAAGAGATGCTGGAGAAAATTACGGCGCGTGATCCGTCAAACGAACGGGCGCGACTTTTACTTGAGCGTGTGCGCGCCTTGCCCTCCGCAAGAAAAGAAGAACAAAAAAATGCAGTCATTGTTGCAACACTGGAACGATGGCTTGGACATGTGGAAAGGCTGCGCTGCCATGCATGACGACCGGGTAGTTTATACAAAACGATGCGAGCGTCTCCGCAGGCTTGCGGAAGCGGACCATCTGCTGATTATAAACGAGACCAATATCCGTTATCTTACCGGATTTACCGGTGGGGACGGCGCGCTGCTGGTCGGCCCTGACTGGATGATTCTTCTGGTTGATGGGCGTTATACGACGCAGGCGTCCCTCGAAACAACCGGTATCGAAATCGTGGAATTCAAGGTCAGGGCTGACGGGATAGCCTCTGTTTTACAGCGAAAAGGCATTCGTTTTCTCGGTTTTGAGTCGCTCGCCGTTTCTTACGGGGAGTATCTCAAACTGCGTGATGCCCTCCCGCATGTCTCGCTGCAACCGCTTTCCAGCCGCCTCGATTTTCTGCGGGCGCTCAAGGATGACCAAGAGGTAGGGGAGATAAAAAAGGCGATAAAAATAGCAGAAAAAGCATTGACAGACTTGAGGAGTTTTATTAAACCGGGCGTCACGGAAGCGGATTTGGCCGTGGAGTTGGACTACCGTATGCGCCGTGGCGGCGCTGGCAATCTTTCGTTTGACACCATTGCAGCGTCGGGGCCGAACACGGCCCTTCCGCACGCCATTCCGGGCAATCGCAGGGTTGCTGAAGGGGATTTTGTGCTGATCGACTACGGCGCGGTGTATAACGGCTACCACTCGGATGAGACGCGGATGTTCTGCGTGGGGTCGCCTTCCCCGAGGCAGCGCGAGGCGTATAACGCGGTGCTGGAAGCGCATGACCGGGCGATTGCGGCGATACGGGAAGGCGTTGCCTGCGGCGAGATAGACCGCATTGCCAGGTCTTTTCTCGAACACAACGGGCTGGGAAAATATTTCACACATGGAACCGGCCATGGAGTCGGGCTGGATGTGCACGAGGCGCCCAGGCTGTCAACCGGCAGGGAAGACCTGCTGGAAGCCGGCATGGTGGTGACGGTGGAGCCGGGGGTCTATTTCCCCGGTGAATGGGGTATCAGAATTGAGGATATGGCGCTTGTCGCTAAAGACGGTTGCGAGGTTTTGACGACGCCGTTTGAAGGCCTTGTGGAGCTTTAACCAGCGGCAATTGGCTGTCGGTTATTGTGAGAGACAGCCCCGGTTACAGTACATTAAAAAACAGGATGATGAACGATGAAAATATTTCCGGATGAATTGTTGTACAGTCGCGAACATTTCTGGGTGAGGGTGGAGGGGGATCTCGCAACGGTCGGCCTTACGGACCATGGACAGGAAAAGCTGGGGGAGATAGTTTCACTGGATCTTCCCGAGACGGATTCCTATGTCGAATGGAACGAGCCGTTTGGCAGCATTGAGGCGGCGGGCGCCACAATAGACCTCATCGCCCCGGTGAGCGGCGTCGTGATCAATGTCAACGACGATATCACGGACGACGCCGGCATCATCAACAGCGATCCCTATGACACCGGCTGGCTTCTTGTGATCGAGATGGAGGATCAGGAGGAGCTGGACGATCTCCTGGATGCGCATGCGTATCAGGATTTTGTGATCCAGGAAGAGGATCTGGATTAGAAAATGGAACGATGGATATAAAATCAATCATCAAGGAAGAGGTTCTCGCCCATAAGGCGTATCCGATTGAATACACCGTGCCGCCGGTCCGGCTCGACGCGAATGAAAATCCGCTTGCGCTTCCCGAGACTTTGCACAAGGAATTTGCCGCCAGGATTTCCGAAATATCTCTGAACAGGTACCCTGAAGCCGGTTCTCCCGCCTTGGCGCGCCGCTTTGCCGAACGATTCGGCGTTGCCGAAGGGCAGGTGATGATCGGCAACGGGTCGGACGAACTCATCCAGATTCTCTGCAGCGCCGTTGCCCGACCGGGCGCCGAGGTGATGATCCCGACCCCGACGTTTGCGATGTTCAGCATTACCGCCGTCAATACCGGCTGCCGACTTGTGGAGGTCCCGCTCGATGGAGAGTTCGACCTCGATGTGGAGGCAATGGTCGAACGGATGACGGATCATTCTCCGGCTCTGACCTTTCTGGCATGGCCGAACAACCCCACGGGCAGGAGCTTCAGCCGCGATCGCGTCGAGGCAATCCTTGAAAAATCTCCAGGAATTGTCGTTGTTGACGAGGCGTACCACAACTTTTTCGGGCAGACCTTTTTGCCGATGCTGGCAAAATACGACAACCTCGTGGTGATGCGGACGCTTTCCAAGGTTGGCTTCGCCGCCGCGCGTGTCGGCATGCTTGCCGCAAACGCCGCGCTGGTTCACGAGCTCAATAAGGTCAGGCTCCCGTATAATCTGAACGCCCTTTCCCAGGCGGCGGCCCATTTCTACCTCGATCATGAGGAGGTATTTCTGGAACAGGCGGAAAATATCCGGCTGTGGCGGGAGGGGCTTTATTCCGAACTGCTGACAATAAAGGGCGTGCACCCCTGGCGCACCGATGCGAATTTTATTCTTTTTAGTTGCGATTTTGATTCCGATCGTATATACGACGCTCTCCTTGCGGGGGGAGTGCTTGTGAAAAACTTCCATACCCTCGGAAAGATCAGGAACTGCATGCGGGTAACGGCAGGAACTCCTGAGGAAAACAAGACATTTACTGCACTGCTGAAAGCAACTTTACAACAGTTAGGGGCGTGATCCACAAACAGTGAGAAAAGATGGCGGTTTACGGTGCGGCCCTTGAAAGGCTGTGTTGCCGTGCTGCCTTTTTTTACGCCGTTTATACGGGAAAACGCCCTCCATTTCCCGCCAGTTCCTTTTCCGATCACCGGACGGGAATTCCCGGCGTCTTTTCCCTTTGGTTTGCGGCAATGGATTCATGGCGCTGTTTTTCCTGGCCCCGCGCCCCTCTCCGACATTTTCTTCGGGGGATTCGCGGGAAGGGTCAATAAAGGCAGCTTGAACGTGGTAAAATCAAAAATATTTTAAATGAACGAAAAGGAGAACGAACTTGGAAGTAAAGGTATTTGACAACGATGTAGAGAAGGCGTTGAAGATTTTGAAAAACAAGCTTTCCAAAAGTGGTCTTTTCAAAGAATTGAAGCTGCGCCGCGCGTACGAAAAACCCTCCGTGAAGCGCAAGAGAAAGGCCATCGAGGCGCGTCGGCGTCTGGCGAAGGTGCAGAGACGCAAGGTTTACTGATAACCGGAAAACAAGGCTGGCCGAATGGATGAAAAACAGTATGTTGTTGACGCCCTCTCCATAGAGGAGTCCTGGCGCATTTTCCGGATCATGGCCGAGTTTGTTGACGCCATCGAAACCCTTTCCGGGGTCAAGCGCGCCGTCACCATTTTTGGCTCGGCAAGGACAAAGCCCGGAGATATCTGCTACCAGAAGGCCGAGGAACTGGCGCGCCTTCTGGCGCAAAGCGGTTTTGGCGTGATAACCGGCGGCGGGCCGGGTGTCATGGAGGCCGGCAACAAGGGGGCCGCGGAGGCTGGCGGGCAGTCCGTGGGGATGAACATTCGGCTGCCGTTTGAGCAGAAGCCAAATCCCTACGCGAATATAAGTATTGATTACAAGTACTTTTTCATCAGGAAGGTCATGTTTGTCAAGTACGCCTTAGCCTACGTGATCATGCCGGGCGGCTTCGGGACGATGGACGAACTCTTCGAGGCCCTGACGCTGATCCAGACCAGAAGGATCAAAAGTTTTCCCGTGATCCTGATGGGAAGCAAATACTGGAAAGGCCTTGTCGATTGGCTGCGTGAAACGATGCTCAGTGATGGGAAGATAGCCCCTCACGATCTCGATTTAATCCAGGTGATGGATGAACCGGAAGAGGTTGTCCGGTATATCCGGAAATATGTCATCATTTAAACGGAAACAAGAACCGCTACCCCATGGCTGCTCGCAAGGAAGATGCACTCGAGGGTTCTTCCCTCAAAGAGATTCTCGCTGAAATCAGCCGGGAGAAGACGATTGCCCCCTGTTTTCTCCTTTACGGGGAAGAGGAATACCAGCTTCAGGATGCCCTTGAAAGCATTATCGCAGCGCTGATCCCCGATGAAGCCGCCCGTTCCTTCAATCTTGCTGCAACGGATGGCGAGCATGAGGATGTCGGTTATCTTTGCGATTCGCTCATCACCCCGCCTCTGTTTCCTGGGCGTAAAGTCCTTGTGGTCAGAGACACCCGTCTTTTTGATTCAAAAAACAGCCTGTCCGCCATGATTTCCCGGATCCGGGAACGGATGGACTCCGATCCCGGCAAGACGGCCTCTGAATTCATGCAGTTTCTGGCCCTGACGGGGCTGTCTCTCGATGATCTCCGGGACGGGGGGTGGGAAAAAATCGGGGAAGACGAGTGGCAGAAGTTCGTTCCCGACGACAATGCATCGGAGCGGGAGGCGTGGCTTCCCCGCATCGTGGAGATCGTCATCTCCAGAAAAACCCCGCCTGTTTCCAAAAAAAACGATGAGACGCAAAGGCTCGAGCAGGTTTTGTCCGGCGGGATGCCGGAAGGGAACCATCTCATCTTAACCGCCCGGACAGTCGACAAGAGAAAAAAACTCTTAAAAACGATTACCTCTGTCGGAAAAGTTCTTGTTTTCGAGAAGGTCAAAAAAGAACTCAAGCAACAACAGAATGTCATGGAAATGGCCGCTAATCTTCTCGCCCGCAGCGGAAAGAAGGTTTCTTCGGCCGCCTGGGAGGCGCTGGGGCAGAAAACCGGCTTCAGTCTGCGGGAGTCGCTGGGCGCCATCGAACAGCTTATTATTTACTCAGGGGAAAACAAAGTGATCGAAGCGGCTGACGTGGAGGCCGTGACAGGAAGGACAAAGGAAGATGTGGTTTTTTCCCTGACGGAGGCGCTGTCGCAAAGAAACCTGAACAAAGCCCTGACATCGCTGCGGGAGCTGCTCGAGCAGGGCGAAGCGCCGCTGATGATCTTTGCAATGATTGTCCGGGAGATCAGGCTTCTGCTGCAGGCGAGGCTTCTGCTTGATGCAGGAAGTCTGAAGGGCTCTGACGCCAATATGGCGGATTACTTCCGTTTTCAGAAATATGTTTACCCGTCTCTGAAGCAGCGATCGGAGGAGCCGCTCGAAATCATTTCCCAGCACCCGTTTGTCGTGTTTCAGGCCCTGAAGAACGCCCGGCGCTTTCAGAGGCAGGAGCTTGTTGTCTTCCTGAAACTGCTTGCCCGGACCGATGTTGAGCTTAAATCAACCAATCTGCCTCCGTCGCTGTTACTGGAGCGTTTTCTCGTTTCATGCATCAGAGTTTCCTGAACGCGGCAAGCTCTGCCCGTTTCTGCTTCGAAGGTCTGCGGGAGGGGCCCTTTTTTTTCGCTCTTCTGCCGTCATTATCGTTCTCTTCGTCTTCGGCGCTCCATTGATTGTCCCGGCAGCCGTTGCCGGAAGCCGGGGCTGCATCCATGCCGGCTTCTGTTTTGGCGGATTCCGGCATCGCCTCCAGCAGGTTATCGAATGCCGACGACGAGATGACGCTGTGTCCCCGTCGGGTTACGCTGGAGGCAATGTCGCGATCGGAGGTGACAACCGTTAACTCCTCGCCGCTTTTTGCGGAAAGTCGCTTGATTACCTCATCGGCCTTTTCCCCCAGCCGCGAATAGATGATTTCCACCCCATCTACGCGGTCCCGTTCCTCGTTCGGCGAGCCGCCGAGCCAGCCGTCGAACACGACGGTGATGGCGTGTCCCCGTTTCTTCTGGTATCCGACAAGGCTTCGGATGAGCGCCTTACGCCCCGCTTCAAGGCTTTTTTGCTCGTAATGGCGGAATCCTGACTGCCGAATCAGGTTGTAGCCATCGATAATGATGCGCATAGTGCGTTTCTTCCTGCCTTCGGCCATCCCAACAAAATGTGTTGTGTCCCTTTCCATGCTGTGTTATACCGCCGCCGGTTTACACCGATTACGGTTAACGAAAGTCTTGCATATCACGATGTCTGAACGGATTCAATCATACAAACCCCCATGCCCTCACCCGGGCGCAACGAATGGTGAAAACGAAGTTTCATGTTCATAAAATTTTGGATGGGACCGCCCTGGGGCAGGGACGCGGCATGCCGTGCCCCTAAAACATGGTTACACAACGTGTTGATATTGTGCGGATAAATTCTATTTTCATATAAAAAACAAGGAGGAAATGAGCAGATGGAGATCAGGAATATTTGTGTTCTGGGCGCCGGCTTGATGGGCAACGGGATCGCCCAGGTGTGCGCGGAGGCGGGTTTTCAGGTCAGGATGCGGGATATCGAGCAGCGCTTTATCGACAACGGGATGAACAACATCCGCAAGAACATCTCCCGCGATGTGCAGAAGGGGAAGAAAACCCAGGCGCAGGCCGACGAAATTCTCGCAAGAATCACCCCCGTACTAGATCTGAAAGAGGCGGCGGCCGACGCGGATGTCGTCGTGGAGGTTGTCGTCGAGGTGATGGCGGTAAAAAAGAAGGTCTATGAAGAGCTGGAAGCGATCGTTTCCGATAAATGCCTCTTCTTTACAAATACATCCGGATTGAGCATCACCGAAATGGCGGCGATCACCAAACGGCCGGACCGCTTCATCGGCACCCACTTTTTCAATCCGGTGCCGGTGATGAAGCTCCTCGAAATCATTCGCGGCTACGAAACATCCGATGAAACGCTGGCCATGGCCGAAGAGTGGGGGAAGACGCTCGGCAAGGAGTGCATCGTCGTCAAGGAGGCGCCGGCCTTCGTTGTCAACCGGATACTCTGCCTGATGATCAACGAGGCGTTCTTCGTTCTGGGCGAGGGGCTGGCAAGCCCGGAGGATATCGACAAGGGGATGGTTCTCGGCTGCAACCAGCCGATCGGGCCGCTCGCGCTCTCCGATCTGATTGGAAACGACACGATGCTCCACGTTATGGAAGGCCTGCACCGTGAGCTGGGCGACAAGTACATCCCCGCGCCGCTTCTGGTCAAGCTTGTGCGCGCCGGCCGCCTCGGCCGGAAATCCGGCAAGGGCGTGTATGATTATACCGCCAGGTAGTCTGGTTTGATTCCATGTCAGAGGGGGGCCCTTTGAAAAATACACCCCGCCGTCATTCCGAAATTGACCCGGAATCCAGAACATTCCCAAAAGACCAACCCCCGGCTTTTGCCGGGGTGACGGCTTTGTACGAGTGCATCAACATTTCACTTATGCATGCATTTTTCGAATAATAAACTTTAGTATAAAAAAGGAGGGATTGACACCATGGATTTTGAGCTTACAGAAGAGCAAAAGATGCTGAAGGATATGGCGTATCGCTTCGCGCAGACAGAGATTGGCCCGGCGGCGCAGGAGTGCGACGAGGGGGAAAAATACACGCACGAGATCCGGAAAAAGGCCGCGGAAAACGGCATGGTCGGCGCCTGGATATCGGAAGAGTACGGCGGCGCGGGAGTCGGCATTCTGGGCAATGCGCTTATTACCGAGGAGATTTCAAAGTTTGACATGGGCATCGGCCTGAACATAAGCGCTGCCTCTTTCGGCTGCGAGGCTATCTACCAGTACGGATCGGAAGAGCAGAAAAAACAGTATCTTCCGCCTGTCTGCAGCGGCGAGAAGGTCAGCGCAGGCGCCTTTACCGAACCAAACGCCGGAACGGACGTTTCCGGGTACAAGACGCGCGCCGTCAAAGACGGAGACGACTACGTGATCAACGGCAACAAGATGTTCATCACCAACGGGACGGTCTGCGATTTCATGGTCGCGGAGTGCATCACCAATCCCGAGGAGAAAAAGCACAACAGTTTCAGTCTGATTATCGTTCCGGCCGATGCCAAAGGGGTGACGCGCAACAAGATTCACGGCAAGATGGGTATCCGGGCCAGCGACACGGCGGAGATCGCCCTCGAGGATGTGCGTGTTCCCCGGACCAATCTCGTGGGACGGGAGGGTAACGGATTCAAGCAGTTGATGCACTTCTTCGACACCACCCGCGTGATGGTGGCAGGCCAGGCGCTGGGATTGTCCGAGGCCTGCCTCGAGACGAGCATCAAATACGTCAAGGAGCGCACCGCCTTCGGCGCGCCTTTGGGCGCCTACCAGTTGACGCAGTTGAAACTGACCGAAATGGCAATCCGCATCGAGGCGCTGCGCGGTCTGGTCTATAAGTCTGCCTGGCTGATTGACGAGGGCCGCCCCGATTACATGCTGGCCGCCATGGCGAAATTCTTCGGCGGCCAGACGGCTGTCTTCTGCGCCAATTACGCCGTCGAGCTGCACGGGGGCTACGGCTACATCGAGGAATACCCCGTGCAGAAGTGGTACCGGGATGCGAAAATTCTCGAGCTGTACGAAGGAACCAAAGAGGCGGAGATCATGACGATCGGCCGCTACCTGCAGGCAAGATAGCGCCGCCATAAAGAAAACGTTGTTTTTCCGACCGGCCCTCCCTCAACGACGGTGGATGGCCAACTCCTTGTATTCCCTCAATATTTTAACGGGGGAAAGCTGGCTGCTTGAATTCCCTCCCCCTTTAACGCTGGTCTTTGTACACACTTGACACAGGGGGTGGCTATAATTGTTTGAATTACATAATTTTTTGTAACTATTCAGCATAATCAACAGGACATTAAAAAAGCCTGTCATCCCCGAATGTTTCTATCGGGGATCCATAAAGTCAAAATCTGGATTATGTACATTAAACTTGATGAACTCGTCAA
>DYTH01000073.1 GCA_020726025.1 Syntrophus aciditrophicus | reverse complement strand
GTGCGGTGGTAATCTTAACTCCCCCAACCCCCTCTTAACATCAAGAGGGGGCTTTGAACACCGCGACAACTACCTGCTTCCGTCATGCTCCTCCCATTAGGTTCTGGTCTTGTTCTGCACTTAACACCGGGGGGGGTATTTCTTAATGCGGTTCCAACTGACTGTTAAGTATCTAAAATCGTAAACTATCGGATATCGAACAAGGAACCGCAGAACGATAAAGTTTTCACTTCGACATTCGACATTCTACAGTTCATAAAAGTTGCTATGAAATAAGATGGTTATCTTGCCCCCGGTGTAAGTGTGGAACACGATCAGCTTAAATCAGGGGGGAACTTTATTCCCCCGACCACCCAAGGTAATCGGGGTCAGATGTTCTTCCGCCAAGGCGGGGAGGAAAAATAGTCAAGCGGTCCGGTTATGCGGATACCACCCTGGTCAAAAGGCTCTTTGAGGGTCTCCACTATCTGGATGCTTTTTGTCGGCTGCAATTTGTCGGTGGTAACTGATCACGGGGGCAAAGCTACACCACTTGGATTATCCCCGTCTTGTAAGCGGTTGCATGGTGCCGGAGATTTTCGCAAGTAAGCGGAGCAGAGCGGAGACTCCGAGCAGGATGGCGCAGCGTATAAGTCATACGTAAGCCAGCCTGATCGCGAAAATCTCCGGTACACTGTGACCGCTTACGGCTCGCCCATCCCTTTTGCGAATTGGGATAAGCGAGCAGATGTAACCCCCAAAAGACTTCCGCGCTTCGAAAAAGGCCAACAAGAATAAATTACCAGCCCACATCAAGATAGACATCATCAATGGAGACGCTTAAATCCAGGCAATCGATATGAAACACCCCTTCATTGACGATCTCCGGCTGCCACTCGTCGCGACGCCGATAGATCTCCACCCGCCGTTCATCCTGGGCCACCAGAACGTACTCCTCCAAGCTTGGCAGGGTTTGATAGGCCAACATCTTCTCCCGGCGGTCGATGCGCTCAGTGGACTCGGACAGCACTTCGATGATCAGGCAGGGATGCTGGCGAAAATACGTTTCCCGGTCTGTTGCATCACAAGACAGCAGGAGATCGGGGTAATAAAAGATGTCCTGACCGCTGATTTTCAGGCGCACTTTCATGTCGGCAATAAAAAACTGACACTTTTTTTCGCGGGCTCGTCCACCAAGCAACAAACTCAACGCCATCACAATCAGCCCATGACGGTCACTTGCCCCGACCATGGCATAGACCTGGCCATCAATGTATTCATGACGAACCTCGGACAGTTGTTCGCCTGCAAGATACTCTTCTACACTGACAAGATGTTTACGGGCATGTAAAGGACTCATGGCTTTCTTCCTCCTTGCTATTCAAGGGTTACCAGACTTAAACATCTCCTGCCTAAAAAGTTACCAGCAGGCAACACGGGATATCACCCCTGATCGGCCTTACTCACCATGGCGGCCAGCTCGTCGGCCATGGCCCGGATCACCGCCTCGTCCCGGCCTTCGACCATGACCCGGATCACCGGCTCGGTGCCGGAGGCCCGCACCAGGATCCGTCCCGTATCCCCCAGTTTTTGCTCCATGCCCCGGACGGTCGCCGAAAAATCAGGGATATGACCCACATCGATCCGGGATGAAGTGCGGACATTTTTCAGCACCTGGGGAAAGCTCTCCATGACCGTGGCCAGTTCAGACAGGGGTTTACGCTGCTTCTTCATGATGGCAAGCAGTTGCAGGGCCGCGAGATTGCCGTCACCGGTGGTGATATGATCAAGAAAAACCAGATGACCGGACTGCTCGCCGCCCAGTGAGTAGCCGTTCTTCCGCATCTCCTCAACCACATAGCGATCGCCGACCTTGGTGCGCACCATGCGTCCGCCCATCTTCTGCATGGCCACCTCCAGCCCCATGTTCGACATCACGGTGGCCACCAGGGTCTTTTTCTTGAGTTTGCGCTGCTTCATCATCTCGGCGGCGCAGATGGCCATGACATGATCGCCGTCAATGATCCGTCCCTTCTCATCGGCCACAATCAGCCGATCGCCGTCACCATCGAGGGCAAGGCCGATATCGGCGCCGGTCTGCCGCACCACCTCGGCCATGTGTTCCGGATGCAGCGCCCCGCAGTCTTTATTGATATTTTTGCCATCCGGATTAGCCCCAAAGGTGGTGACCTTGGCCCCCAGTTCCTCAAAGACATGGGGGGCCACGCCATAGGTCGCGCCGTGGGCGCAGTCCAGGACGATATGGAAGTCATCCAGGGTGAATTTCTGGGGGAAGGTGTTTTTCAAAAAAACGATATACCGTCCCTTGGCGTCCTCAATCCGCCGGGCCCGGCCCACCTCTTCGGCCACCGGCCGCAGGGCCGCCATCTTTTGCGAGAAGATCAGCTCTTCGATATCGGCCTCATAGTCATCGGAGAGCTTAAAGCCATCACTGGAAAAAATCTTGATCCCGTTATCCTGGAAGGGATTATGGGAGGCCGAAATCACGACCCCGGCATCGGCCCGCATGGAGGTGGTGATAAAGGCGATCCCCGGCGTGGGCAGGGGGCCCACCAGGAGAACGTCCACGCCCATGGAACAGATGCCGGCAGCCAGGGCGTTTTCAATCATGTACCCGGAGAGCCGGGTATCCTTGCCGATCACGATCCGGTGCCCGGTGGCCCGATCCTTGACCTGAAAGGCAATGGCCCGGCCAACCTGCATGGCGATCTCGGTGGTCATGGGATAGACATTGGCTACCCCGCGGATTCCATCAGTTCCAAAAAGTCGTTTCATATTTTTTCCTTTTTTGTAATGACTCGGGTTGGCAGGCTGAAGGTTACAACCTGCGGGCCTTCGGCCAGTCGGTTTTCAGCCTCGGTCTTCCGTCTTCAGCCTATTCTTTGGAAGGAACCTCTGCGGGCTGCTCCTCGCCATGTTGTTTTTCGGTATATTTCACCACTAACGGCTCAACCTTCAATATCTGGACCCCTTCATCCTCCTTGCCGTTGCCGCGAAGAAGCACCCGAACCGTCATCTGCCCGGCCTCGTTCTCATCGACAATGGTGACCCGGAACAGGGATTGCAAATCCTTATTCTCCCTGGCCAGTGTCCTGGGTATCGCCGCAGTAACCGTAACCGTGGCCGGGGTAATCTGCCGATTTCCCTTATAGATATCCATTTCAATGGGAACGCCATAAATTCTCTTTTCCACGGCATCCTCAACAATGGCCACATCGGCCGTAACCGAGGTTTCACCAATCAGATCGAGCAGGGCCGGGCTTAACTTCAAGGGGATCTGCAACTGCATCGACTGGGTTAAGCCGCTGATATCAATCACCTCCGTTTCCAGGACATCAAGCTCCGCCAGAACGGCCTGCGGCCCGGTAATGGATATGGCTTCCGGCTTCATCCTGATATCGCGCAACTCGTGATAAGGGGCCGGCTTTCCTTTTGTTGTCGGCTTGACCGCAAGCTGTTTCTGAATCAGCTTGTCCAGCGAGAAGATGAGGGAATCGGGCTGCACCCGCAGCACCTTGACCCCGCGCGGAACAGAAATCGAATGGTTTTCATTATTGATCACCATAGTGCCGGGAACGGCATGGGCCAGATCAACCTGCCTGGTGATATCGCCTTTATCAATCCCCAGCACCTGTTTTCGCGGCCCGCTGATGGTCACCATAATCTCCTGCTTGAACTGATTGGAGATAACCAGATCCCGCGGCAGGTTGATAACCTCTATGGGCACCATCACGCTTTTATCCACGGTGTCATCACCGCCGACAAAATACCAGAGGGCCACGGCCAGGGCCAGGGAGATAAAGGGCAGGGTCCAGTCCTTCGGCCACATGTTCTGCAACCGCCGAAAATCAGGGAGTTGTACAGGTTTATTCAACATGTTCATGATCTGCTCACCCAATTTCTCCAGGTCTGTCCCTGCGGCTCCTTCGTCACAAAAATCGCATGCAGCCCCTTGGTCAGGGTCATGTCATCACTCATCAGGGTCAGCGCCCCATGCTGCACCAGCGAAACCTCCTGCGTCTCCTCGGACACGACGACCACCACCGCATCGGTCTCCTCGGACAAACCAATAGCCGCCCGGTGGCGGGTGCCGAATCGCTTATTGACATAGGGATTCTTGGTCAGAGGCAAAATACAGCCCGCGGTCTGAATCCGCCCCTTATGGATAATCACGCCGCCGTCATGGAGCGGCGACACCGGCATGAAAATGGAAATCAGCAACTCCTTGCTCAAGGTGGCGTCGAGCTCGATTCCGGACTCCACAAAGTCCTGCAGGCCGGATTCCCGCTCAAGGACAATTAACGCGCCAATCCGCCGCTTGGAAAGATAAAAGACCGCCCGGACGATTTCATTCAGCTCCTTTTCGGCCATATCCTGGCTTTTCTGAAACGGCGATTTGCCGACCTGGGTCAGGGCCCGGCGGATATCGCTCTGAAAGACAATCACCACGATCAGCAGCAGGGAACTGAGGAACGTATTCAGCAGCCATTGCAGGGCGGCCATGTCCAGGGCCACGGACATGAAATAGACGGCGCTGAGCACCACCAGCCCGAGGATCATCTGCACCGACCGGGTCCCCTTGATAATGAGGATGAGCTGATGGATGATAAAGGCCACCACCAGAATATCAAGCAGATCCTGCCAGCGCAGTAATTTAAGAATCTCAAGCATAAACGGGAATCAGGAACGAAAGGAAAGGAAATAGACAGCAAAAAAAAGGATCGAATCATCACCACCAGACCGCGCCGGTTTTCATGGCGGATTCGGGGGCCTCGCCTCCATCTTGTTATATTTTTCAGTGTACAGTATAGTCTTGACTTCTTTCAATATATACTTTGTGGAAAAATGAAATTGTCCCACGCGGGATGAATCCCGCCCCAAGTAGTCAGTAGATAGTAGTCAGTGGTCAGTAGTCAGTGGTCAGTGGTCAGTGGTCAGTAGGAATTCCGGGACATGACCCGAATTGTCTTTTTAATTCGATATCGTGTCCCCGGAATTCCGGCCCAGGCACTACAAAGAACCACATTCAAGGCTCGACACAATGGTCTCATCTTTCCTCTCTTCTCCGCATCTCTTGCTCACATTGATCCATCATGTCCGATGATCGCTTCGGCGCCATAACCATTCAACCTGATCCCGGCGCCCCGGCGCCGCGGCCTAAAAAACCGGCAAGACCAAAGCCGGGCCGGCGGTCAATACCTGACCGGCCGGATCAGGGCGCGAAAAAGAGCCGGAGATGGCTGATCCTGGCCGCCATTCCGATCTGCCTGCTTCTCATCTACGGAGCCGGCGGTTTTCTGCTGGGGCCTTCGCTTCTCAGCGATTACCTGGCAACCTCTCTGCAACAGGTGATCAATGTCAAGCCGAGCACCGGCAAGGCCCGATTCAACCCCTTTACCATGCGGCTGCAACTTCATGATATCACGAGCGCGGGTATTCCAGTTGACCAGCAGTCCCACCACCCATCGACGCCGGAACCCCCGCTGTTCACCATTGACCAGCTCGGCATCGATGTGAGCCCATTGGCCCTGCTGGGCGGCAATCTTTCCGGCAACCATCTGGAGATCCAGGGGCTTACCATCTCCCTGATCCGCCACCCCGATAAATCATACAACCTGCCTTCCCGGACCCCGGACAGCAAAACGGACGCCGGTGCCGCCGACCCCCTGTTCTTTTCGCTCAACAACATCAGTATCCGTGACGGCAAAATTCTCTTTGACGACCGCCTGGCCGAAAAAAAACACCACATCGAGCAGATCAGTCTGGATCTCCCCAGCCTCTCCAACACCGCCGTTGCCGCCAAGGAGTATCTCCGCCCCCACTTTTCCGCCATCATCAACGGCAGTCCGGTGGAGCTTACCGGTGAGACCGCCCTGCCCGGGATGACCAACGAGGGTGGACTGACAACCAATCTCGCCTGCAATATCCGCGACCTTGACCTGCCGGTCTATTTCGCCTATTTTTCCAAATCCCTGCCCCTGATACTGAGCAAGGGCACGGCTAACGGCAAGCTCGACATCTCGTTTATTCCGGACAACAAAAAGGGCGGCCGGCTGACCATTGACTTTCAACTGGCAACCACCGGCATCGAACTGGCCAACACCGACCAGACCCTGACCATGAACGCCCCGGCCATGGAAATCAACGGCAGCCTGCAACCCCTTGCCGGCGGCCTGCATCTCCACAACCTGCATATCGTGGAGCCTCGGCTCTCGGCAGTCCCGGCCCGCTTCACACGGGATCTGGCCCCGTTTTTCCCTGAACCAGCGGCGCCACGCGAGACCGCGGAACCGCCGCATCACCTGGCCATCGACACGCTCACCGTCGAAAATGGCGTCCTCCAACTCTTCTCCCCGCAGCAAAACCCTGCATCGCCGCCGTGGACATCCATCCAGTGTGCTGTAAAAAATTTTAGCACACTGGCGGCGGGTCAGGACAAGGAAGCCGGCAGCTTCACCGTCAGCGGCAGACAGGAGAAGACCAACGCGTCACTCAACTGGCAAGGCTCCTTTAGCGACAGCGGAGTTCCGGGCGGCCCCCTGCAACTGCATGCCTTTCCAGTCAGCACCCTCCTCGGGTTCATCGATCCGGCCCAGACCGATGATGCCTCCGGGGTGGCGAATCTCTCCGGCCACCTCACCTTTGACCCGAAGGCGCGCAACGCCGGATTGGCCACCCTGGCCGATATCGCCGCCGAAATCCACGACC
Organism: Syntrophus aciditrophicus; assembly: GCA_020726025.1. GTDB lineage: Bacteria > Desulfobacterota > Syntrophia > Syntrophales > UBA5619 > DYTH01. Next base: position 3,328 of record DYTH01000073.1, on the reverse strand, counting down.
TGACCCTGCTTGACCGTAAACAGGTCTGGCTTACCGCCAAAACCGTGAAGACCAAAGGCGGCGGTTTCAAGAAAGACGATCCGGTTCTGGGCGCCATCGCCATGGAAGGGGCGACCCTGACCCTGCGCCAGCAACACCTGCCGCCACTTCTTGTCCGCTTTGGCGACAGTCAAAGGCCAATCCTGGTCCACGGCCTTGAATTTTCCGGAAACGCCAACCTGCATCCGCAAAACGACAAGGCCCCGCCCCTGCAACTCACGGAGCTGCGCTTCAAGGCCGACAGCCTGGCAAACAAATCCAACACCCATAAGAACTTCGACCTTGCGGCCACAATCCACCAGTCGGGCACCATCAAGGCGGAGGGTCTTGCCACCCTTTTTCCGCCGCGTGGTCAACTCTCCCTTGTCCTTACCGCCATCAACGCCGAACAGATCGCCCCCTGGCTCCCGGATGCCCCCCTGTTTCAGCAAGGCCGCGCCGTCATCGATGGTCAGGGGACGTTTCGCTACCCCGAATCAAGCTTTACCGGCACCCTGCAACTTGGTTCCGCTCTCTTTCGCGGCAGCGACCAGGATTCGGGCCTGACCGCCGGCAAGGCGGTACTGAACAACGTCAGCATCAAGGCCAAACCGCTGCGCATCGGTATGGACGAGCTGATTCTGGACGCCCCGCTTTTCACCTGGCAGCAGGATATGGGCGCCGCCCGCCCCGAACACCGGATCACCGCCTTTCTCCGCAGTCTGCTTTCCCCGGCGCCGGGCAATGACCGGCAGCCGCCGGATAAAGAGCCGGGAGATGGCCACGCCGACATCCCGCTGATCAAAAAGATCAGCTTTGACAACGGCGCCGTCAACCTTATCGACCAACGGCTCAGTCCCCCATGGTCTCCGGCAATCAATCAACTCAAGGGCACAATCAACAATCTGCACGACAAGGCTCAGGCAACCACCTTTGAAATGGCAGGGCTCTTCGAGACCGCACCGTTCACCCTGTCCGGCACCGGCGATTTTCTTGGCAGCGGCAATGTCCTCAGCAGCAGACTGGAGCTGAGCGGCCTGCCGCTCTCCGGCCTTACCACCCGGATCAAGCCCCTTCTGGATATCGACCCCAAGGCCGCAACCCTGACTCTCTCGTCCAGCCGCGCCCTGGATCAGGGGGAAGAACAGGGCGAGGCCCGGTTTCTCTTCACCGCCCTGCGCCCCGGCTCCACGGACTCGGCCACCGCCCTGCCCCTGGCCCTGCTGACCGACGACCGGGATCAGATCAAATTTTCGGCGCCCCTGGACAAAACCACTACCCAGCCCCTGATGACGCAGACCATTGCCGCCTTCAAGACCCTGATGGTCAAGGCGGAGATCGCCCCTCTCCTGCTGGCCGGCCCGGAGTTTGCCGATCTTGACGACCGTAGGCGGATCCTGTTTCCAGCCGGCAAGAGCACATGGGAAGGGGATGGTGAGGAGCAAAAAAATCTGCGCCGTTTTGCCGGCCTGCTGGCTGCCCGTCCGCATCTTGGCCTGACCCTTACCGGCATGGCCGACCCGCTCGACGACCGGACCGCCATCCAGACGGAACTGGAAGAAAAAGAAAAAAAACGAACATCCCAAAAAAACGAGCAGCGCCTGCGGGATTGGCAGGAAAGACAGAGGCAAAAACAACAGACGAAGACCAAGACTCCCCAACTCCCGGTACCGGGCAAAATCATCGAAGAGGATCTCCCCAGGCAGGAGGCCCCGCCCGCTCCCCTTGCCCCTGATCCGGTCACCGTAACCGACACCAAACTGCATGACCTGGCCCAGGAACGGGTTCTGGCGGTCTATGATTACTGCACCACCGACCTGGGAATCGCCTCGGAACGCATCACCCTCCAGGAAAAAACCGTGTTAAGCCCCCAGGGGGAAACCGGCCGGCAGGTGTTCATTGGACTCAGACCTCTGTACTGAAAAATGACAAACCGATCTTTCACCCAACCCCGATAAACGGGACAAACGCCTTTCGCGCAAACACGTCATGACAGCCCAGCTTGCACAGATTCCCTTTACCACCCTGCTCGAATGGATGGGCATGCTGTCCGCCATCACCTTCCTGGTCAGCCTGTTGCTCATTCCCTTCCTGATCTCCAGGGCCTCTGCCGGTTATTTTCTCATCCATCCCACCATTGTCGAGCAAAGACATAAACGGCATCCCGTTATTGCCCTGGTGATCAAGATTATCAGAAACAGCCTGGGGGGTTTTCTCTGTTTTGCCGGTTTCATGATGCTGTTTCTTCCCGGCCAGGGGCTGCTGACCATCCTCATCGGGGTCTCCCTGCTTGATGTCCCCGGCCGGCAAAAGGTGTTGAACATGCTGATCCACCGCCATGCCATCCAGCATGGGCTGAACTGGATCCGGCGCAAGACCAAACGCCCGCCTTTTCAGTTTCCCGACAAATAAAAAGGCGGGAAGAAGCTCATTCCTCCCGCCTGTCACGAAGCCTGGATTAAGGGCTGAGCAAATCAGGGCAGATCAAGCTCCTCCAGCATGCGAACCACCATCTTCAGATCATGGGCATCGGGATGGCCCTTGGCGGCCGGGGCATCGGCCAGCCACGGGGGTTGCGGACTTTTCTGCGCGGCCTTTTCCAGAACCTTGGGGTCAACCTCCCCGGGACAGGAAAAGATGGCCCGCACATGGGCCCTGGCGGCAATCTCCCGGGCCTTTTTCATCGCGTTTTCCGCGTGCGCCGACCCGACCGCCGCGCCATGGGTGGCAAAGAGATACACATCCTGGCCCTCTTTCAACCTGGCCAGAAAGGCCTGGGATTCAGGATCGGGCTGACCGGCCATGAGCCAGAAACCAACGGCCACAAACGAGTACCCATCCGGGTCCGGGGCCTCGGCCACGGGGGCGATCTCCTTGTCCCCACCCAGATATTCGTAAACCGCCTCGGCCAGCTTCCTGGTATTCCCGCTCTTTGATGAATAGACAACAAGACTTTTCATGATTTCTCCTTTTTTGGCTGTACGTTTCTTCCCCCGCACCGTTTCAGGGTACCCAAAACCATCCTTTTATATTATGGATAAGATCACCGTGCTGACGGTCACAGCGACCATACCACTACCATTAAAAAATCCAGCACTTTTTTTCAATAGATATAATGTGTATTTACCTCAAAAACTGTCGCCTTCCCAATTCAAGAGAACAGGCAATGCCCTTTTCCCTCATCCATTTTCAGCAGACGTTGATCGCCTGGTTTCAGGCTGAACAGCGGCCCCTGCCCTGGCGCCGGGGCTATATCCCTTACCAGATCTGGATCTCGGAGATCATGCTGCAACAGACCCGGATGGAGCGG
>DYTH01000008.1:17928-34355 GCA_020726025.1 Syntrophus aciditrophicus | reverse complement strand
TGGATTACGGCTTTCGCCGGAATGACGGTTTTTGGACTTTTGACGAGTTCATCAAACAATGAAATGTATGATTTCATCAAAGGGTATATTTTAAAATACGACCTCGCAATCATCAGCAATGAGAAATATCGAATGAAAAATCTGCCGGTTGAGCAACGCATCGTTTACCCGGCAATAGACCCTTTATCTTCCAAGAACATGGAATTATCGCAAGAAGACATTGCCAAATATCTCCATAAATTTGGAATAAAAACAGATAAGCCATTATTGATGCACTCGTCAAAAGTCTGAAATTCCCTCCCCCTTCACGGGGGAGGGTCAGGGTGGGGGCGATAAGTGACTGTATTTCGGGATGTAGTTTTCCCCTCCCCTTAATCCCCTCCCGCAAGGGGAGGGGAAAATGTACTTTTGACGAGTTCATCATTATTGGCGCAGATATCAAGATTTGACATATGGAAAGACCCAGAAGGGGTACTGGAAGCTTTCATGCTTGTCAAAAATGAAATCGATTGCAGGCTGGTCCTCTGCGGCGGAATGGCTATGGACGACCCAGAATATCAAGTCATTTACGACAGGATCCTGGTGAAGGCAGAGAAGCTGATAAAAAAAGGGGATGTTATCCTGATTACGTTAGAGAACAATATCCTGGTAAATGCCTTGCAACGAAGCGCCGCTGTAATCATACAAAAATCGATAAGGGAAGGATTTGCGCTCACCGTCTCGGAGGCGCTATGGAAAGGGACGCCTGTGGTAGCCTCCAATGCAGGAGGCATTCCCACGCAAATAACCGACGGGGTCAATGGGTTTTTAATTGAGCCTTCCCAAACGGATGTTTTCGCAAAGAAAATCATTGAACTCCTGAAAAACCCCGATATGGCAAAGGAGATAGGCGAAAAAGGGAAGGAAACCGTCAGAACCAAATTCCTTACCACACGGTGTCTGATCGATTATTTAGACATCCTTAACGAAGTTGTCATGTAAAAATCGAAGTACCGTAAAGGGTTTTGATTGGCATGGGAGTTGACGCACCATGAAAACACAAAAAAAAGGTCCATCAGACTGACATCGGCGCCATTTGTTGTTCATCGCGCCTTTTATCGGGCGCGCAAAGACCGCGAAAGACGCATTTTCCAGATCCCTGCTTTGCAGGGGAAAGAAACTGTGGTAGCCTTATCGTCAAATAATCATTCCACAAGGAGGTTTGGACATGAAAAAACTGATTATGGTTGTTGTGTTATTGATGACGGCTTCTCCCGCCTTTGCAAAAAAAGATTGCAACGAGCTCAAATCGGAGATTGACGCCAAGATTCAGGCGAACGGCGTCAAAAGCTATAGCCTGGAAATCGCTCCCAACGAAAACGCCAAGGATGGAAAAGTGGTAGGAACCTGCGACGGCGGAACGAAGAAGATCATTTATAAGCGAGGGGAATGATCCCTGCGTAGAGACCTTTGAAAATCTACCCTTTTTGTCATTCCGGGCGTGACCCGGAATCCAGAAGATGCTGAAAAGACTGGATACCGTCTTTCGACGGTATGACGATTTGGCTGATTTCAGGAGAAATTCAAAGCTCTCACCGCAAGGGTTCTTAAAGAAGAATTCGGCTACCGGACGCTGGCAAGCCGTGTCGGGCCAGCGGACACAGTATGCGGCCAACAGCAAGGCTTTTAAAAACGAATCCCTCATGTTGACGGGAGACTTCAATGTTATCGATGTCCAGTGGATCTTTCAGTACTGGATCGAAGACCCGATCCTTTTTCTGTTTAATGTGCGCGATACGCCAAAGACGATTCGCGACATCACCGAGTAGGTCATGCGCAGAGTCTTTCACGAAAACGGGCTGCTGCATAGCGCCTGTTTCATAAAGGAACTTTCTCGGATCCCGGTGGATAGCATTCCCGGAGGGCAGGCCCGGGAACCCGCCCGGCGCTGAAACCATCCACGGCCTGGACAAGCATATCCCCGGGAGGCTGGAGGCGGTTGAACCACGCAAGACGTGTTTGCGAGGCCCGTGCTTTGCAGGGACATCGTTGTCAGGTTTCCATTTTGCTTAAAAAAGAATCGATGAGCTTCTTTGCCCCTTCGAGATGATTCGGCCCAAGCCAAACGGCCTGATGATCGGCGGAAAACCAGGTCATCTGCCGTTTGGAGTACATGCGGGTATCGCGCTTGATCAGCCGAATGGCCTCATCCAGCGGCGTTTTTCCTGCGACTGCGGCGCTCAAATGCCGGTATCCCAGGGACTGCATCGGCTTGAGCGAATGATCGAAGCCGCTATGGAGCAGACCCTCCACCTCCGCGAGAAAGCCTGCCTCCATCATCCGGTCAACCCGTTCGTCGATCCGGCGGTACAGCTCTTCCCTCTTTAGACGCAGGCCGATGCGGAGCGCGTCCCATCGCGAGTTTTGAAAACGGTGCCGCTCCTGATACTCGACAATCGACCGCCCGGTCAATTCCAGCACCTCGAGCGCGCGGACAATCCGGATGCCGTCATGGGGGTGAATGGCCGCAGCGGCGCGGGTGTCTTTTTCCGCAAGCATACCGTATAGATACGCCTTTCCCCTTTCAGCCAGCTGAGCTTTGAGCATCTTTCGCAGCGCCTCGTCGGCCGGCGGACCGTCGATCAGCCCCCCCAGGAGCGCCCGGATGTAGAGGCCCGTGCCGCCGACAACAAACGGCGTTTTCCCCTTTTCAAGAACGGCTGTAACCGCCCCGGCAGCCATCTCCTGATAGCGCGAGACGTCGAACGGCTGATCCGGCTCGACAACATCGATCAGATGGTGAAAAACGCGGCCTCTCTCCTCACGGGTCGGCTTGGCCGTGCCGACGTCCATTCGGCGATAGACCTGCATCGAATCGGCGCCGACAATTTCTCCGCCGAAATGCTCGGCCAGTTTGAGCGCGAACGCGCTTTTCCCCACGCCGGTCGGGCCGAAAATGCAGACAAGGCGCTCACGCGGCGCTTCCCCCATCATCATTTTTTCCGTTATCTCCTCTTGAAGAGCTTCTCCAGCGCGTACCGGGAAAAGGCGATCTTCAGCGGGCGACCGTGCGGACAGGTGGCGATCCCCGGAAAACAATCCAGCTTCCGGCAGAGACTCTCCACCTCGGCTGCGGTCAAACGCTGGTTTCCCTTGACGGCGGCCCGGCAGGAAAGGGAGGCGAAGATTTTATCGCGTCTCTCAAGAAGTGGGATATTCTTATCGATGCCGCCGCATTCGGCCAGCATATCGGTGATCAGTCCCCGTACATCGGCATCGGCAAAAAAAGCCGGGACGGTCTTGACGATAATCGCGTCACCCCCGAAAGGTTCAATCTCCATCCCAAGATCGGCAAGAGTGGGAACGGACTGAAGAAGGAACGAAAGCTCTTTCGGCGGAAGGCTCATCACCTCGGGAAGCAGAAGCCTCTGCCCCTCGCCCGGTCCCTGCTTTGCTTCGGCCTGCCTGCGCATCGTCTCGAAGAGGACCCGCTCATGGGCGGCATGCTGGTCGATGATGACCAGTCCCTCGTCGCCTGCGAAAAGCAGATAGGTCCCCTCGACCTGTCCCAGATAGACAAGGCAGGAAAAATAACCCTCGGCTGGGACTTCGCCTGCCGCCTCTACGGAATCACTCTCCGCCGGAAAATCGGGAGCCCCCTTCCGGACCGAATCAGACCGGATGCCTGGCGCAGAGTCCGAAAATGCATGCACATTTTCGCTTGCCGGCATCACAGCTCGCCCTCCCGGAAGAGCGCCGCCCGCCTGAGGGGAAGAATCAAAATAGAGCTTCTGCGGACCCGATGCGATGTGGTAGCGCTTCAGCGCCTCCTCGACGCGCACGGCGTAGGATTCACTGGCAGATTCCACAGGTCGGCTGTACGCCGCCGTTTTAGACGGCCCTTCAGCGAAACCGACCCCGATGACCCCGTTCAGCGTCTCGACAATCAGGCCGTACATCTCGCGGGGGTTCCGGAAGCGCACCTCCATCTTGGTCGGGTGGACGTTCACATCCGCCTCGCCTGCCGGGACATCGATGAAAATCACCGCCATCGGGTAGCGGCGCGGCTCGATGATGCGACGGTAGGCGGTCATCACCGCGTGGTTCAAAAAGGCATCCTTGACAAAGCGGCCATTGACGAAAATGTACATCTGCGTTCCGTTCGAGCGGGTAAATTCCGGAAGGGAAACAAAACCGTAAACGGACGCGCCGTTTTTCTCGGCTGACGCCTCGACAAGCTGCCCCCTGAAATCGCTCCCCATCGTCAGCGCGATCCGCTCGGAAAGATCGCGGGCGGCGGGGATGGTGAGCGTCGTCTTCCCGTTCGTCGCAACCCGGATGCGGATGTCCGGACGGGCAAGAGCCAGACGGGTAATCCAGTCGAGGCAGTAGCCCTGCTCCGTCATGTCGCCCTTGAGAAATTTCCGCCGGACGGGAACCGGCGCGAAAATGCCGGAGACAACAATGGACGTACCGACAGGACAGCCCGCCTCCGTCTGCTCTTTAAGCTCGCCCGCGTCGATCACCAGGCGTGTCCCGAAGGGCTTCTCCGCCGGGCGGGTGTTGATCTCCACCCGGGCAATCGAGGCGATGCTCGGAAGCGCCTCGCCCCGGAAGCCAAACGACCGGACGCTGTAGAGGTCGTCAAATTCCGTGATCTTGCTCGTGGCATGCCGCGAAAAGGCCAGCGGCACATCCTCCGGCGCCATCCCCTCGCCGTTATCCGTCACGCGGATCGACTGCGTCCCCCCCTTTTCCAGCTCGACGAAAAGCTCCGTCGCCCCCGCGTCAAGCGCGTTTTCGACGAGTTCCTTGACGATCGAGGCCGGCCTCTCAATCACCTCGCCCGCGGCAATCCGGTGCGTCAGCGTCTCGGGCAGTATCCTTATTTTTCCGGACAAGTTCTTTCCGTCCTTTCTATCGTAGATGATGACTGATCAGGTTTCGACCGTCCGTTCGGGCTGTCTTCATCATGACAACCATTTTCGTTTTTTGAATATTGCCAACATCGCGAGGCCGAGTGCCGCCATGATCCCCCAAAGTCCGAAATATCCCCACTTCCACTTCAATTCCGGCATGTTATCAAAATTCATTCCATAAACACCGACAATGAAGGTCAGAGGGATAAAGATGGTCCCGATGATGGTGAGCACCTTCATGATCTGGTTCATCCGATTTCCCATGCCTGACAAAAACGTGTCGTGCATGCCTCCGATGATGTCCCTATAGGTCTCCACAATGTCTATGATCTGAATCGTGTGATCGTAGAGATCGCGGAGAAACGGTCTGATGGCGGCGTCAATCAGGCGGGACGAGCTTTTTTCAATGGCGGAAACCTCTTCCCTGAGCGGCCAGACGGCCTTTCGCAGAAACACAATTTCTCGTTTGAGCCGATGAAGCTCCTGCATGTGGGTCTTGGCGGGCGCCGTGAGAATCTCGTCATCGAGTTGTTCGATATAGTCGCCAAATTGTTCGAGGGCAACAAAATACCCATCCACTACTCCATCCATAATCGCATAGGCCAGATAATCCGCCCCTTTACCGCGTATCTTCCCCTTGCTCAAACGAATCCGCTCCCGGATCGGATTAAGCAGGTCGCTCTGGCGTTCCTGAAAGGTAATAACATGATTTCTGGTTAAAATGATGCTGACATTTTCATCCTCTATTGTATTTGACTCTCCACTGTAGGTCAGCATCTTAAGCGCCCAAAAAAGGTAATCGTCAAATTCCTCCGCCTTGGGACGCTGATTGGAGTTCGAGATGTCTTCCGTGGTCAGCGGATGGAGGCCGAACAGCTTTGCCAGCGCCTGCGTCGCGTTGACGTCGTGGATGCCGTCAACATTAATCCAGACGATATTGGAACTGTCGTGCGCGATCAGACAATCGTCAAAGGTCGCATTTTGAATTTCCTCAATCTCTTCAGTTGAGTAGTTCATGATGCTTATTCCGATCACCTCTTGTTTTTTCTCTCCCACAAAAACAGGCGTTCCGGGCGGCAACCCCGCTTTTTTTCCCCTCCTGAACACGTCCTGCTTTTTGATTCTTCTGTTTTTTTTCATGCAATATCCCGACTTTTCATGGTTTTTATCTATTGACGCCTCCCGATAAGATTCAGGCTGTTTTCACCGCAAGGAGGGCGTTTTCCGGGTGTCGAATGGTCGCGCCGTGGGCGGGATAGATCGCTCTGGGCGCAATGGCCGACGAAAGAAAACGGAATGTTTCTTCGATCCGCTTTCTGTCTTCGCAGAAGGCGTTGAGATGGCCGCCGTCGTCGTCGAGGTTCAGGATCAGATCGCCGCAGATCAGCGCGCGCTCTTTGGCGTTGTAAAAGGAGATCGAGTCGGCGGTGTGCCCCGGCGTTTCCATGGCCTCCCATCCGCCGAAAGCCAGATCACAGCGCCCCTCGCCGCCGACACAGAGCCATCTGATCTTTTCCATGGGAATCGGCGGAAGAAAGCGGCTGCCAAAACCCCGAAGCGGGATGCCGGCCATGCTTTCTATCAGCAGGTGGTTAAAACTGTGAACATTTTTTATGCCTTTAATGGCGATGGGCCAGAATTGCGTCTTCCAGTTATGGAGGGCGGGAATCTCTTTTTTACCGGTCAGGTAGTCCCTGACGCGGGCGTGAAAATAGACGACCGTGTCGTCAGGACAGGCCCGCAGCAGACGCGCTATCCCCCCGATGTGATCGACATGAAAATGGGTAACGGCAATCGCCCTGACCTGGCTCATCTTCCAGCCCGTCCTGCCGCGGATGAACTCCCTGGCGGAATCGGCCGTTCCGATGCTTCCGGGATCGACAACGATAAGGCCTTCGTCGGCCGAAATGATCCAGGAGCGCACAAATCCCCCGCCGGGAACCTCGTAAATCATCATAAACCCCCAACCCATGGCCGTCTCTTTTTCACCGCCCCCACGTCTGATGGAGGCGGATACTCTAAACGGCAAATCCCGTCTGACTGAGATAATCCTTAAGCGCTGCCTCCCAGTGTCTCATTATTCTTCCGGTGTCCCTACTGAACTTGTCGGTGGAAAGGACGCTCCATGCGGGACGGGCGGCGGCCCTTTTGAGTTCGCCCGACTGGATCGGCTTGACCGGAAATTCTTCTTTTCCGGCATATTCCATGATTTTGCAGGCAAATTCGTGCCAGCTGCACCGGCCGCCGTTGGTCAGATGATAGACGCCCGTCTTTTTCTGCCCGATCAAAATTCCCGCGGCCCATGCGAGATCGCCGGCAAAGGTGGGAGAGCCGACCTGATCGTTTACCACATCAAGATGATCGGTCGTCGCCGCCCTGGTGAGAATGGCCGCGACAAAGTTTTTTCCGTGAGCCCCGTAGAGCCAGGAGGTTCTGATGAGTAGCCAGCGATCGGCATATTCCTCAAGAAACCGTTCCCCCTGAAGCTTGGAGGCGCCATAGGCGTTGATCGGGTTTGTGGCATCCTCTTCACGGTACGGGACACCGGCGGTTCCGTCAAAAACGTAGTCTGTGCTGAAATGGACGATGAGCGCCTCCCTGCCCCGGCAGGCCTGCGCGATGTTTTTCACCCCTTCGGCATTGACCCGAAAGCAGCGCTTTTGGTCCGTCTCGCAGCCGTCAACATTCGTGTATGCGGCGGCGTTTACGACAACATCCGGGGAAAACTCTGCGATCGCCCGGTCGCACGCGTCCCGGGAGGTTATGTCGCAGGATGAGGAATCAAGCGCTGTTACGTCATGCATTGCTTCGAGATTCCGGCGCAGCTCGCACCCCAGCATCCCTTTTGCGCCAAGAATGAGTATCTTCAATAGTTCACCTGTTTGAGAAAAAGCCCCTGTGGAGGGGCCGTCAATTTCGCGTTGCGCCGGTCACGGGATTCGAGAATGGCTGCCACATCAGCCCGCGTGCATTTTCCAAGCCCTGCGTATGCAAGGGTTCCAACGATTGTCCTCACCATGTACCGCAGAAAACCGTCCGCCTCGATCGTCACCGTTAGCATCCCGTCGGCGGTTTGATCGACCGCCGCGGCCAGGATTGTCCGGACATGATCTTCGCTGTCAGTATGAATCGAGCAAAACGAAGTGAAATCGTGCCGCCCGCGAAAAACCGTCAACGCCTCCCGCATTTTCTCGAGATCAAGAGGCCGCCAGATAAACCATGTGTAGAGTCTTTCTCTGACCGGTCGGACCGGTCGGTTGCATATCCGATACTCATAGACCTTGCTTTTCACGGAAAAGCGGGCGTGGAAATCGTGATCCACCTCCTGAAGCGAGCGGACGGCTATATCCGGCGGCAGCAGGCTGTTGAGGCCGAGGAGCAGGCTTCTTTCAGGAAGAACCGAATCCGTATGGAAATTCGCCACCTGGCAGAGGGCGTGCACCCCGCTGTCCGTCCGGCCGGAGCCGCTTATCCTGACTTTTTCCCCGGTAATCCGACCGATGGCCTCTTCCATGACCTGTTGAATGGACAGCCCGTTTTTCTGCCACTGCCAACCGCAATACGCAGTGCCGTCATATTCGATTTCCAGCCGGATGTTTCTTGCCGCTTGTGTGTCAGGTGTATTCAAAAAGTTTGCTCTTTCCCGAGCCGGCCTCTATTCCCCTTCGATTTTACGCTCCAGGGCGGCAACGCCGGGCAGAACCTTTCCCTCCAGCAGCTCCAGCGAGGCGCCGCCACCGGTTGATATGTAGGTTATCTTATCGCTTTCCCCCGCCTGATGAACGGCCACATCCGTATCCCCGCCGCCCACAATGGTTATTGCCGGGGAGTTCGCCAGCGTTCTGGCCATCGCCATCGTTCCATGGCTGAAGGCCGGCTCTTCGAAAACCCCCATCGGCCCGTTCCAGAGTATTGTCCGGGCGTTTTCCAGTGCCTCGGCAAAAAGGGCCGTCGTGGCCGGGCCGATATCGAGTCCCGTCCATCCCGGAGGAATTTCCTGAACGGGAACAATTTTTGTCTGGGCGCCCGGCTCCCTGCTTTCCGCCACCACGCAGTCAACCGGCAGATAGAGCTTCACACCGAGTTCCTTCACCGCCTTCATCACCTCGGCCGCCCGGCCGGTCAGATCGTCTTCGACGACCGATTTACCGATGCTGTAGCCAAGCGCCTTGAGAAATGTAAACGCCATCCCCCCGCCAAGAATGATTTTGTCCACCTTGCGAATCAAATTGGCCACTGCCTCCAGCTTTCCGGATACCTTCGATCCGCCCACAATCGCCACAAACGGCCGGGCCGGTTTTTCCAGAGCCGCGCCGAAGTATTTCAGCTCTTTTTTAATCAGGAAGCCGGCGCCGCAGACAGGAACATACTTCGTTATGCCGACGTTCGAGGCATGGGACCGGTGGGCGTTTCCGAAGGCATCGTCTATATAAACATCCGAGAAGCTTCCCAGTTCGGAGGCGAAGCCTTCATCATTTTTCTCCTCCTCTTTATGGAACCGGAGATTTTCGAGGAGAAGCACATCGCCTGGCTTCAGGGAGTCCACCATCTGGCGAACCTCTTCTCCGATGCAGTCCGGGGCAAACATCACCTCCTTGTCCAGCAGACGGGAGAGTCTCTTTGCCACCGGCGCCAGGCTCATCTCCGGAACCGCCTTGCCTTTGGGACGTCCGAGATGCGAGGCAAGGATTATTTTCGCCTTCTCATCAAGCGCGTAATTTATCGAGGGAAGAGCCTCCCTGATGCGGATGTCGTCGGTTATGTTCTGTGAACTGTCCAGCGGAACGTTGAAATCGAACCGGAAAAAAACCTTTTTTTCACGAATATCTAATTCGTCTATGAATTTCATGATGCCTCCTTCTGTTATATTCTGTTTTTCATCACATGATGGCGGCTCGCGTTCAGCGTTTTTCAATCTGAATGGCGGATTTTTCCATCAGGACAACGGCAAATGCGGCCGCCCCCTCTCCAGAGCCTATCATTCCCATTCCCTCATTCGTTTTAGCCTTGATATTGACCTCATCCGCTCCCATGGCCAAAACATCGGCAATATTTTTGCCCATGGCAGGAAGGTACGCCGCAAGCCTTGGTTTTTCCAGAACAATGGTTGCGTCAATATTGCTGATGCGATAACCGCCGCGAGCGGCGAGGAGCCCCACACTTTTCAGCAGAACCATGCTGGAAATATCCTTGTAAGCCGGATCGCTGTCAGGAAAAAGCCGACCGATGTCGCCCGCGCCCAAAGCCCCGATCATCGCGTCGCAAACGGCATGAACCAGGACATCGGCATCGGAGTGGCCAAGGAGCCCCTTTTCATGCGGGATATCCACCCCTCCCAGAACAAGCCTTCTTCCCGCCACGAGACGGTGGCTGTCAAAACCGAACCCTGTTTTCATTGAAGCGGCCATCTTTCCCTGAAAACTTACCCTTCCAACTGCCATTGCTTCAGAATCATTTCGCAGAAGCTTAAATCGTCCCTCGTCGTAACCTTTATGTTTTCCATGGCGCCGGGAACCATCCATACGGGAATTCCCGCTCTCTCGACAAGCGACGCGTCATCCGTGCCGTAAAATCCCTCTTCGCGGGCCCGGCGATACGCGTCAAGGATCACGTCTCTTTTGAAAACCTGAGGGGTCTGCGTCAGCCACAGACCTTCCCGAGCAACGGTTTTTTTGACCTTTCCGTCTTCATTAAGGGACTTCACGGTATCCCTTACACGGACGCCGACAGCGACGGCGCCGACCTCCTTTGCCCTTGCAATCGCCGTTTCAATCACCTTTACGGAAACAAGCGGACGGACGCCGTCATGAATTACAACTATTTCGTCGCTGTCGTCAATCCGCTTCAGGGCGTTTCCAACTGAATCCTGTCTTTCCCGGCCTCCGGAGACAACATCTTTCACTTTGGTAAAAAAATATTTTTCAACGATTTGATTCCTTACTTCCGTTATGTCCTCTTCAGGAACGACCAGTATGACTGAATCAACAGATGGCGCATGATGAAATATTCGCAGGGTATGGACAAGAAGGGGAACTCCATCAAGAAGCAGGTACTGCTTGGGCGTATTTCCGCCCATGCGTCGTCCCGATCCCCCGGCCGGGATAATCGCGACTGTTTTATGAACATTAAACTTCGTTTTCATTCCGCTGACCTGAAAAATCAAACGCAAATCTCAAATAATCACTCATGCCCCTCGAAGACCATCCCTGAAAACGAAGTTTAATGTTCATAAATTTCAGGTTATGTTTCCGGGTGGGTTTTCAGGCGGCATTTTGATTCTAAGATTTTTTATCGTTTCCGACCGACTTCATTTCGGAAAAGATCATCCGTCCGGCGGTTGTCTGCAACACACTGGTCACCATCGCTTCGACGTTTTCACCCATGTAGCGCTGCGCGTTATCGACGATGATCATGGTTCCGTCTTCCAGGTACGCAACCCCCTGGCCGGGCTCCTTGCCGTCCTTGATTATTTTGACCGTCATCAGCTCGCCGGGCAGAACCACCGGTTTGAGGGCATTGGACAGATCGTTGACGTTTAAAATTTTGATCCCCTGAAGCTCGGCCACCTTATTGAGATTGAAATCATTGGTCATGATCTTGCCGTTGGTCTTTTTGGCCAGGGCGACAAGTTTAGAATCAACGCCTTTGATCTTCGGAAAATCATGATCGACAACATCGATAAAAATACCGCTGCTGCGCTGCATCCGGTTCAGGATGTCCAGGCCGCGGCGCCCGCGCGCCCTTTTCAGGGAATCGGCGGAATCGGCAATATACTGAAGCTCATCGAGAACAAAACGGGGAACGATCAGGTTCCCCTCCAAAAATCCGGTATCGGCTATGTCGGCAATCCTGCCGTCAATAATGACGCTTGTGTCAAGTATCCTGTAGTCACTGAGTTCCTTGGCAGGACCCCAGCCGAACATGCTGATCTCTTCGACCTTCTGCGAGCCGAGGACAATCCCCATATAACCCATCGCGCCGGTAAGAAGCGTATAAATCCAGGGAACAACCTGGCGGTTCTCCATGATATTGCTGACGAAATTCAGACCATAGGCAAGTAAAAAGGCAATCAAAAGACCGATCAGCATCCCGACAACACCGCCCAGGATAACCCTGAGCGAAACCCGGCGGGCAACCTTCTCGATCTGAATGACCATCATCGAAATGAGCGCGCCGAAAACAACACCCACAACCCATTTCCACCAGTCGTAGAAGCTGTGATAGGCAATGAAATAGCCGCTCAGAGAACACAAAACAACCAGTATGGATTTAACAATCAGTTGAACTCACCTCCTTTGAATGTGAAATGGAGAATATGCAAGCGGAAAATTCAGTAAAAAAACGCCTGTGTGAACGAAATTTCACTGCACTGTGAAGATTGTGTTGATATCCTCTTCGATCTTTGCCTCTTCGGCGTTTGCCGCAATGGAAATCTCTTTTACCAGCAGACCCTTCGCGGTATCCATCATCTTCCTCTCGCCGAAGGACAGGTTCTTGTCGATCTTAAGGACGCAAAGATCGCGCAGAACTCGCGCTATTTCAAAGACCGATCCGGTCTTGATTTTTTCCAGATACTCCCGGTATCTTTTGTTCCACGTCTGTTTGTCAATGGTGATTTCCCGGTTTTTGAGAATCTCGTAGATCCTGGGTATCTCCTTCTCATGGATCACCTCGCGCAGACCGGCCGATTTGACGCCATCAAGCGGGATCATGATTTTCATGCCGTTGCTCATGATCTTCATCACATAAAATTTCTGTTTCCCTCCTCCAATCTCCCTGCTTTCAATTGCTTCGATGATGCCCACTCCCTGCGCGGGATATACAGCCAAATCGCCAATCTTAAACATTTTGACACCCACAGTGTTTAGTTTCAGGTGCGCAGCTTAGCAGATTTTTGATGAATAGTCAATCTGATTCGCAGACTTCATGGAACGTACGAAACATATCCGTCGGCAAAAATGGCAAATTGACACGCGGAACTTGAGTTTTTTACTGTTGAATCACGATCAGGGAAGAAAAAAGAGAGGGTTTCTGGCCTTGTTTTTATGTCTTATTTCAAAATAAAAAAACGCCTTGTCTTCTGCGGCCTCACCGGCGGTAAAACCAATGCGGTCCCCCTTACGGACGCGCGCCTTCAGGCTTACCGCACGGACTCCAAGGTCGGCATAGACAGTGGCATAGTCGTCCTTATGCTGTATAATGATCGTCTCACCGTAATACTTCAAAAATTCCGAATGGATAACGGCGCCATCCGCAGCGGCGATTACCGGTGAATCTGCAGACGCCGCAATTCGGATGCCGTTGAAAAACATCCCGCCCGGCTGCATTCCGAAGAAAGAGACGACCTTCCCCTTCAGCGGCCAGATAAAGATATTCCTGGCGAAGCGCACCTGGTCCTGTTTTTCCTTACCATCCGTTTCTTTTGGAGTTTTTGGTTTGCTGCCGTTTTCCGCCGTAATCGTTGAATCCCTGACGGCGGGAATTTCCTTTTTCGCCCTGGACGACGGGTGTATGGTTTCCTCCCGCAGTTCAGGCCCGGCAACCGGCGTCTTTACGCTTTGACTTTCAGCTTTGACTTTTATATCCGGCTGCGGTTGATTGGACGTATTTTCTTTCACAGTCTGGCTTCTGCCGACGGAATGATCCGGAGTAACTTTCGTTGCCTTTTCCGGAGATCTGGCGCCATTTCCTATTTCATCAATAACGGCGCGGGCATTGGGGATGAAGATCACGCTGTTGGTTTCGATGCGCGAGGGATCTGTAATATTGTTGGCCTCCGCAAGGCCCTGAATATCCGTACGATAGGCTCTGGCAATAGCGGAAAGGGTCTCGCCTCTTTTCACGCGGTGATAAACCCCGCTGGGGCGACTCTCATTCAATGGAAAGCCCGAACAGGAGAGAATCAACGCAAGCAGGAAGCAATAAAAAAGCCCGCGCCGGAGTGCCCGGTACATTCTTTTTATCCGTTTTTCCATCCCTGTTCCCCGATCAGGTCCACAAAGCGGCAACCGCAGAACTCTTCTGTCTTTATATCCGCCGGATCATCGGACAATCGCGTCAGTCTAAGCAAGATTTGCGAGCTGTGGCTTCCCACCGGGATCACAAGACGTCCGCCGACGACAAGCTGCTCCAGCAGAAACCTGGGCGCCCCGGGGGCGCCGGCAGTCACCATAATTCCGGAAAAAGGGGCCTCTTCACGCCAGCCAAGAGTGCCGTCACCGACCCTTATGGCGATATTGTAATAATCAAGGGCGTCGAGAACCCTTCTTGCCGAGGCGGCCAGCGCGGCAATACGTTCGATGGAAAAAACACGCTCCGCAAGTTCCGCAAGAATCGCCGTCTGGTAGCCGGAGCCGGTTCCGATCTCAAGCACCCTTTCCTTGCCGGTAAGCTCCAGGGCTGAAGACATCAGCGCGACAATGTACGGCTGGGAGATGGTCTGCTGACTTTCAATCGGAAGCGGATTGTCGTTGTATGCCTGTTCCCGCAGCGCATCCGGGACAAAGGCATGGCGCGGGATTTTTTCCATCGCCCGAAGCACCCGCTGATCGGATATGCCCCGCCCCCGTAACTGGAGGTCAACCATTTTCATGCGCTGTTTCTGATATCTGTCCGTCACGCAGCCATCCTGCAAAGATTTCACTTTTCTTTTTCCACAACAACCTGTCTCTTGATAGCATTTATTAGTTCCGTCAAAACGGGAAATGTGTTGTCCCTGATATCGCCGGCAATAACCACGTTCATGATGTCATCCCCTACGTTAAGACTCCCCTCGTAAACCTCCGCCAGAACATCGATAATGCCTTTCCGGCTTTTCATTTCAACGAGTATTTCCGTCAGACGTCTGCGATCAACCTCTACATCAAGACCGGCAACTGGTTTACCATCCCTTGAAGACCCCCGCACCACTCCGTTGTGACAGACGATCATCCCCACCCTGTTGTAATCCGGTCGAGCTTTAACCCTTTCCACCATGGCCGCTAACCCCATCGACCTTTCCTCCATAAGAGTCACTCTGAATGTTTTCCTTTGCATTGTTCCGGCATGACGTTAAAAATCCCTGAACTCATCCTTGTCATCCATCGGAATGACCTCGCTTGGCCTTCTAATTTTTATCCCCGCCGGGGGCGCCTTTTGGCTTTTATGAGAAACTGCCGGTAATGCCGGAACTTTCCTCGGGGCCGTAAGACGATGATTTCCAGTAATTTTCACCTCCGGGCGATTGCCACGGCGGGCAATGGTCTTCCCCTTTTCCCCGCCGATGAGAATTTCCATGCCGTCAACGTATCCCCTCATCCCGATTGCCTGGGCGTTAAGCTCTTCGGCTGCTGAAGCAGATTCCTCCGCATTGGCGGCGTTACTCTGCACAACTTTGTCCATTTCCCCAATCGCCTTGCTCATCCGGGAGATTCTCTGCGCCTGTTCACTGGAGGCCGCAGCAATCTCGCCAACTATCTCGCCAACCTTCTTTGCGTTTATCGTCACCCTGCCAAACGCATCGTTTGTTTTTGTGACTATCTAAAAGCCGTTCTTGATCCTTGTTATGGACTCATCGATCAGTGTGGTCGTATTTTTCGCCGACTCCGCCGAGCGCATGGCAAGATTTCTAACCTCATCCGCCACAACCGCAAATCCCGCCCCGGCCTCTCCTGCACGGGCCTCTCCTGCACGGGCCGCTTCCACGACCGCGTTCAAGGCAAGCAGGTTCGTCTGGAAGGCTATCTCATCGATCGTCCTGATTATTTTAGTCATGTCTTCGCTGCCCGCCGTTATCTCTCCCATGGCCTTTGTAAGGGCCTGCATCGATTTTTCCGCCTCGCCTACAATCCTGCTTGTCTCAACCATCAGAGAATTCGCGCTGTTGGCATTCTCGGCGTTTTGCGATGTCATCGACGCCATTTCCTCGATTGATGCCGAAGTCTCCTCAAGCGCCGACGCCTGTTGGGACGAACCCTCTGCAAGAGACTGGCTTGCCGCCGATACCTGACTGGAGGCTGACAAGACCTGCTCGGCCCCCTCGGATAGCCCCCCGATTGCCCCTTTAACCGGAACGGTTATCGAGCGACCGACAAATATTCCGAAAAGTATTGCAAGGGCAACACCAAATATCGTTCCGAAAAAAGCCAGATTTCTCAACAGGGCGGTCCGCGGCAGGGCTCTTCCGGTAAATTGTTCGGCCTGCGCTGTCTTCAGGGCAATAAATTTGTTGAGGGTTGTTTCGCAGAGAAGGTAATTTTCCCTGGATTTTCCAAAGCTCAATGCGTGGGCCTCGGCCCGTTTTTCGTACCCCTGCCCCAAAAGGGATACAATATTCTGATTTACCTGTTTCCATGCATCATATTTTGCCAGAAAATCTTTCCAGAACTGCTCCTCTTCACTGGAGCGGTCAATGGCCTCGAAAATTTTCCGGCCTTTATCAAGCTCATCCTGCGCCTTTTTGAGCCGCTCAGGCTGGTTTTTTACGGTTTCCACATCCATCTCGTAGATGAGTACAAGCCCAATCTTCCTCATTTCCGCCATGGCTTTGGA
>DYTH01000008.1:0-17828 GCA_020726025.1 Syntrophus aciditrophicus | reverse complement strand
GCAGCAATACCCATTTTTTCATCAAACGCACCTCCTTTTTCAGGACAGTCATTCGAAATTTAGATACATTTTCGTTCCTGCTAACCCGGCAGCCACCGGCAGGTCAAGAAAAATGTTCTAAAAATGCAAAATAATTACTGCGCCGTGTGACCGCTCCTTGACCGGCGGGCGTAAAACATGAGAAAAGGGCGGCATGAAAAAAAGAACTTTGCCGGGGAAACCGGAACAACTCGGAAATATTCTTCATAAGATTCTAAAAAAACTGGATGTTCCCCACAAAAGGACGGACCGGCGCATTGTCGATCTGTGGAATCGCGCCGTGGGCGACCAGATTGCATCCCGCACCCTTCCAGAAACCCTCCGGAGGGGTTCCCTTCATGTACTCGTTTCGAGTTCCGCATGGCTTCATCAGCTTCAATTTCTTAAAGAGGAAATCCTCGTCCGGCTCAACGAACTCTCCGGCGCTGAAGAATTTCGACGTCTTTTCTTCTCCATAGGGGAGATCCCCGAAATATCCACCCCCGACGCCGAAAAGAAAACCCCTCCATTTTCAGCGGGAGAGCTAAAAGAGAGGGACCGCAGGATGATGGCAGAGAGCCTCGCCGCAATCAAAGATGCAGACCTCCGAGAGACAATCCAGAGGGTCATGCTCGCGGAAATCATCCGCCGCCGGGAAATTCAGAAGAGGAAACGTGTCTGAATATTTCCCGCATCTCGTCCGTATATTCACCCCTTGCGTCGTATATGACAAGAGGCGGCATAATCTCCAGCTCTTCCCCGCCCTCCTTTACCCCTTCCACAAGGACAAAAACCGCCGAGGTCCCCTGTCGCGAATAAACGGGACGCAGCTTTTTGGGTTCGATCCGGGCCGATCGCATTTTCGAGATCAGCTCTGCCATTCTTGTCGAGGGGTAAATGGCGGACATGCGGCCTCCCGCCCGCAGCGCCCAGGCAGCGGCCTCGACAAAATCTCCCGCCGTTCCGAAAATTTCATGACGGGCGGCGGCCTTTTCCGAATCGGGATTGATCCTTCCCGAGTGGATGCGCCGATAGGGGGGGTTGAATACAGCCAAAGAAAAAGATTGAGGCCCGCAGAAGGATGCAGGCTTTCGGACATCGCCCCGGATGATTTCGACCCGATCGTCCAGGCCGTTCAGAGAAATGTTGCGCAGTGCAATGGAAAAGAGCCCCTCCTGAATTTCAACACCAAGAATCCGTGCACGATTCGAATGTTGCGCCAGAATGACGGAGATAATTCCGCTTCCCGTTCCCAGTTCAATGACCCTGTCTTTGTCCTGCAGCGTGACGAAAGAAGCCAGCAGGAGCGCGTCGATTGAAAAGCGGTAACCCCTCTGACGCTGAATGATGCGGAGTTTTCTGTTAAGAAGATAGTCTATCTTTTCATCATCATGAATAAGCGGCTCTTCGGACATGACGGGCTAATCGATAAGATGGACAAACAGGCCGCTTCGCAACTTCGGCTCGAACCAGGTTGATTTGGGCGGCATGACATGCCCGCCATCGGCAATGGCCATCATCTGTTCGATTGTCGGGGGAAACAGGGAAAAGGCGACGGTATAGCCCTCCCGGTCAACGATTTCCTCCAGACCGTCGGCGCCCTTTGAGCCTCCAATGAATGTAATTCTACTGTCAGTACGGGGGTTTTTAATCCCGAGAACCGGCTCCAGAAATTTGTTCTGCAGAAGCGATACATCGAGCATGGACAACATTTCTTTTTCCTGCAGCGCTTCTTCACGGGCTTTCAAGAGAAACCACTTTCCTCCCCGCAGGTACATCCCGAACTCATGAGCCCTTGCAGGCAATTTTTCCCGAAAGTTCGGCGAAACAAGAAAAACCTCCGCAATTCTCTTCATAAACTCTTCTTCGGGAAGACCGTTCAATCCCTTGACCGCACGATTGTAATCCAGAATCCGCAACTGGTCGTAGGGAAAGAGAACCACCATCATGAAGTCATGCTCGTGACTGGCGTTTCCGCCCCTTTCATTTCTCAACCGGGCAACCCTGGCGGCGGCGGCGGCACGGTGGTGACCGTCGGCTATGTAGAGAGCCTCGACACAGAGAAAAGCCTGCTGAATTTCTTCTACGTCCGCGCTGTTCCCAATCATCCAGACGGTATGGCGAACACCGTCTTCCGCCACAAAATCATATTCAGGCTCCTGCTGCGCCCCTTTTAAAACCAGCCGGTCAATCTTTTCCTGCCCCCGGTACGTAAGAAAAACGGGACCGGTTTGCGCGCCCGCCGTATCAATATGGAGGGTTCTCTCCTGCTCCTTGTGTTCGAGAGTGTGCTCGTGGGTTTTTATCCGTCCCGTGTTGTATTCCTCGACGCTCACGCAGGCGGCGATCCCCGTCTGAATGTGGCTTCCCCTCTGCTGACGGTAAAGATAAAAAGACGCCTCGGCATCCTGGCAAAGGATTCCCTCTGTCATCATTTTTTGCAGATTTTTTCTGGCATGCCGGGGAACCAGCTCTTCAAAGTCGCGGGCATCCCCCGGCAGATCGCACTCGGGTTTTTCCACACGCAGGAAGCTGTACGGATTGTTTTTTATCCGCCTTTTGGCTTCGGCCACACTCATCACATCGTACGGAAGGGAAGCCACCTTTCTTACAAACTCCCCTGCCGGTCTCACCGCCCTGAATGGAACAACTTTTGACATTTATTTCCTTCTTTCGAGCTTGCTTTTCGTATTTGAAATCAGCGGGTCACCCCCAAAGGAGCTGCCGCCTCTTTCATTTTGCTTGCAAATTCCTAACATACCGGGATATGGAAAGCAACCCCTCGCGTGGGATATTGGGTCATCACGCGCAGGATAAAATCGACAAGGCGGATTTGCACAAATGAACAATATCGTACGCGTATTCATTCACGGACTCGAAGGCAGCAGCACGGGAACCAAGGGGACCTTTTTCCGGGAAAGATACCCGGGAATGATCATCGGGGACTACGAAGGAACTCTTGACAAAAGAATGGAAAAACTCTCGAAAGATCTTGAGGGCAGGAATCATCTCATTCTTGTCGGTTCAAGCTTCGGCGGCCTCATGGCGGCAATTTTCGCCTGCAAAAACCGAAACCGCATCCACAGCGTCATACTGCTCGCCCCGGCCCTTGCCTATACGGACTTCGGCAGCATCTGCGGAGAACCGCTCACTCTTCCCGTCACCCTCTACCAGGGGAGTGACGACACCGTCGTCCTGCCGGATCCTACCCTCGAGGTCGCGGCAAATCTCTTTAAAAACCTCGATTATCGTCTGGTCAAGGATGATCACAGTCTTCTGACGACGTTTACCCAAATCGACTGGGACAGCCTGCTTGCCGCTTGAAGGAGCTGAAGAATGTACTCAAAAAAGGTAGTTATCCATTATCCGGCAGAATCCTCTGAAAAACCGATCATCTATGAACTGGTGAAACGTTACGACCTTATGCTGAATATTCTCAAGGCCAGGATATTCCCCCGCCGGGAGGGGATCCTCGTTCTGGATTTAAGCGGCAACAGGGAAAACTTCGACGACGGCATCCGCTACCTGAAATCCCTGGGGCTCGGGGTGGAACCCCTCTCAAAGAGCGTCAGTCAGAATACCGAAAAATGCATTCACTGCGGTGCCTGCACCGGCGTCTGTCCAACCGGCGCCCTGAGTCTGGACCGTGAATCATGGCGCGTTGTCTTTGACCCGGAGCTCTGCAACGGGTGCGCGGTTTGCGTATCGGCTTGTCCCGTACGCGCGATGGAGGTTGATCTTCTCTGACACCCGGGGCGCCGTCTGCCTGAGTCTCATGGCTTGCGTTCAGCCCCGTTTTCGTCCTTCGATTCGAAGAAAAGAAGTATCTTCGCCAGTATATCTTCTCCCCGTTCGAAAATGTTCTTGCCTTTATCAACGGCCCTTTGGCCGTCCTCCATCACCTTTTTTCCCTTTTCGTACGCGTTTCGACCCTCGGCGGCCAGTTCTTTTCCTTTTTTTACGACTTGACGCCCTTTTTCGACCGCAGCGGCGGAATCGGTTTTTGCCTTGCTTACCGCCTCGCTTACGCTGGAAGGACGCGCCCCGGGGCGCTGGAAGTAATAATAGCCGCCGATGGCAATCACGATGACGAGCCCCAGAAGGGCGATTTTCAGCATGGTTTTAAAAAGAAAATAGATTGCAAGCAAAAAAACAAACCCGATCGCAATCGCAAGAATCTGGTTTTCCGAGACAATGCCGAATATTCTTTCCATAGCGCCAACTCCTGATAATGGTTTGGGTTCATAGACATGCATCGTACGTCTGATCGCCATGGCCGGGCAAGCGGAACAATCCACCCGGCTGATGGGCGGCACTCTACCGCAAACAACCGGGAAAATCCACAAAACAACCGTTAATTTTTACAAAACTAGTTTCGCTTGACAATGCTCCCCCTGGCGGTTAGAGAACCGATAAAAAAGGAAACGTCGTTTTGGCATCACAGACAGATCGGGAATCAGGCGAAAAAATATCAACCGTATCCATAGCCACGCTGGGGTGCAAGGTGAACCAGTGTGAATCGGCGGCAATAGCGCAAAAGCTGGCCGTTCAGGGGCTTACAGTGGTTCCGTTCAATGAAAATGCGGACGTCTGCATTATCAATACCTGTACGGTAACAGCAAAAACCGATTACCAGTCGCGTCAGCTCATCAGCCGGGCCGTCAGAAAAAATCCCGGGGCAAGGATCCTCGTAACCGGCTGTTACGCCCAGCGGGCGCCCCAGGAGCTGGCATCCCTTCCCGGAGTCACGCATGTAATTGGAAATACTGAAAAAGAACTCATTGCCGACATCATTATCCAGCCGGAAGAAAACCAGAAAACAATCATTACCGGAAACATCCGCGGTGAAAAAAAAATCTCCCCCCTGGGAGCATCGGCTTTCCCGGAGCACACCAGGGCCTTTCTGAAGATTCAGGACGGGTGCGACTCCTTTTGCAGCTACTGCATCATCCCCTACACGAGAGGCTCCAGCCGGAGCCTTCCCCTCGAGGAGACCCTATCGAGAATAGCCTCGCTTGCGGCCAATGGATACCGTGAAATTGTTCTTACCGGAATCCATCTCGGTTTGTGGGGGCGCGACCTCTCCCCAAAGACCAGTCTTACCGCCCTCGTGGAAGAGATTTCAAAAAAACGCCTTGTCGAGCGCCTCCGGATAAGCTCACTGGAACCGCACGAATTGACTGGTGAGATGATCACGCTGATCGGGGATTCGGCCATTGTCTGTCCCCACCTGCACCTGTCGCTGCAAAGCGGCAACGACAGAATTTTGGGGCTGATGCGCCGCAATTATCAGACGGCGTTTTTCAGGGAACTTGTCCGGAAACTCTGCGATTCCATCCCCGGCATTGCCGTTGGGATAGATGTGATTGTCGGCTTTCCCGGAGAAACGGAGGCTGAGTTTGCCGAAACACTGGCTCTAATCGAAGAGCTGACCCTTGCCTACCTGCACGTCTTCCCCTTTTCGAGCAGGCCGGGAACGTCCGCCGCAAAGATGGAAGGAGCCGTTTCTGAACCCGAAAAGAAAAGGCGCGTCCAGCTCCTCAGGGAAGCAGGCGCGAAAAAACGGCATGCATTTGCGTGCAGATTCATCGGGAAACCTCTCCATATTCTCATCGAGGGACGAAAAGGCAAAAAAACCGGATTTGCCACGGGATTTTCGGAAAACTACATACCGGTTGCCGTTCGCGGCGAGGGCATAACTGCCAACAGCATCGTGAAGGTCATTGCCGACACAGCGGACGGTGAAATGCTGCTTGCGGACTTGATGGAAGGCTGAACATTCTGGGGGCGCATGATGGACGACAAACGACTGCAAAAAATCGGCGGACTTGAACAGAGGCTGGGTTGGAAATTCAGCGACAAGCGCCTCCTGGACAGGGCGCTGACCCACCGCTCCTTTGCCAACGAAAACCCCACTCTGGCTTACGGAGACAATGAAAGGCTCGAGTTTCTTGGAGACGCCGTATTGCAGTTGATTATCAGCGACATGCTGATGCGAATCTTCCCCGACTACGCGGAGGGCCGACTCTCCAAACTCCGTTCCTCCGTGGTCAACGAACAGCCCCTTGCTGAATTATCCAGGCGTTTTTCCATCGGAGAATACCTGCTTCTGGGAAAGGGCGAAGAGGCCTCCGGCGGAAGGATGAAAACCTCGCTGCTCGCGAACTCCCTTGAATCCATTATCGCCGCCATGTTTCTCGACGGTGGTTTTGAACGCTCATCGTCCGCTATAGCATCCATTTTCGAGCCGCTGATCCGGCAGGCAGACGCGGACGCTTCGTGTCAGGATTACAAAACATCCCTTCAGGAATTCAGCATGCTTCTTTTTAAAACAATGCCCCATTACAATCTGCTTTCGGAATCCGGCCCGGATCACGACAAGCGCTTCGAGATTGGGCTCTCTATCGGAGAGAGATTTATCGCCAAAGGAAGCGGGAAAAACAAGAAAGACGCGGAAAAAATGGCGGCAAAAGCAGCCCTGGAAGCGCTGCAGGAAAACCTGACGGAGAAAAACGGTTGATCATACCCATCTTTATCATGAACAGCGGATGCCCCCACCGCTGCATCTTCTGCAACGAAAATCTGACGGCGGGAAACTACCCATCGCAGATAACCGCCTGCGCCTTTAATGAAACCATCGGAAACTACCTGAAGAACTCCGATGAGGGCGAAACCGTTCAAATCGCCTTCTACGGGGGCACCTTCACCGGAATGGAACTCTCCGAACAGAAAAGGCTTCTCGACTGTGCCGCGCCATTCCTGCAGTCCGGAGAAGTGGACAGTATCAGGATATCAACACGCCCGGACGAGATCGATGCGGCAAATCTCGATTTCCTGAAACTATCGGGGGTCGCCACTGTTGAAATAGGGGCGCAATCCTTTGACGACGGGGTGCTTCTCGAGTCCCACCGGGGGCACACCGCCGAAGACAGCGTCAGGGCGATGAAGCTTCTCCGGGAAAGGGGTTTTACAACCGGCATTCATCTGATGGTCGGGCTTCCCGGGGACTCTCCGGAGCGTTTCACGCGAACCATCGAAAAAACCATCGCCCTTCACCCGGACACGGTCCGGATACACCCGACGATTGTCCTGCGCGACACTGTTCTGGCCAGAGATTTAAGAGACAAAAAATACAAGCCGTTGAGTCTTGAAGAGGCGATCGAGGCATCCAAAGAGGCGCTGAAAAAATTCACCGCGGCAGACATCGCAGTGATTCGACTCGGATTGCAGACCACAAAAGAGCTCGAAGAACCGGGCGCCGTTGTTGGCGGGCCGTTTCACCCGGCATTCCGGTCGCTGGTCGAAGGGGCAATCTTTCTTGAAATGGCGCAAAGACTCCTTGACCATGCGGTCGTCGAAAAAAAAGCAGTCATTTTTTTTGTTTCCCCCTCCGATGTTTCCCGTGTCACGGGAATGAAACGTAAAAACATGACGGCGCTGAAAGACATCTTTTCTCTGAAAAAGATTAAAATCATTTCCGATCCGTCGCAAAAAAAGGGAACACTGGCAATGGAGGAAAACGGCAGAAGACGGACGATCGACTTTACCGGGCATATTTTTTACACCAGCAAGAATGTTTGCACTAAAACGTCAGGCGTGATATCTACCGCCCATAACGGGGATAAAAGTTCAAGAAAGGGAGACATCCTTTGTTCAAATCGGGTTTCACAGGCATCATCGGCAGACCCAACGTCGGGAAATCGACGCTTCTGAACGGACTTGTCGGGGAGCGGATAGCAATAGCCACCCGCAAACCCCAGACAACGCGAAACCGGATCATGGGAATCAAAAATCTCGGCGAGCCGACCCCCGGTCAACTGATATTTTTAGACACGCCGGGCATTCACAAGGCCAAAACACCCCTCGGAAAGGCCCTGGTGGAAACAGCAACCGGAACAATCGGGGATGTGGATGTGCTTCTTCTCGTAGTCGAAGCGGGAGAGGCCCTTCGCAGCGACGACCGCTTCGTGATTGAGTCGCTGACAGGCTCGCCCGCCCCGGTAATCCTGGTTATCAACAAGATCGATACCGTGGGAAAAAGCCTGATTCTCCCCCTCATTGACTCTGTGAAGGAGATTTATCCCTTCAGGGAGATCATTCCCCTGTCCGCTTTGAAAAATGCAGGCATCGATCATCTTTCGGAGGAGATATGGAAGCTCCTCCCCGAAGGACCGCAATACTTCCCGGAGGAGATGATGACCGACCGCTCTGAACGGTTTATCGCCGCCGAGATCATCCGGAAAAAGATCACGCTTTGCCTCCATCAGGAAATCCCGTACGTCGCCGCCGTGACTGTCGATTCTTTCAAGGAAGACGAGACGAAAAATCTCATTCATATCAAGGCGACGATAAACGTTGAGAAAGATTCGCAAAAGGGGATCATCATCGGGAAAAAAGGGACTATGCTCAAGGAGCTGGGAACCAGGGCGCGGCTGGAGATGGAACGTTTCTTTGCCTCCCGGATTTTTCTGGAGCTTTTTGTCCGCGTTTCCAGAGATTGGACCAGCGATCCCAGGATGCTTCGGGAATTCGGTTATATGGACAATAAATAAAACAGGGTAAA
The DNA here is from genome assembly GCA_020726025.1 of Syntrophus aciditrophicus. Taxonomy (GTDB): domain Bacteria; phylum Desulfobacterota; class Syntrophia; order Syntrophales; family UBA5619; genus DYTH01. Next base: position 9,247 of record DYTH01000008.1, on the reverse strand, counting down.
AAACCATGGCCAGAACCACTAAACTGTTTACAAAAGGCGCCCGGCGTTCTCAATGACGGTTATGATGAAAGAAACCCAGTTAGAAGGAAACATGCAGGCGCTCCCGTCGAAAAATGGGGATGAAGCCCCTACCGAAACGCTGTTGAAGAAAATAGAGGCGCTGGAGAAGGAAAACGAACGGATGAAATCCCTCCTTCTCACCGATGAGCTTACCGGTTTGTACAACAAGCGTTTTTTTACCTGCAGCTTGAAATTGAAACGGCAAGGACGAGACGCACCGGGCAGGTCTGCACGCTCATTGCCATGGATCTGGACAACTTCAAGGCGGTAAACGATACGTTCGGGCATCATGCAGGCGACCAGCTTCTCTCGGAGTTTGCGGGGGTTCTGGCGGCAAATATCCGCCCCACCGATTTTGCCTGCCGTTTCGGCGGAGATGAATTTTTCATCATCATGCCCTATTCCGGACTTGCCGAAAGCCTTGCGGTTTCCACGCGCATACAAACCTCCCTGAAGGGCGCCAATTTTAGAAATTATATCGCGCCAGGCATTCTGGTATCCGTCAGCATGGGTCTTGCATTTTACGAACCATTTCACGAGATGAGCGTTGAGGCCTTTTTTCAAAAGGCGGACGCCAACCTGCTTCTGGCGAAACGATCAGGGAAAAACACGGTTTATTATGATTTGGATGCCGGATTGATCAGCACGGCGGTGAACAACACCGAACGAAAAGCGCTTTTCATGAACATCCCAACGGTAGATGGAACAAAAGAACGATGAAACAGAATCCTCTCATTTTATCCATAACAAGCGGAAAAGGCGGAGTCGGCAAAACCTTTACCACCGTCAATCTTGCCGCCACACTATCCAAAATGAAAAAAAGGTTCTCGTCGTGGACTGCGATCTGGGACTGGCCAATATCGACATCATGCTGGGAATCAATCCGACGTACACATTGCACGATGTCCTTTTCGGCCATCAAAAAGTGCGCGATGTTCTCGTTCACCCTGCAGGCGGCTTTGACCTTATCCCCTCCAGCTCCGGCGTCAGGGACATGGCGCAACTGCTTTTCGAGAAAATTGAACTGGTCAAATCGATGATCCTGGAGTTCACCGATTACGACGTAGTCCTTCTGGATACCGGCGCCGGGATCTCCGAGGTCGTTCTTCAGTTTAACCTGCTGGCCTCCAGGAACCTGATTATCATTAACAGGGAGCTTACCTGCCTTACAGACGCCTACTCCATGATCAAGGTGATGTTTCAGGTCTTTGGCCGCAGCAACTATGGGATTGTCGTGAACTCCGTTACCGACGAAAAAGAGGCGCTCGCCATTTTTGCGCACATAAACGCTATCTCTTTGAGATTTCTAGGCTTTGATTTGCAGTACGTCGGTTATATTCTCAGGGACAATCTTGCCGCCCAGTCTATTCTTACCCAGAAAATAGCGGTGCCCCTCTCCCCCGATTCAAAAATTGCCGACAACTTTGAAAAAATATCTAAAAATATCGCATTCTGAAAGTCTTCCGCGATCACTGCGGCGTCGCCATTGCAAGCGTCGAAAAGCGGGTACGCGCAACAATGGCCGATAGGGACATATCCGGAAAGCCGGCCATCGACTCTGGTGGTTCGGGTTTCCTCGTTGAAAACAAATACCCCGATGACTCCGATAAACCCGTCGCCCTCCCCTGCCCTTCCATGCGGTGAGAACGGTGCGTTTCCAGGATAAAAATATCTTTCTAAAGGAATATCGCAATGAAAACAGATGAATCCAGAAAAGTGCATATCCGGGAGGTGGCGCCGAGGGACGGCTTCCAGTCCTGGCCCGACTTCGTTCCCACCGACCGAAAAATCGAGATCATCCTCATGATGATCGAGGCGGGCATTACAGAGATGGAAACGACCTCGTTTGTCAGTCCCCGGGCAATACCGCAGATGCGCGACGCGGCCGGGGTGATGGCCGGAGCGCCCAGAAACGTCTGTATCCACAGCCCGCTTGTTCCCAATCTCAAGGGCGCCCGGCTTGCCCTCGATAGCGGAGCGGACAAGCTGGTGGTAGTCATTTCGACGACGGATGCCCATAACCTGGCCAATGTGCGCCGTACCGTGGAAGAATCCCTGATCGACCTGAAGGCCATTTTCGAGCTTGCCCGAAAGAGAAAGAAGCCTGTGATGGGGGCCATGGCCGTAGCCTTCGGCTGCCCTTATCAGGGCGACGTCACCGACGAGCAGGTCTATCGCCTTGCCGACGCGTACATAAGCGGAGGCGCGGCTTCGGTCATTCTTGCCGACACGACCGGTATGGCGACGCCGCCCCGAATCGTCAAGCTTCTGGAAGGATTCACGAAACGTTTTCCTTCTATCCCCTACTCCCTCCACCTGCACAACAACAGGGGAGCAGCCATGGCCAATCTCTATGCCGCCCTCGAGGCAGGGGCGCGGACATTCGATGCCGCCCTGGGAGGCATCGGCGGCTGCCCGAACGTCCCCCTTGCCGCCGGAAACCTCCCCACCGAGGATGTGGTCTTCATGCTGGAAGACATGGGATACGATACCGGCGTGGACCTTCTCAAGCTGATTACAGCCGCCCGGCATCTTGAGTCTGTCCTCGGGAAAACCCTTCCCGGCCAGGTAATGAAATGCGGCCCCCGGGACCCGAAGCTGGCCGCGGCACTCTGTGAAATGCCGCACTAACTCGCAAAGGAGCTGCCGAAATGCCGCTTACAGGATTAAAGGTTCTTGACTTGACCAGGGTCGTCTCAGGCCCCTTCTGCACGATGCTGCTTGCCGACATGGGCGCCGACGTCATCAAGATAGAGGCTGCCGATGGCGACCCTTCTCGTGTCACCGGGATCATGGGAAAGGGGAAAAATCCCTATTTCGTGAATCTCAACCGCAACAAACGCACGATCACCGTTGACATGAAGCTGCCGGAAGGCAAGGAGATCATCCGTCGTCTGGCAAAGCAATCGGATATTCTTGTGGAAAATTTCCGTCCGGGCGTGATGGATCGCCTCGGTCTCGGCTACGAGGCGTTGAACAAACTCAACCCCGGCCTGATCTATGCCGCAATCAGCGGTTTCGGAAAGACCGGCCCCTACATGGATCGCCCCGCCTTTGATTTCATTGCCCAGGCGATGTCCGGGTTCATGAGCCTCAACGGCAACGAGGCGATGCCGCCTCTGAGGGTGGGCATTCCGATCAGCGACACGATCGCCGGGCTTTACGCGGCCTTCGGCATCCTGGCCGCCCTCCGGGAAAGAGACAGAACCGGCCTGGGGCAGGAAATCCAGACCGCAATGGTTGACGGATTGATCAGCATGTTCACCTTTGCCTCCTCAGCCTTTTTCGCGACCGGCGAACTTCCCCCCCGCAACGGCAACGATCACATGGTTATCTCTCCATACGGGCTCTTCCACACGGCTGACGGGCCGGTGGCCATCGCCCCGAGCGCCGAAAAGAACTGGTTGCAGCTCTGCGCCGCACTGGGACTCGACAATCTCCCCTCCGACTCCCGTTTCGACACGCAGCATAAACGCCGTCAGAACAGAAAAGAGATCAACGCAATCGTCCAAAAAGTCATCTCCACAAAAAAAAGGGCCGAATGGATCGACATTCTCAACCAGGCCGGTGTTCCCTGTGGGCCGGTAAACAATTTGAAGCAGGTTTTTTCCGACCCGCAGGTGATGCATCAGGAAATGGTTCTCGAATCCGCCCAGCCGGGCGGTCCGGTAAAAATGCCCGGATTCCCGGTCAAGCTTTCCCGAACGCCCCCGCGTCTGCGTATGCCGTCGCCCCGGATGGGGGAACATTCCACGGAGGTGTTAAGAGAACTCGGATACAGTGACGATGAAATAGAAAATCTCATAAAATCCGAAGCAGTTATCGCTGCCGGGGTTCTACCGGCTGAGGGCTGACGGATTCAAAAAAGCAGCAGAATAATCGGCGAATCTTTACGCCTTTTTTCCAAACTCCCTGGCCATCTCCTCTTTTGAGGCTTTGACATAAACGTCTCGCAGCTTCGGTTTTTCGATCTTCCCCGACGGATTGCGAGGGACCGCGGCGTAAACGATTTTCTCCGGCCATTTATATTTGGCAAGACCGGCGCTTTTCACGAAGATGATTATCTCCTCGTCGCTGATCGTCTCCCCCTCTTCGGGCTGAATAATTGCCATAACGATCTCCACGAGGCGCGGATGCGGATAGCCAAGCACCGCGACATCACGAATCTTCGGATGTTTACGCAGCGCGTCCTCTATCTCCACCGGAAATATGTTCTCGCCGCCTCTGATGATCAGGTCTTTGGCCCTGTCGGCAAAAAAGATGAACCCTTCTTCGTCCTTATACGCCAGATCTCCGGTGTGGAGCCACCCCTCGGTAATCGTCTTTTTTGTCATCTCCGGGTTGAAGGCGTATTCCTTCATGAGGCGTGGTCCCTTGAGTAGAAGCTCCCCTATCTCGTTCGGGGGCATCTCGTCGCCGTTATAGTCCACGATTTTTGCGTCCATAAGCGCCGTTGCCTGCCCGATGGACCCCGGTTTTCTCATAATGTCAACATCATAGCAATTCAGAGTGCCCCCTCCACCGCCCTCGGTGATGCCGTAGATGTTGGCAATGGGCAGATTCGGGAAGATTTTTTTCGAATCCTCCAGCAGGATATACGGAACCGGCTGGGCGCCGATTTCTATATGCCTGAGGGCGGAAAGATCGTAATTTTCAAGTTTCACCTTTCCGGTCTTGATCGCGGTGATCACGTCAGACCAGGTCGGCACCGTGTTCCAGCCGCCCGTGCATTTTTCCTCGGCAAGGGACTGTAAATAATACTCCGGGTTAAGCTCCATCGGCATGAGTATCTTGCCTGCGGCTATGTAACTTGGGAACGACAGAAAGAGGGAGCCGCTGTGGTAGAACGGATGCGGAGAAAGGTAAACGCTGTGGAACCCCTCGTTATAGGTGAGGGCGTTGCCTGTCCCGATTGCATACAGGGTGTTGTGGGTATGGCAGACGGGTTTCGGCGCCCCTGTCGTGCCGGAGGTGAACATCAGCTCCGCCATATCGTCTCCGTCCGTTTCCAGACAAACTGCCGATGCGTCGCAGGTGGCCATAATTTCATTGTACGACGTCACGCCGACTGGAATGGTTTTGCCGAAGCAGATAAAATGACTGCAATAGTCCATCTCCGGCATAATCGACGCCATCCGTTCACTGAACTCTTCACCGAAGATGAAGGCCTTGCATTGCGTGACATTCGCGGCATACTTGATGTCAGCGGCGGCAAACCGGAAATTCAAAGGGGAGACCGTCGCCCCTGCTTTCAGAATGCCCATGTAGCTTGCGTGCCACTCCATGCTGTTCATCATGAGGTGGACGACAATATCCCCTTTTTTAACGCCGCATACATGGACAAGATAATTGGCCAGCCGGTTGGCCTGCTCATCGTACTGCTTCCACGTCAGACTTCTGCGGACTCCCGTGGAAGGACTGCTTTCGATGATAAACTCCCTCTCTGGAAATTTCCCGGCATTGAGTGATGAAAACATGGCAAAATTAAACGTCACGAAGCCTCCTCCATCTGTTTTGTTTTTATTGTCTGATCTTTTGTCCCGGCCATCTTCAGCAACGTTGTTTGATGCCTGTTAAGCTGCCGGTCATCCCGTGCCGGGAGCCCCATAGTACAAAACCCGCCGTTTGACAATCCTTTTTAAACAGATCGTCCACGTAAAAGCAGCCTGTCTTCTTTAACTCGTCATTTCCGGTCATTTTTCGCTGCTTCCGTCGGCCGAACGCCCCGTAGAGAAGGTCGATTGGATTCGACCGGGTGAAAAAGAGGCCCGATGAATGACAAGTCAGGTTCGCTGCTGTTCAAAGCCGGGGATTTTTAGATGATTTTCAACTTTGGCAAGAATGATGGCCGCAACGGAAGTCATCAGCAGGTAGCAGGCCCCGACCGTCAGGAAAATCTCGGTAAACCGGAAGGAGTTGGATGCGAGAATCTTTCCCTCGCCGGTAAGCTCAATGCAGGTGATCATGTAGGCAAGGGACGAGTATTTGATCAGGTAGATGATCTCGTTTCCTGCCCCTGGCAGGGCCCTTCGCACGGCCTGCGGAAGGATGATGGAGACGATCATCCCGATCTTGCTGAAACCGAGCGACTCGGCCGCAAGCATCTGACCCCTTTTGATCGACAAAAGAGCCCCCCGGACGTATTCCGAATGGTAGGCTCCGCTGCAGAGGGAAAAACCGAGCACCGATGCGGCAAAAGGGCTCAGGAATATCTTGAAATAAGGCAGGCCGAAGTACCAGATGAAAAGCTGGATGACGAGTGGTATCCCCCGGAACAGCCCCGCATAGAGATCTGCCGCGATCTTTACAAAACTGTTTCCATAAACCCTCAATACACCGACAATTATCCCGATAGCAAGGCCGACCAGCGCCGACGGAACGATGAGCCGGATGCTGACGCCGAATCCCCGGAGGAGCGCCGGAAAAACATCTGTCTGCATATAGAGAAGCGTTTCCATCAGCGCTCCCCGTAAAGATCGGTTATTTTTGAACAAAATTCACGAGTTCGTGAATTGTCGGGATCGTTGAATATCTTGCTTGGCGTTCCCTGCTCGAGAATCCTGCCGTCCTCCATGAAAATGATCTCGCTGGCAAGCGAGCTGGCAAAGCCGATCTGATGGGTCGCCATGATCATCGTCATCCCGCTTTTTCCCAGATCGCGGATGACGGCATGCACCTCTCCGATAAGCTCCGGATCAAGCGCCGACGTGGGCTCGTCGAGAAGCATCACCTCGGGATCCATGGCAAGCGCCCTCGCTATCGAAACACGCTGTTTCTGGCCACCCGACAACTGGGAGGGGTACTTCTGCATGTGTTCTTTCAGCCCCACCCGCTCAAGTTCCTGCGCCGCCCTTGCACCCGCCGCATCCTTTCCGATCCCCTTGACCTTCACCAGGCCGATCCGGACATTTTCAAATGCGGTTAAATGGTCAAAAAGATTGAAGTCCTGAAAAATCATCCCCACCTTCTGGCGGTACGCGTACAGTTCGCGCTTGCGCGCGGGGTGTATTTCCTCATTGTCGAGCCAGACGTGTCCCTCATCGGGCTTGACCAGAAAGTTGATGCAGTGCAGAAAGGTGCTCTTCCCCGCGCCGGAAGGCCCGATGAGGATTTTCAAATCTCCCTTTTCGACCTCCAGCGAAACCCCTTTCAGTACCTCCCGCTGTCCATATTTTTTTGACAGGTTTTCAATCCGCAATATTGGCGATGTCATGGTATTCCCTGGTTCAATTGTGTGAGTATCCTGGAATTCTTACCCTATCCTCTAATAACCGCAAGACCTTGACCCCCAGCCATGTCAGGATCATGAAAATAAGGCCTGCTGCAAAGTAGAGAGGGAAATGGTGGTAGGTTCTGGTCGCCACAAAATGCGCGCGCGCCATGATCTCGGCCACGCCCAGCGCGTAGGTCACCGCCGAGTCTTTCAAAAGAATGGAGTATTCATTGGAAAAACCGGGAATGGAAAGCCTGAGAGCCTGGGGAATAATGATGTTGACGATCGCCTTGATGTCGCTCATTCCCAGCGCCCGCGCCGCCTTCAACTGACCTTCGGGCAGTGACTGTATGGCCCCGCGGATAATCTGCGACTGGTAGGCGGAGCTGATGAGTCCCAGCACGATAATGGCGACGGTAAATGCGGAAAGGTTTATTCCCAGAGCCGTGCAGAGACCAAAGTAGAAAAGAAACAGAAAAACAAGGAGCGGGATGCCGCGAAAAAACCAGACATAAAGGCCGACGCTCCGGCGAATCAGGGCCCCTCCATAAACCTGCCCGATCGCAAGAGGCGCCCCCACAAGCAGACCGAAACTCAACGCCCCGGCAACAACGGCCAGGGTGACCAGCGAACCCTGCAGCAGGTAGGGGAAGGCATCGATAACGGCAACGAGACTTTCCGGCATATTCTTATAATACTCTTAAAAACGGGAAGGCCCCTTTCCGGAGGGGCCTTCCATGATTCATAACAGATGGCTGAAAATGGATAATTTCAAGCCGCCTGTTGGCTTTTATTTGTCGAGGTATTTCTTCTTCAACTCGGCCCAGTAGGGCGATTTCATCAGTTTCCTGAGCCCTTCGTTGACTTTATTCAGAAACTCCTTGTCTTCCTGACGGATAGCGTAGCCAAAATCCTCATCCTTCATTCCGAAACCGCCCAGTATCTTGACGGGTTTCTTTTTGACCGCATCCATCGCCGGGGCATCGTCCATAGCGGCGGCAATAATTCGGCCGTTCACAACATCCTCGATGGACAAAGGGGCCGAATCGTACTGCACAAGCTCGAACTTCTTTCCGCCTTTTTTGATCAGGTTCTCTTCGATCCACTTCGCCTCGGTCGTCCCGCGCTGTACACCTATCTTGCTGCCGTCGGCGAGCGCCTGATCGACATTCTTCTTGCAATCCTTCTTGGCAACGAGAACCTGCTTTATCTGCCAGTAGGGAAGCGTGAAGGCAACCTGCTTTTTGCGCTCATCCGTGATACTCAAGCCTGAAGCAATGATATCGATCTTTTTTGCCTTGAGGCTCGGAATGATGCTGTCCCAATCCATCGGCTGATGTTTGACCTTGAACTTCATCTCTTTGGCGATCCAGTCCAGCGCCTTGACGTCGAATCCATCCGGCTTGCCGGATTTATCGACATACGCGAAAGGCGGGAAATTAGGATCAATACCGTTTATATACACCTTCTCCGCAGCGATAACCGACGACGCGGATGCCATCAGAAACACCGACAACCCCAAAAACATCCCCAAAACCGATTTTTTCTTCATAAAATCTCCTTTCCCCCCTGTCCTGAAATAGTGAACGATCCGCCTTGTAACGACGTCATTCTGAAAACACTCCTGATTTTTGCCGGGTGCACTAAAATGACCATCGTTCTGACATGGCGCCGGACATTAAACAATATCGCATCCGCTGTCAAGATTAAAAGGCGTTGCCGGTTATTCTTTTCTGTTGACAGAAAAAGACTTAACTTTTATCGTGCGCCTCGCAACGTCTTTTTGAAAGCGAAGCTTGATGAACTCGTCAAAAGTCAAAAAACCGTCATTCCGGCGAAAGCCGGAATCCAGAAGCGCCTAAATTCACTGGATTCCGTGTCAAGCACGGAATGACAAAAAGGGGCAAAATCGACTTTTTACGAGAACATCAAGCTTGATGCTCATAAAGGGTGCAACGACCGTACCTCTTCTGA
>DYTH01000072.1 GCA_020726025.1 Syntrophus aciditrophicus | reverse complement strand
AACAAACATACCAACAACTCCATCGCATTTCAATGCCCGATCCATTTTCCGGCAATCTTATTCAAAATCATTAAGTTAAGTACGATTCTCGTTCCCATATGCCGCATCCATTATCTATGCCGGTCTGCGTTACAAACCGTTTTTAGCCCAAAATGGAATTGTTCAACACACCGACTGGGGATAATCAAAAATAAACCCTGTCTCAAGCTTCTTCTTCAGACGATCTGAAAAGCGGACAAGCGGCGCCCCGTCGATAATATCATGATCGGCTCCGAGATTTAACCGGATGAGTTCCCGCTCAGCCGGCATACCGTTTTCCAATACCAGTTTTGTACCAATGGAGCCGATGGACAGGGTTAGAGTCATCGGCGTAATGGGAATAAGCACCGCCTGGCCGCTGACGTGCATGCCCATGGAAGTGATCCCCACAGTCCCGGCTAATTGTTTGAAAAGATAAGGATCACGCCGGATAAAGAACCAAACGATCTTGCGCACGCAAAAGGGAAGTTCAAAAAAAAATGTCTCCAGCGCCGACAAAGGACCATTTTCGCCAAGGGGAGAGACCTTGGCGGCCTGAAGCTCATTGTTAATCTCGTTCATGCTTTTACTGTTGGCGCTACGGACGATCTGAGCAACGGGAAGTTTTCCATCTTGGATGTCGCGTTCCACCATAACGGCTAAATCAACTTCGTCAAACAACACAAGTTTTGATTTTCCCTGCCGATACCCGTGCATGAACTTATCCTCGTCAATGGCGCAGGCCAGGGACTTGGCGATAAAGGTAGTCAGGGAAATACGCTCACCTGTTTCTTCTCCATGCCGGGCAAGTTGTTGCCGAGCCAACGTTACATCAGCTTCGAACAACAGGTTGATGATATTTTTGCGCCGGCCTTCGGCCATAACATCAAGGATGAAATTGCGAAGCTTCGGATAGGCCTGATACGTTCCTGGGGCCGGCGGCTCACGAAAAAGTTTCAGCAGCTGCGGCAAGAGCAAAAAGAGGCGAATTGACAGGCGACTTGACAGGCGACTTGACAGGCGACTTGACATGATGAACATTCTTCCAATTACAGCCGCTCGATCTCTTCGACAAGCGCCTGAACCGTTTGCAGAATCTGCGCCTCTGTATGCCGACAGGAGACAAAAAAACGCAGACGGGCTGATTTTTCAGGAACTGCCGGATAAAGGATGGGCTGGACATTAATGCCACGTTCAAACAAGGCGGCAGACAGGCGTGCGGCCTTAATCGAACTGCCGGTAATCGCGGGAATTATGGCCAGCCCTGTGCTGGTGCCGGTGTCAATTCCACCCGCCCTGGCCTGCTCCAGAAAAAATCGGCCACGTTCCCGCAGTGTTGCAACCCGCCATGGTTCCTGCTGGAGCACCGTCACCGCAGCCAGTGACGCGGCGGCAAGCACCGGAGACATACCCACACTGTAGAGAAAACCGGGAACAAGAAACTTCAGATGCTCCACCAGCGCCGTCTCGCCGGCGATAAAGCCTCCGCAGCCTGCCAGTGTCTTGCTCAATGTTCCCATCCAGATATCTACCTCTCCACCTTTAATCCCGAAATGTTCCCTGATCCCGAAACCGCATTTCCCCATCACTCCAAAAGAATGCGCCTCGTCAACCATCAAAAAAGCCTTGTACTTGCGCTTGATCTCAATAAATTCAGGGAGGTTGGGGTAGTCTCCATCCATGCTGTAGATACCCTCGACAACAATCAACACCCGTTCAAAATGATGGCGCTGTTCAGCAAGAATGGCATCCAGGGCGCCCCATTCGTTATGGGGAAAAGGAAGACGTCTGGCCCCTGACAGTTGAATTCCCTGCAAGATGCTGTTATGAATGAGTTCATCATGGAGGACGAGATCCCTGGGCCCGAACAAATGGCCAATGGAGGTGACGTTAGTGGCGTGTCCGCTGATAAAAATAATCGCATCGTCTACGCCATAGATCCTGGCGATAGCCTGTTCAAGCTCCTGATGGACGGGACGCTCTCCGGACACCAAGCGACTGGCGGAAACCGATGTCCCATAGCAATCGATGGCCTTTTTGGCGGCCTCGGCAATTTCGGGATTACCGGAAAGGTCAAGATAATTATAACTGGCGTAATTGATGTATTCACGACCGCCGATTTGGGTGGTTGCCCCGGCAATTCCTTCATGCACCTTGAAGAAGGGATTACCGATACCCATCCGGGCGGCGCCGTCATTGATAATGCGAATTTGCTGATAGCCTGGTTGCATGTCAAAACGATAATGCTGCTCGGGGATGTTACGAATACCTGCGGGTGAACGGGTGGACGCTTCGGCATCGTTCACCTGCTCGACATGTCGTAACCGGCGTTCAAGAACCTGCTGTATCAGCTTGTCCTTGATCTGGGAGGTAATGCCGGAGCGTTTTTTGCTGGTCATGGTCTCAGGCGCCCCTTAAACCGTTATCTATTTCCGTAACATCGATTTTCTGCTTTTCCCCGGGCTCAGCAGAGACCTCAACGCCATGCTGACCGGCAAGCTGTTTGGCGAGGGCGTCAATCCCATTCGCCTCAGAGTCATTATCCTCTGTCTTGCTTTCTTTCAATTGCCGAACGATCCGCTTCGCCAACATGGTAATGGTCGGGCTTTCACTCAAGGCCATGGTTGGCAACCGGATCCCAAAACCGGACTCAAGGGCGGCAATCAGTTCCACCGCCATGAGAGAATCCAGCCCCATGTCATACATGGAACCGGCTGCATCGATCTTATCCGGGGACACTCGCAGGATTTCCCCGACTTCACTTTTGATCATTTCGACAAGTACGGCCAACAGCTCCGTATCCGAGAGTTCCTCCAGCATCCGTTGAATATTGTCGGAATTATCCTCGCCCCCATCGCTGTCACCGGCATGCCGGGCCAGCTCAATAAACTTGGGACTTTCCGCACTGGGCAGAAAACGGGCCAATGTTTTCCAATCAAGCTCCATGACACCAAGATTGGAGCGACCGGTTAGCAGCATCTCCTCCAGGATATCCAGGGCCATGGCGGAGTGAAGCGGCGCCCCACCCATCCGGTTTTTCAAGGCCTTCTTAATATTTTCATTGCGAGCCAGATACCCCACATCGTCAATCGCCCCCCAACGTACACAGGTAGCAACGAGGCCACAAGCCCGGCGATGATTCGCCAAGGCCTCCAGACAGGTATTGGCGGCCACATAATTTCCTTGTCCCGGATTACCGAACAGGGTCGTGGCCGACGAGAAAAGAACAAAGAAATCCAATGGAATATCAAGGGTCATTGCATGCAGATGGTATGCCCCCAACGCCTTTGGCGCGAGCACGCTGTAAATCTGGTCCGCGTCCATATTGCGGATCAATCCGTCATTGATGACGGCGGCGGCATGGACAATACCCTTAAGAGGCGGAAGCCCTTCAGCTATATCGGCCAAAAGGGCTGAAACAGCCTTTTTGTCGGTCACATCGCAAGGTACCGCATACACCTTGACCCCTTGTTCCGTCAGTCGATCAATCGCCTCCCTGGCCTCTTTCGAGCTGGGGCCACTGCGACTGATCAAAATAAGATGACGGGCCCCGCGACCGGCCAGCCATTCCGCGGTTCGCAAACCAAAACCACCCAGACCGCCCGTCACCAGATAAGAGGCATCGTCCCTCAGCTCAAGATGCTTACGGTTGACCACGTTTGAGGTGTGGACGTGGCTGACGCCATTTCGATAGGTAACAACAATTTTGCCGATCTGACGCGCCTGTTGCATGTAACGGAATGCATCGACAATATACTCCGCTTCAAAGACATAATAAGGCAGAGGATGGAGTACACCTTCGGCAAATAAGGCCATCACCTCAACAAACAGGCTGCGGGTAAGCTCGGGACGGGATTGCATCAACTGATCGGCATCAATGCCGAAATAGCTGATATTGTTACGAAATGGACGCATCCCGATCTTGGTGTTCTCATAAAAATCCCGTTTACCAAGTTCCAAAAAACGACCAAAGGGCTTAAGCACCCGGAAGTTACAATTGATGGCCTCCCCGGCAAGGGAGTTAAGCACCACATCCACCCCTCTCCCCTCGGTCTGATCCAGAATTTCATCGGCAAAGGCCAATGAACGGGAATCAAAAATGTGATCAACACCCAGTAAGCGCAAGAAGTCACGTTTTTCATCCGACCCGGCCGTCGCATAGATTTCAGCGCCGATCCATTTGGCGAGCTGAATAGCGGCGAGCCCAACCCCGCCCGCTGCCCCATGAATAAGGAGCTTTTCATCGGGTTGCAACCGGGCCAAATGATGCAGGGCATAATAGGCCGTGAAGAAGGTGCTGGGAATGGTTGCCGCCGCCTCAAAAGAAATACCGGACGGGATATGGGCAATTGCACTTATCGGGGTGATTACCCGATTGCTGAAACTGGAAGGGCCAAAGCCCACGACCTGATCTCCCGGCGCAAATGGAGAAACCTTGCCGCCGACACTCCGTACGACTCCCGCAAATTCGAGCCCCAGGGTGGGGCCGGCAAAACCATTTTCAACGGCTTCATCAGAGAGCAAACGAAGGGCATACATGACATCGCGGAAATTAAGTCCGGTGGCGCGAACTTCGACCTCAACTTCACCATCAGCGGGGACCCGGGATGGATGGAGTTCCCATCGCAAATTACGCAGATGGCCAGGGGAATGGAATCCAAGGCGGACTATCGGGTGAACCATTGCATTTTCAATCTCGCGATGTTCTTCAAGGCGTGGCTCAAGGCGCAGGCGCGGGACATAACGGACGCCTTCTCCGGTCAGGATCATTTCCTGCTCTTTATCCGGATGTTTGAACTCATTACTCAAAGCCGTGGCCACGATTTTGACCGCCAGAGGGTCCTCCAGATCGACCATACGGAATGAACAGTTGGAAGCCTCGTTGATCAGCGTTCGCCCAAAACCCCATAACGCTGCATCGTTGGGAACAATGGCGGAAGCGGGAATTTCCGTCGTGCCATGTTCGGGTAGCAGGTGGGCAACGGCTCCGGCGGTAATCAACCAGCAAGTGGTATTCGTCAGCGTCGATTCGCAGGCCTGCAAAATACCGGCGGCAGCGGCGCAGCGGGCCACCTGCCGATTCAAAACATCTTCAGCATCGTCCGGAGCCGGCTGAGGAGAAAGTCCGGCCAGATAGACAATTCCGTCAAGTTCTCCATAACTGGCGGTAGTATCCCGTAACAAGGACTCCATGCAAACCACATCACCAGGACAGGCCTGAATAACGAGATCGCCACGATCCTGCATTATTTTTGTCAAATGATCGGACAACTTCGCCGAGTAACCATCCTGGTCCGCCAGCAAAATCCAGCTACAGGGCGTAGCCTGGCACAGTGGAACCGGCGGAATTGCCGTTTCCGACAGTTGGGCCACCAGTAAATAAGGCCCGGACAGGGTGTTCGGAGACAATTCAAAGATATCGATAGGGGAAAAGTCAGCTTGTTGCAGTTGTTGTTGCCAAAAAAGGGCAGTGTGTTGATTGGAGAGCCATGTTCCTTTTTTTGACAAGGACCAATAGTTACGCTCAGCGCCAAAGACAAAATCAATCCAGCGCGATGGGTGCTGCCCAATAACAATGAGAGTACCGCCGGGAACAAGGCACGCACGGACATACTGCAACACCGCAACCGTTTTCTCCATTGTATTGAAATCCAGGGTAACAATGGCGACCTGGCACGGAGACACGGCCATTGGATGCGCTGTCGAAGTCGGAATCAGATGAGTATCGATACAGGGGAAACGCTCTTTGAGCCAAGTGATCTCTTCAAGCATAGCGGTTGAAGTACCGGCAAACACATAATCACAGCAATTGGAATCCATGACGGCACAGGCATTCATCAGAAAGGAGGGCGCACCCTCACTGACTTCCATCAGTCTTAAGCGCCGGCCAGCCGGCAACTGATTCATCCCCTGGATAATCAGTTCCCGTAAGGCATGTCCAACCTTCTGTCTCTCTCCGGCCCCGAAGACCAGGCGTGTCAACATGGCCATGGACGCCCCTTGAGGAAAGACCTGCGCCGGCGAAAGGCTCCCGCTTATAATGGACTGCAGATGCATCCCTATGCGGCCCACCGCATGAACGATCTGAAAATAATCAGGATAATCGGCAATCAGACTGTTCCAGATATCCTGAGCAGAAACCTGCTCATCCTGACCAGGCGAGATTTGCCAACTTGAAAGCGAATTGGAATGAGTGGGCGCGACAGACTGATCGTCCTGGGCTATGGACAGCAAAAAGGCAAGAAAAGGCTCAATGTCCGGAGTAACGTTCCGGTATCCCGAAATTTCGTGAGAGGATAATCTCGCCCCATCTACCGACAACCGTTGTAACGCCTGCCGGATAAATCGACTGCAAAGACTATCCAGCAAAGGATCCACTTCTTCAGTATAACGACGATGGGTTCCCTTGAGAGCGGCACGCCTGGCCAACTCGGCAAAAGCCGATTGAACACCTTCAAAGGTGATAACCGGAGCGGCAATAACCGGAGCGGCATCAGGCGCAAAGGCGTTGGGCTTCGGTATGCCGTGGTAATCAAGAAAATGCAGAGGGGCCTCTGTATTTTTTTTCAGGCGAATACTGCGGAATCGGACGTCCTTGAGAACAGCGACAGGCTCTCCGTTCATATCAAAAACAGTAAATTCCGCAATCAATGAATGGGTGTTTCGACGAAGAAGTGTGGCCTGGACAATACCAGGCATGATCTTGCCGGAACGAAAGGAAATTCGTCCCATTTTGACGGGAACAAAGGTAACACCCCGATACTTATCAACATCTTCCTTCAACAACTGGATAATCAACTGGAAGGTGCAATCCAACAGGGCCGGGTGAAGATGAACATGTTCGACTTCCGCAGCAATGCTTTCCGATATCTTCAATACGGCAAGCACGCATCCTTTTTCTATCCAGCCGTAATCAATGCACTGAAATGCCGGCCCATAGGCAAGGCCGGCGGCCCGGGTGAGCAGTTCATGGCTTGCATTGTTAAAATCAGGTCTGCGTGCAGGTAATCCGGGGCACTCCTGGCGCATCAAAATATCATGCGGTTCACGCAGGATACGGGCCACTGCATGCAGAGTCCATGATTCCGTACCGGCATACTCTCTGCCTTTGATCGTCAAACTGCCATCCTGAGGTTCGATACTCACACGAACCAGTTTGGAGCGGACATCACCCAAGAACAGTGGAGTGCGGATTTCAAGCTCCTCAATCTCAGCCAGATCGCCGGGACGCCAAGCCAAAGCAGCCGCCAAAGCAAGTTCGGTAAAACCAGTACCCGGGAATACCGTCGCATCTCCAACCACATGATCAGCCAGGGTGGGATGGAGTTTCGTGTCGAACTGATTTTCCCAGACCAACTCATGCTGTTTCAGGGAATAACCAAGCAGAGGATGAACCTTATGCCGATCGAGCAAGCCAATGGACTCCGGGGTAACCGGGTGCCAGTGCCGCTCATGCTGCCAGGGGTAATTCGGGAGCTGGACAAAACGAGTCGGCCGGAGAAACGTGTGCTGCCAGTCAATCACAGCGCCGGCAATCAGCGTTTGACTACATGCTCCCCAAACCCGCCGGGAAGAATCATCCCCACGCATGACGGTGGGAATAACACGCCCTTCTGTTTCCCGATCTTTCAAACAATCATTGATATAACCACGAAGTACGGCATGTGGACCGATCTCAACAAAAATGTTAATGCCGTCGTCCTGCATGCCTTTAATCGCCTGCTCAAATAATACGGGTTGACGGATATTCTGCCACCAGTATTCAGCATCCAGTTTCCGATCATTTAACAAACTGCCGGTAACAGTTGAATAAAAGGGAACAAGAAAGTGACTGGCGCGAAGTTCTCCCAGTGCCTGTCTAACACCGACTTCAATCCCATCCATGGACGGACTGTGAAATGCATAGTCCAGGGCTAACCGCTTATGGAAAATTTCACGTTTAACGAGGGTGGATTCAAGACATTGAAGCTGCTCCGAACTTCCGGCGATAGTGACTCCTCGAGAACTGTTGACGCCGGCAATGGCAAGAAATGGAGCAAGCCCCAATTCCGCCAATAAATCCTGAGCGGCGGCATGGCCCAGCCCGACAGCACTCATTTCCCCTTTTCCTTTGGTCGTTCCTTGCAGCCGACTCCGGTGATACACCACTTCCACCGCGGCATCGAGGGTTAACGCACCCGACGCCCAGGCTGCCGCCACTTCACCCACACTGTGTCCTGCCACGGCTACAGGGGTAATCCCCCAGTGCCGCAGCATTTGCGTGATCCCTACTTGTAGGGCAAACAGGGCGGGTTGCGCGACTTCCGTGTACCCATAACGATCTTCACCATTTCTGCCGGCCAGCTCATCTTCAAGGGAATAATCGGCATAACGACGAAACAGAATATCAACATTGCGAACAGCCTCTCGAAACAGCGGTTCATTTTCTAACAACTGTTTACCCATGCCCGCCCATTGGGAACCGTTGCCGGAATAGATGAACGCGGGTCCACAAGGAGCCCGTAATGCGACACCGGTTTCTACCGGTGATGGCTCACATTCTTCATCTGCAAAATCATGCAGTGCCTGAGCAATAGACTTTACCGTTACCCCACACAGTATTGCACGGTGTCCATGCCACTCACGCCGGAAAATAGAGTTATAGGCGATATCATACAATGCGGCCTGGGACTGGCTCTTCAAAAAAACGGAGAAATCACGGGCCGCGGCCTTCAACGCCGTATCATCCTTTGCAGAAAGAATAATCGGCAATAACGTATTTGGGAGAAGCTTCGAGCGTATTACTTCCGGCTGCTCATGACTTTCCAGAATCACATGGGCATTGGCGCCCCCAAAACCAAAAGAATTCACTCCGACAATAAGTGTCCCATCTTGCTTGAGAGGCAGATTTTGGGTGACGACCTTGATGTTTAAATCATCAAAAGGGATATGGGGATGAGGAGTTTCAAGACCAATCGTTGCCGGCACCATCCTATGCCGGATACAATAAAGGGCCTTTACCAAGCCAGCCATTCCTGAGGCAGCCTCAAGATGACCGAGATTACTCTTCACTGAGCCGATAGGAAGCGGGCTATTGAAGGGCCGACGTTTCCCCAGCGCATTACCAATGGCTTGCGCCTCAATCGGATCACCGACCACCGTCCCGGTACCATGGGCTTCGATATAATCGATTGTTGCCGGATCAATACCGGCTTGATTGTATGCCTGTTCCAACAGGGCCGCTTGGGCCTTGGGATTTGGCACGGTTAAACCGGATTTACGGCCATCGGTATTAATCGCGCAATTCACAACTGTAGCAAGGATCGGATTGCCATCGGCTAAGGCCTGGTCATAATCCTTGAGAAAAAAAACTCCGCCTCCTTCAGAGCGGACATATCCATCTCCGGATGCATCAAAAACACTACATCGTCCACGCGGAGACAACATAGACGCCTTAGAAAAAGTAATAAAGCCGTATGGATGCAAATGCAGACTAACCCCGCCCGCCAACGCCTGATCACTTTCTCCGGAAAGGATCGAGCGGCATGCCTGGTGAAACGCCACCATGGAAGACGAACAAGCGGTATCAATCGCCATACTGGGGCCGTGAAGGTCAAAGACATAAGAGATACGATTGGCGGCAATACTTGCGGTGTTGCCGGTAGCGACTGAAGAAGTAACCGCCGCCAGATCATCGGCCAGTCGATAGGAATAGTCTGCGCTGGCTATACCGATAAAGACACCACACTGGCTACCACGAATGGTGGAAGGCTTAACTCCCGAATTCTCAAGGGCCTCCCAGCTCATTTCAAGCAGCAAACGATGCTGTGGATCCATAAGAGCGGCCTCACGCGGGGAAATGCCGAAAAATCCCGCATCGAATTGCGAGATGTCTCCGATAGAACCGGCTGCAAACGTATAACTTGTGCCAGGATGTTTTTTATCCGGATGGCGAAAGGTGCTTTGCGCCCATCGCTGAGAATCAACCTCTGTCACCAGATTACGGCCGTCAAGCAAGTCTTGCCAATAACAGTTGATATTCGTCCCTGGGAACCTAAAGGAAACTCCGGTGATGGCAATTCGTTTAGTCATAAATTTCAATTCATTGAACAGATAAGTTTCTGTGGTGCATTTACAATATTTATAGCCCCAATAATCCGAAAGGCACCAAGAATCCTTACTA
>DYTH01000071.1 GCA_020726025.1 Syntrophus aciditrophicus | reverse complement strand
CTCCCGCAAGGGGAGGGGAAAATGTACTTTTGACGAGTTCATTAAGCTTCGCTTTTCCGAAACAACCGTCAGTCGCCATGAATAAACCTCTTCCCACGACCGATACATCCGTGTCTATCCGCCGCTGGTTGATCTTTATCGTCGGATCCTTGAACTTTTTTCTCTCCCAGCTTTACCGGACATCGAATGCCGTCCTTGCCCCCTCTCTCGTCCTGGATTTGTCGCTGGACAGCAAAGGTTTGGGACTCATCTCTGCGGCCTATTTCTACTCTTTTGCCCTGACCCAGATACCCATCATTCTGCTTTTGGACAAGAAGGGGCCGAGAAAGCTGATGACTTTTTTTTCCGTGATAAGCATTATCGGAGCGATTGTCTTTTCCTTTTCACAGGGACTCTATTCATCCCTTGCAGGGCGGCTGCTTCTTGGCATCGGCACCTCCTGCGCCTTCATGGGAAGTCTGAAACTTCTGTCGGACTGGTTTTCTCCTTTAATCTTCGCCACTGTTGCCGGTCTCGTTACCGCGGTGGGCACCCTTGGCAACATGATGGCCGCCACTCCGCTTGCCATGATGGCGCAAAGCTGGGGCTGGAGGAAAAGCTTTTTGATCATAGCCGTCTTCAATGGCCTGCTCTCCATCGCCCTTTACGTGATTATTCGGGACAAACCACCGGCCAGCGAAAAAACAGCCGACAGAAATACTCCGTCTGAAGCCCCGTCCCCGTTGTCCAATCTCATACACCTTCTTCGCTCCAAAGACTACTGGTTCATTTCCATTGCCTCGTTTATACGCTACGGCACGTTCGCCGCCCTGCAGTCGCTCTGGGCAGGCCCGCTGCTTCTGGTGGTCCTTCAATACAGCCCCTTCCAGTCCGGCAATATCATCCTTGCGATGAACATCGGCTCCCTTATCGGCCTGCCATTCTGGGGGGTTGTATCCGACCGCCTGATCAAAAACCGCAAAAATGTCATCATTTCCGGCCTGTTGCTGATGGCAGCGGCGACCCTGATCCTCAGTCGGCTGCAGGCGGGAATTTCACCCGTTACAACGGGGATCGTCTTTTTTTTCCTCGGCTTTTTTACCGCCAGCGGTCAACTGATGTACACCCACATTAAAGAACTCTTTGCCCCTTCGATGACCGGCGCCGCCATGACCGGCATCAATTTTTTCACGATGACAGGGCCGGCATTCTTTTTACAGATTTTCGGCTACATCATGCAGACCTGCTACCCCAGGGCATCTTTCAGCAAGGATGCATTCGCCGCTTCGCTCTATTTTTTATTATCCTGCCAACTGCTGGCAGCGATGACGTACATGATGACGAAAGAAAAGAAAGCGACGCCTGGAAATGCATGAATCGAGGACGATAGACAATAATTTGTTATCACGCAACATTTTGAAAAAACAATTTAAAACCTTGACAGATCGTAAAAAATATTGGAGTCCGTTCAGACATTCTTAAACGACAGAGGATGGACTTTGCGTGCCAAGCAACAAAAGCTCTTCATTAAACAGCCTTATGTGCCAGAGAAAGCGAAGCTTACTGTTAATACTCTGCAGCGCCCACAGACAACCTGTAGTCCATGCCCTTGCTTTACCCCCAAAATCACATCGGACCGTCAGACGCTGGCCCAAACATGTTTTTGGCGACTTTTGCGCCTGTGACATTTTATTCAATCAACGATAAGGAGAAGATATGTCAAAGTATGAAGATTTATTGAAAGCAAAGATGAGCAGCGAGAGCTTTGCCAAGCTGAAGGCTCTCAAAAATGAAAAGGTCCTCAATTTTGTCGGAGAATTTGCCGAGCACTGCAATCCGGCGTCGCTTTACGTCTGCGACGACAGTCAGACGGACAGGGACTACATCAAAAAAACCGCCATCGAAAAAGGCGAGGAAAAAACCATCTATCTGAAAAACCAGACGATTCACTGGGACGGCTACACAGATCAGGGGCGCGACAAAAACAACACCCGCTACCTTGTCAATCCGGAAAACATGGAGCGGATGAAGGCGCTCAACTCCCTTGGCTACGACGAAGGCTACAGGGAGATCATGGATATTTCCCGACACATCATGGAGGGGAAGGACGCGGTCGTCCAGTTTTTCTGCGAAGGCCCGGCGGAAAGTGTTTTCAGCGTTCCCTGCGTCCAGATTACCGATTCGTTTTACGTCGCCCATTCCGAGTCGATCCTCTACCGGCCGGGCTACAACCATTTTCTTCAGTTGAAAGAGACGGAAAAAGACGATTTCTTCCGCTTCATCCACTCGGCGGGAAAGCTCGATGAACGCGGCTGCACCCTCAACATGGATAAAAGACGGATCTACATGGATACGCAGAACAACATCGTCTATTCGATGAACAACCAGTACGCCGGCAATTCCATCGGTCTCAAAAAGCACTCGATGCGGCTTGCGATCAACAAATCAGGCAAGGAAGACTGGCTCTGCGAACACATGTTTCTGATGACCGTCCCGAATGACGCGAAGGGCCGCAAGACGCACTTTGCAGGGGCGTACCCGTCGGCCTGCGGCAAGACATCCACGGCGATGATCCCCGGCGAGAAGATCATCGGCGACGACATCGTCTATTTCCGCAACATCGACGGGGAGTTCCGCGGCGTCAACATGGAGCAGGGCATTTTCGGCATCATCCAGGACGTGAACGCCGACGACGACCCGGTCATCTTCGCCAATCTGATGAAAGACCAGGAGACGATCTTCTCCAACATCCTGATCGGTCCCGACAACAAGCCCTACTGGCTCGGTTGCGGTATGGAAACGCCGGAGAGCGGCGACAACCACAGCGGCGCCTGGAAGAAGGAAAACACGGATGCCTCCGGCAAGGAGATCCCGCTTGCCCACTCCAACGCCCGCTACACCATCCGCCTCGACTACCTGCAGAACTTCGACAAGGAAGGCTTTGACAGCAAAACCGGCGTGATGGTGCACGGCATCCTCTACGGCGGACGCGACAGCGATACCACCGTCCCGGTCGAGGAGTCGCCGTCGTGGAAGGACGGCATCCTGCTGAAGGCCTGCACGCTTGAGTCGGAAACGACCAGCGCCACCATCGGCAAGGAGGGTGTCCGCTCGCCCTCGCCAATGGCCAACCTCGATTTTCTCTCCTACCCGCTGGGCGAATACACGATGAACAACATCAAATTCGCGGAAGGGGTAAAAGAGCAGCCGCGCATATTCAGCACGAACTACTTCATGAAGGGGCCAGACGGCAAGTTCATGACCAGCAAGCTGGCCAAGAAGGTATGGCTCCACTGGGCCGAGGGCAGAATCCACGACGAATACAATGCCTTCGACACCCCGACCGGAAAGATTCCCCTCTACGCAGACCTGAAAAAACTGTTCAAGGAACTCCTCGACGACGATTTCACCGAGGCCGACTACATCTATCTTTTCACGTTCCGCTGCGCGAACTGGCTCGAAAAGCTGGACCGCGCCGCCGCCTTTTTCAAGAAGATCGACCCGGGTACGCCCGCCGACATTTTTACGTTCTGGGAAGAGGCGAAAAAGAAGATCGCCGCCGCGCAGGCCAAATACGGCGACGAAATCAAACCCGGCGATTACAAAGGCTGACCATTTAAGAAAATAGTTCTTTGACCTGTTTGGCGCCGATAAGAATGTTTCAGAAACGGCCCTCCTGATAACCGGGGGCCGTTTCTGCCCGATTTCCTGCGAGGAACTGTCGAAAATCTCAGCGATGATCTCTGATTTTGCAGACGGCGCCTGCAAAATCTCTTGACAGGTTACATTTCACAATAATTTACGGAATAATCGTGTTCGCGTGTCTTGTGCCATAAAAGATAAACCCGAAGCTTTGCAACCTTTTGAACAGGATTCAATGATCTGTTCCGACTTCCGAAATCAATGACTTGTATTTGAAGCCGGTATTTTTAACCTTCCGCATCTTATTCTCCTCTTCAGAGCCAATTGCAAAACCAGCTTATTTAAGTCACCCCGGCGAAAGCGAAGCTTCATGTTCATAAAGCCAGGGGTCAGAAGATCTTGAAAATACTGGATACCGTCTTTCGACGGTCTTTGAACATTCTGTCTGAAGCGTAAATTTTGCTTGACAGCAAATGCGATGTTTGTATAAACATATACAGACCGACTGATTTCCATGGGCGCTGTGCCTCATCTTCGGTCGTACCAGGACGCGCAGCAGTAGTCTTGACGCCGCTATCGGCTCATTTTTCACCGGAATTCTCCAGCCATGGGCGACAACAGAAAAGCACCCGCATACGCACAGCTTGCAGAGACCCTCAAAGGCCGGATTCTGCGGGATGAATACCGTACCGGGGAGATGCTCGCCCCTGCCCGTGAAATCGAACGGGAGTTTGGCGTAAGCGCAATTACCGTTCGCAAGGCTATGAATATCCTTGCCCGGGAAGGTTATATTAATCCCCGACAAGGGGTTGGAACAATTGTAATGAAACGCCCGGAACAGATGGTCGAGCTGGAACTGACCGGGAATTTCTGGAACTGGGCCGATTCCGCACTGACAAGAAATCTCGAAACACAAACCCATGTTCTGGATATGGAGATTGTACCCTGCCCCCAGCAAATCGCCGACCTTCTCCTTTTAAGGGCCGAAACCCCGATATGGCGACTCAAACGGATCCGCACGGTTAACGGCGAGCCTGCCTCCTACATCGTTAATTACACATCGCCGGGATGGCTCGACGGCGTTGAGAAAGAACTCTTCACCGTGCAGCCGTTTTTCGATGTCTTTCGCGAACACAGTCGGATAAAGGTGGCGAGCGTCCAACAGCGCGTCCGGGCAACCGTAGCGGACATCGATCTTTCCGGCAAGCTGGCGATAGACTTCGGCGATCCCGTTTTTCTTGTCGAAAACACCTATCTCGATGATTCACAGACCCCTGTTGCCGCCTCCCGCCTCCACTTCCGCAGTGACAGGTATGTCTATAAAACAACAATATCTTTTTAGAGGGATAACGCCATGAAAACAGCAGACCCCATAAAAATCCAGATCCGCGAGGTTGCGCCGCGGGACGGATTCCAGTCGTGGCCAGTATTCGTTCCAACCGACAGAAAACTCGAGGTGATAAAACTGATGATCGAGGCAGGGGTGACCGAGATGGAGACCACCTCCTTCGTGAGCCCCAGGGCAATTCCGCAGATGCGCGACGCGGCGGAGGTTATGGTCGGCGTCCCCAAAGGCGTATGCGTCCATGGACCGCTCGTGCCCAATCTGAAAGGGGCTCAGCTTGCCCTTGAGAGCGGCGCCGACAAGCTGGTCGTTGTCATTTCGGTCACCGATGCCCATAATCTGGCGAACGTCCGCCGAACCGTCGCGGAGTCAATTAGTGATCTTACGTCGATCTTTGCCCTGGCAAGGGAACGAAGCAAACCCGTGATGGGCGCCATGGCCGTCGCCTTCGGCTGTCCCTATCAGGGCGATGTTGCCGACGACCAGATATACCATCTTGCCGACGCATACATAAACGGCGGCGCATCCTCCGTAATCCTTGCCGACACCACGGGGATGGCGACGCCGACCAGAATCGTCAGGATGCTGCGGGGATTTACGAAACGTTTCCCTGAATTCCCCTGCTCTCTGCATCTTCATAACAACCGCGGCACTGCGATGGCCAATCTTTACGCGGCGCTGGAAGCGGGCGCAACCATTTTCGACGCCGCGCTGGGCGGCATCGGCGGCTGCCCGAACGTGCCGCTTGCCGCCGGCAATCTACCCACTGAAGACGTGGTCTTCATGCTCGAAGACATGGGTTATGACACCGGTATCGATCTGATGAAAATCATCGAGGCGTCAAAGCGCCTTGAAGTAATTCTCGGCGGCACGCTCCCCGGTCAGGTAATGAAAAGCGGCCCTCGCGACCCGAAACTGGCCGCCGCTGTCTGCGGCACAACACATTGATTGTTTACAAAAGGAGCTGACAAAAATGCCGCTTACAGGATTAAAAGTACTTGACTTGACAAGGGTCGTATCCGGCCCTTTCAGCACAATGCTGCTTGCCGACATGGGCGCCGACGTAATCAAGATTGAGGCGACCGATGGCGATCCCTCCCGAGTCACCGGGATTATGGGGAAAGGGGAAAACCCCTATTTCGTAAACCTCAACAGAAACAAACGGATCATTACTGTTGACATGAAAAAAACCGAAGGAAAGGAGCTCATCCGCCGGATGGCGAAGGCATCGGACATACTCGTCGAGAACTTCCGCCCCGGGGTCATGGACCGACTCGGACTTGGCTACAAGGACCTGAGCGCCTTGAACCCCGGCCTCGTCTATGCGGCGATCAACGGCTTCGGAAAATCCGGTCCTTACAAGGATCGCCCGGCGTTTGACTTCATTGCCCAGGCGATGTCCGGCTTCATGAGCCTCAACGGCAATGAACAGATGCCGCCTTTGAGGGTGGGAATCCCTATCAGCGACACGATAGCCGGTCTCTATACGGCCTTCGGGATACTCGCCGCCCTTCGGGAACGCGACCGGACAGGCCGGGGACAGGAGATTCAGACCGCGATGGTTGACAGCCTCATCAGCATGTTCGCCTTCGCCTCCTCCGCGTTTTTTGCGACAGGGGAACTCCCCCCCCGCAACGGAAACGACCACATGGTCGTCTCCCCTTACGGCCTCTTCGAAGCCGCCGACGGTCCGGTTGCCATCGCGCCGAGTACAGAAAAGAACTGGCTTCAGCTCTGCTCTGCAATCGAACGCGAAGACCTTCCCGCCGATCCGCGTTTCGACACCCAGGACAAGCGCCGCCAGAACCGAAAAGAGATCAACGCCATTGTTCAGGAAAGGATTGCCGCAAGGAAACGCGACGAGTGGATCGAGCTGCTCAACCGGGCCGGCGTCCCCTGCGGACCGGTAAACAATCTGCAGCAGGTATTTTCCGACCCGCAGGTGCTGCACCAGGAGATGGTTATCGAATCACCCCAGCCGGCCGGGCCGGTTCGAATGCCCGGCTTCCCGGTCAAGCTCTCACAGACGCCCGCCCGCCTGCGACGACCGTCTCCCCAGAAGGGAGAACATTCCGTGGAGGTGCTCAGAGAACTCGGCTGCACCGAAGAAGAGATCGGAAATCTGCTCGCAGCCGGAGCGGTTTTTTGTGCGTAAGGCGCCCGAAACAGAGTGAAATACGGCGTCAGATTATCAACCAATAAAATGAGGAGGATGAAAGATGAAATTGTACAAACGTTTTATGCTGGCAGTGCTTGCTCTGGCGGCAGCGGCGCCGTTTGCAGGCGGGGTATCCCAGGCAGCCTATCCCGACAAACCCGTGGAGCTTATCGCACCGGCCAATCCAGGCGGCGGATGGGATATGACTTGCCGGATGTCCGCCAAGGCGCTGAAAGACGCATCGCTGGTTTCCCAGCCGATTGTGGTGGCGAATAAACCCGGCGGGTTCGGCGTCGTCGCGATGACGGAAATAACCAAAAAACGTCCCGACGACCAGAACGTGCTGGTCGCCTTCTCGGCCGTTCTGACCACGCAGATGGCCGTCAAGAAAAATCCCTTTACCTACCGTGATGTCAAACCCGTGGCGGTGCTGTTCGTCGATTACGGCGCCATTGCGGTGCGCAAGGATTCAAAATACGCATCCTTCAAGGAGCTTCTCGATGACTGGAAAAAGCAGCCCGGCGAGATCAGCTTTGCCGGCAGTTCCCCTCCCGGCGGACTGGATCACATGCGCATTGCGATGCTGGCCAAGGCCTGTGGAATTCCCATTCCAAAACTCCGTTACGTCTCGTTTCAGGGCGGCGCCGATGCGCTGGCGGCCCTTCTGGGGGGTCATGTGACGGTTTTTGTGGGGGAAGCGGGGGAGATCGCGGGACACGCCGAAGCGGGTACGATCAAACCGCTTGCCGTCCTCGCGGACAGAAAGCTGACCGGCATCTTCGAGAAAGTGCCCATGGCCAAGGAAATGGGAGTCAACGTCTCCTCGCCGAACTGGCGCGGTTTCTACGCCCCTCCCGGCATGAAAAATGAAAACCTGAAATACTGGGAGGAGACCCTCGGCAAGATGGTAAAGACCCCGCAGTGGGCCGATGTGCTCAAAAAACAGGCATGGGTCGATCTCTTTCTGACCGGCGACAAGCTCCAGACATTTCTCGACAACGAGCTGGCCATGTATCAGAATCTGGCCAAGGAACTGGGATTGGTGAAATAATGAAAGCGGAGCGTATCGGGGCCTTCATCGTGCTGCTGCTGGGCGGCGGATACCTGTGGGAAGCCGCTTTCATGGAAGAGGCAAACATAGGGGATCCGCTTGGCCCGCAGGCCTTTCCCATAATCCTGGGAGTGGTGATGACCGCCCTCGGTATCGCGCTCGCGATAAAACCAGCGCCGTCTTCAGCGCCGTTTCCGTCCTTTACATCGGGAACGGCGCGCGCAATCGCGCTCGTTCTTTTGCTGGCGGCATACATTTTCGGTCTGGAGACGGCCGGGTATCCAATTGCAACCTTCGCATTTCTCGTTCTGGCATCCCGGCTGCTCGGGGAAAAATCCTGGCTGACGACCATTCTGGTTCCGCTTGCCGTCTCCGCCGGGATTTTTCTCCTTTTCACCAGAGTTCTGACAATCCCCCTGCCCCTGGGGTTTATCAAGCAGTTGATGGAGTAAACATACGCCATGTTTGACATTTTAAGCCACCTTGCCTACGGCCTGCAAATAGCCTTTGAACCGACGAACCTGCTTTACGCCTTCATCGGCTGCTTGGTCGGAACGTTGATCGGAGTTCTGCCGGGAATCGGACCCGCAGGCGGCATGGCGCTTCTCATTCCACTTACCTACGGAAAGGAACCCGCAAGCGCCATCATCCTGCTTGCGGGAATTTACTACGGCGCCATGTACGGGGGCTCGACGACATCGATTCTGCTGAACGTCCCCGGTGAGGCTGCTTCCGTTGTAAGCACCCTCGACGGATACCAGATGGCCAAACAGGGACGGGCAGGCGCGGCTCTTTCCATTGCGGCAATCGGGTCGTTTATCGCGGGAACCATCGGCCTCGTGTTGCTGATGCTGCTGGGTCCTCCGCTGGCAAATTTCGCGCTCCGGTTCGGTCCGGCGGAGTCATTCGCCCTGATGGCATTCGGGCTGTCAACCGTCACCAGTCTCGCCGGCAAATCCCTGCTCAAGGGGCTTGTGGCCACCACCCTCGGCCTGATGCTCTCGACAATGGGGAGTGATCTCTCCACGGGCATCAGCCGATTTACCTTCGGCATCCCGGAACTTATGGAGGGGATCGACGTCGTCGTCGTGGCAATCGGCCTCTTCGCCGTCTCCGAGGTGTTGAGCAGCATCGAGGAGATGGGCGGCGATGATTTCGTCATTGAAAAGGTTGCTCGAATATGGCTCACGGCACGCGAGTTTTTCGAAAGCATCGGGGCGGTCATCCGAGGATCTTTCCTGGGATTTTTCATCGGCGTTCTGCCGGGTGCGGCCCATGTGACGGCATCTTTTCTGGCTTACGCGCTCGAAAAAAGGCTGTCGCGAACGCCGGAGAGGTTTGGCCACGGGGAAATACGGGGACTTGCCGCTCCTGAGTCCGCGAACAACTCCGCCGCCTGCGGGGCCCTCATTCCGCTTCTGACCATGGGGCTTCCCGCCTCGGCCGTCACCGCCGTCCTCTACAGCGCCCTTCTCATGACCGGCATCCGTCCGAGTCCGTTTCTTTTTGTCAAACACCCGGATGTGGCATGGGGTCTGATCGGCAGCATGTACATCGGCAACGTCATGCTTCTGATACTGAACCTGCCTCTGGTCTTTTTGTGGGTCAAGGTGCTGAAAACGCCCTCCCGCTGGCTTTTACCTATTGTCCTTGTTATCTCTTTTATCGGGGTTTACAGCGTCAACGCCTCAATTCTCGATTTGATACTGGCCATCATCCTCGGGGTTCTGGGCTACTTCATGCGAAAGCTCGACTACCCGCTCGCCCCGGTCATTCTGGGCTTCGTGCTCGGCAATCTCCTCGAACAGGCTCTCCGTCAGACACTGATGATTTCCGGCGGCAGCCTGAAGATATTCTGGAACAGCCCCATTGCCGTCACGCTTTTTTTGATGGCAGCCGCCTTCGTCGTCCTGCCCCGTGTGTTGTCAAAAAAGGTAAAACTCGCCTGACCGCTCAACCCCTGATATCGTCTTTATCATCCTTGATCTTACCATGCCGCTCATGAGCCCTGCTGTTCGAAGCCGGGAATCCGCAGATAACGT
>DYTH01000070.1 GCA_020726025.1 Syntrophus aciditrophicus | reverse complement strand
CCTGCCTTCCAACAACAACCGCCTCGCCAAATTTTGTATGCACGACATTATAATAGAGCGTGGCAAGGGGAAAGCCCACTGAATTTTTTCCCATTTTCTCCAACCTCCCACTTTTCTTGTGACTTTATACCTTTATCCCCGATAAATCCAGAACACTGTTGACCAGAAGACCTTACGGTAATTTCGTTCTCTACAGCAACAACTGATTTCACGTAAGCAGGCAAAAACAGAAAGTCTCATTGTTTCAGGCTGCTTCGGGCAGAACACATTTCCCGTGCTGATAACCCGTTTGGCATTGACAATATTCGAGAGCTCCTCTATAAGTCCCGCAGAGTTTTTGCAGCAGTACGAAAACCGGGACGCATGTTGCGACCGGATCGAGCGCGCGGGGAAGACCGCCATGCACATCTATCTGAAATTTTTAAAGGACACGGTAAGCGACTTGATAGACCTTATTTTCAATTTTATCGACATCTTTTTGCACCTGGACAGGCATCTCGCCGATTTACTGCAATATTTCGGGGCTTGGACGTACCTTGTCGTCTTTCTGATCATTTTCTGCGAGACGGGGCTTGTGGTTACCCCCATTCTGCCCGGCGACTCCCTGCTCTTCGGTCTGGGCGCCTTTGCCGCCAATCCTTATCTGAAGGGACCTCTTACCCTGGAGGCGCTGTTTATTTCGCTCTCCATCGCCGCGATAGCCGGAGATTCAATGAATTACGCCATCGGCCACACGATCGGCCCCAGGGTTTTCCAGAGAGAGGACAGCCGTTTCCTGAAAAAGGCCTATCTTGATAAAACCCACCAGTTCTACGAAAAACACGGCGGGAAAACCATCATCATCGCCCGCTTCATGCCGATTATCAGAACCTTCGCCCCGTTTGTCGCGGGGATCGGACGCATGAGCTACGCCAGATTCATCTCCTATAACGTCATCGGCGGAATCGCCTGGATTTCCCTGTTCATTTTCGGAGGATATTTTTTTGGAAACATCCCGTTTGTTAAAAAAAACTTCACCCTGGTTATTATCTCCATCATCATTATCTCTGTGCTGCCGGGCTTCATTGAATATTTCAGGCAGAGGAGAAAAACCGCGTGACGAACCAGCCGGATGAAATCCAATTCAACATGCCGAAAGAAGAAATGAGACAGCGCACCATGATCGCCATGAACCTGAAACAAACCATTTCAGCAGCGCTTCTCGCCCTCCTGCTCTTTTTCATCGCCGCGGGCGCTATGGCATCGAACAATGACAAAAGCGTCATACGGATCGGCAAGGACGTCACCATTGAAAAAGGACAACGGGTTCGAAGCGTGCTTACCCTTGGGGGACAGATCACCATCCATGGCACAGTGGAAGACGGCGTCCTGGCTGTCGGCGGTTCTGTTGTACTGACCAGAACGGCCGTTGTAAAGGGGGATGTCGCTTCCGTGGGCGGGGTCATCGTGATAGCGAAAGACGCCGAAATCGGCGGCGATCTTACCGAAATAAACTCCACCAATTTCTATGAAACCATCATGAATTCCATCAGCAGCGAATGGGCCGGCTGGTCGTGGGTCTTCGCCCTGATTTCGCTCTCCATTCTGGCCGTTGTTTTGTGCATGGCGCTGCTCACGGCCGCACTGCTTCCGAAACAGGTGATCGCCGTTTCGGAGGCAGTCCGCGAAAACACGCTGAAGGTAATTCTGACAGGCGTGCTGGCGCTGGTAACCATAGCGCCACTGGCCCTTCTTCTGACCATCTCGGTTATCGGCATCGCGCTGATACCTCTGGAAATCATTCTGGTGGTCCTGACAATCCTCCTCGGCTTTATCGCCGTAAGCCGCCTCATCGGCTCGTGGGTATTTGGACTGATTGGAAAAAGCGGCACGGGAGTGGTACGGGAAACATTCTGGGGCCTGGTGATTATCTGGATTGTGGGATGGATCCCCTATGTGGGGTGGATGATCAAGGCACTCGCCATTGTGCTTGGGCTGGGAGCGGCGCTGATTACCCGCTTCGGCACCCACCAGGGATGGAAAAACCTGCCCCGGGACTGAAAAAAAACGTCAAAAAAGGGCTGCCGTACTGTACGGTGCAGTACAGGCAGCCCCTTTTTATTGGCAAGCCTTAAGCATCAGGCAAGATTTTTCATTGCGTCAACAAGTTCCTGCACCGCGGCCGCCGATTTCTTCAGCGCCGCATCCTCTTCGGAAGTCAGCTTGATCTCGATCACCTTTTCCATGCCGTTTTTCCCCAGTTTTGCCGGCACGCCGATGAAAAGGTTGCTGATCCCGTACTCCCCTGCCAGATAAACGGCGCAGGGAAGGATCTTCTTGCGGTCCTTGAGAATGGACTCGGTCATCTCCGCCACCGACGACGCCGGCGCGTAGAAGGCGCTGCCCGTTTTCAGGAAATTGACGATTTCCGCCCCGCCGTCCCTCGTGCGTGCAACCAGCGCATCGAGACGCTCCTGCGGAATCAGTTCGGTGATTGGGATCCCGGCGACGGTGGAATAACGGGGCAGCGGCACCATCGAATCGCCATGGCCGCCAAGGACGAAGGCGTGGATGTTGTCCACCGACACGTCAAGCTCCATCGAAATGAAGGAACGGAAACGGGCGGAATCGAGAACACCGGCCATCCCGATAATCCTGTTTCGGGGAAACCCGCTGACATCATGGGCAACGTGGCACATCGCGTCGAGAGGATTGCTGACGACGATCAGAATCGCGTTGGGGGAATATTTCACCACCTGTTCAGTCACGCTGGATATGATTTTTCTGTTTATGGAAAGCAGATCGTCCCGGCTCATCCCCGGTTTGCGGGGCACGCCGGCGGTAATGACGACAATGTCGGAATCCTTCGTGTCTTCATAGCTGTTCGTCCCGATGATATGGGCGTCGTGCTTTTCGACCGGTGCGGCCTCCGTCAGATCGAGTGCCTTTCCCTGAGGCACTCCCTCGATGATGTCCACCAGAACCACATCGCACAGGGCCTTTTCGCAGAGACGCTGCGCCACGGTAGCGCCAACATTCCCCGCACCTACGACTGTCACCTTCTTGTCCATCGTTCATCCTCCTCTTTCTATTTTACCGACCGGAAAACCCGGTCCATAGTAACGCAGCCTTCCTGTATTGAACGGCTGACGGCTGCTTCCCGAAACCATAAAAACACGCAAAAACGGTTCGTCTGTTATCCCATCTTTCTCGAAATATGCCAGCTTGTCGTTGCAAATTATCTCTTCGCATTGTAATAGCTTTCGCGAGTGAAGACGGTAGCACAGCCCCAGTTTTTATGGCAAGCGAAAGTTTTGTAAAGGAGAAGGCACATTTCATGGGGAAACTGTTCGGGACAGACGGCATCAGGGGAGTGGCAAACAAGGCGCCGATGACGGCGGAAATGGCAATGAACATTGGACGCGCCGTTGCCCATCTTTTCGGCGGCAAGGGGCACGCGCCCCGGATTGTCATCGGCAGGGACACGCGCCTTTCCGGGGACATGCTGGAGTGCGCGATTGTCGCCGGGCTCTGCTCAATGGGCGCCGACGCGATTGTCGCCGGCGTTATTCCGACGCCCGGCGTCGCCTATCTCGCCCAGAGCATCCGCGCCGACGCCGGCATCGTCATTTCCGCTTCCCACAACCCCTACGAAGACAACGGGATCAAGATTTTCGGAAACGGCGGCTTCAAGCTTCCCGACAAAACGGAAGAGGCCATCGAGGAGCTCATTACGGAGGAAAAAGCCCCGCGGCTTCTCCCCTCCCCCACAAAACTCGGAAGCGCCTCCCGGATGGATGATGCTTCCGGACGCTACACGGTGTTTCTGAAACAATCGTTTCCCCGCGAACATTCACTCGCCGGGATGAAAATCGTCCTCGACTGTTCCAACGGCGCCGCCTCACGCGTCGCCCCGCAGGTCTTTTCCGAGCTGGGGGCCGCGACCACAACACTGTTCAACGCACCAGACGGGAAAAACATCAACCTCCATTGCGGCTCCCAGCACCCGGAGAAACTGGCAAAAAAGGTTGTCGAAAGCGGCGCCGATGCGGGATTTGCCTTTGACGGAGACGGCGACCGCGTCATCGCCGTGGATGAAAAGGGCAATATTCTCACCGGCGACCGGATGCTTGCCATCTGCGCCAGGATTCTAAAAAATGAAGGCAAATTGACAAACAACACCGTCGTAAGAACCGTCATGAGCAATATGGGCTTAAGCGTCGCCCTCGAATCCCTCGGAATCGACTCGGCAATCACCGGGGTCGGCGACCGCCTTGTTTTGGAGGCCATGCAGGAAAAGGGGGCCGTTCTCGGAGGCGAGGATTCCGGCCATCTGATCTTTCTCGAACACCACACGACCGGCGATGGAATCATCACCGCCCTGCAGGTGGCGGCGACCATGAAAAAGGAAGAGAAACCGCTTTCCGAACTTGCCGCAATCATGAAAGTGTTCCCCCAGGTTCTCCTCAATGTGCATGTCAAATCACGCACTGAACTCGAAGGAATCCCGGAGATCGCCGACGCGATCCGCCAGGCGGAAAAACGGCTGAAAGGCCATGGCCGCGTTCTCGTGCGTTACTCGGGAACGCAGCACATCTGCCGCATCATGGCGGAGGGGCCGACCCAGGAGGAAACCGAGGCCATCTGCCGCACCATTGCCGACGTCGTTGACAGACGCCTGAACGCTGATGCCCAGACAAAAACCATCATCGTCTGATTCCAGACTGACTGCTATTCCCGTTGTTTTTTCCCCGTCTATCTGGTATGGAAAACGCGGTTTTTTAATGACCGCAGCAGATAAAAAAACGGGGTTTGCGCATGCTCAACCGCATCGAGATTGGTTTTAAAGAGGGGCTCAGAGACGCCCACGGCGAAAAGATAAAAGAGAGAATTATCGGGCATCTCCATATCCCTGTGGATTCTGTCCGGACGTTTGAGATCTACACGATCGACGGCGATCTTGACAAAGACGAGCTGGAAAAGGCGGTCGGCGGTCCTCTCTCCGACCCGGTCATCCAGAACTTCGCAATCAACCGCTCGCTCGCCTCCGCCTTTGACTGGCTCATCGAGGTCGGCTTCCGCCCCGGCGTCACCGACAATGTCGGAAAAACCGCCGGCGAGGCGATTGCCGTTCTGACCGGCAAACAGGCCCGCGTCTATACGTCGCGCCAGTACGCGATCGGCACGGGCCCCCTCCCCTCTCTTTCCCGCAGTGATGCCGAGCGGATCGCCACCGAACTCCTCGCAAACGACCTGATCCAGCGCTACACCATCTACCCGGGGGCGGGATGGGATCCCGGCGCCGGAATCACGCCCTTTATTCCAAAAGTAACCGGCAATGCAAAAATCCGGACAGCGGAGATAGACCTGAACGTCTCCGACTCCGAACTGATTCAAATCAGTCAGGAGAGGCTCCTTGCCCTCACCCTCGAGGAGATGCGGATCATCCAGCGCCATCTGCAAGACGAAGGCTTCCTTGCCGAAAGAAGAACATTCGGTCTGTCCGCAAAAATAACCGACGTGGAGCTGGAGTGCCTGGCGCAGACCTGGTCGGAGCACTGCAAGCACAAGATATTCAACGCGAAAATTCAGTACGACGATAACTCCGGCAGGGTGCGGGAAATCGATTCGCTCTTTGCCTCCTGCATCAAGGCTTCAACCAGCGAGATTCGAAGGCGGATGGGGGAAAACGACTGGTGCCTCTCCGTCTTTACGGACAACGCCGGCATCATCCGCTTCAACGATGCTTGGAGTCTCGTCTTCAAGGTGGAAACCCACAACTCCCCCTCGGCCCTCGACCCCTACGGCGGGGCGCTCACCGGCATCGTCGGGGTCAACCGCGACCCGTTCGGCGCGGGACGCGGGGCAAAGCTGATCTTCAACACGGACGTGTTCTGTTTCGCGCCGCCCGCATACGAAAAACCCCTTCCGGCACGGATACTTCACCCCCGCCGCATCTACGAGGGGGTGCGCGAAGGCGTCGAGCACGGCGGCAACAAAAGCGGAATCCCCACGATCAACGGCTGCATCGTTTTCGACGAACGCTATCTCGGCAAGCCCCTCGTCTATTGCGGGACCGGGGGCATCATGCCGGCAGTGATCCAGGGGGAGGCGAGCCACCTGAAGACCATCCTCCCCGGCGACATCATCGTCATGACCGGAGGGCGAATCGGCAAGGACGGCATCCACGGCGCCACCTTCTCCTCAGAGGAACTGCACGAGGGCTCGCCGGTAACGGCGGTTCAGATCGGCGATCCGATCACACAGAAAAAGATGACCGATTTCCTGCTCGTGGCGCGGGATCGGGGTCTCTACCGGGCGATCACCGACAACGGCGCGGGCGGGCTTTCCTCCTCCGTCGGCGAGACGGCTGGCCTCTCCGGCGGCTGCGAACTTGATCTGGCAAAAGCCCCGCTCAAGTACCCGGGGCTCGACCCGTGGGAAATCCTCATCTCCGAATCCCAGGAACGGATGACGCTCGCCGTTTCCCCGGAAAACATCGACGCATTTCTTGCGCTTGCAAAGCTCATGGACGTCGAGGCCACCGCCCTCGGCCGCTACACCGACTCGGGCTGGTTTCACGTCCGTTATGGAGAGAAGACCGTCGCCCTGATCGAACTTCCGTTTCTCCACGACGGCCTCCCGCAGATGGAGCTGCGCGCCTCATGGACGGCGCCCGTTCATCCCGAAGCGGACTTCCCCGTCCCCGAAGATCTCGGAGACGAACTGAAGAAAATGCTGTCAAGACTCAACATCTGCTCGAAAGAGTCCGTTGTCCGCCAGTACGACCACGAGGTGCAGGGGGGAAGCGTCGTCAAACCGCTGACCGGCGTCTGCAACGACGGCCCGAGCGACGCCGCGGTCATCCGTCCCCTTCTCGATTCCTTCGAGGGGATTGTCGTCTCGAACGGAATCTGTCCGCGCTACAGCGATATCGATGCCGGCGCCATGGCGGCCGCGGCGATCGACGAAGCGGTGCGAAACGCCATTGCCACCGGCGCCTCGCTCGACATGCTGGCCGGCCTTGACAACTTCTGCTGGTGCGACCCGGTGCAGACCGAGAGAAATCCTGATGGAGATTACAAACTTGCCCAGCTCATCCGGGCCAACGAGGCGCTTTACGACCTTACGATTGCCTACGGCGTGCCGTGCATCTCCGGGAAAGACAGCATGAAAAACGACTACCAGATCGGCAGCATCCGCATCTCCGTACCGCCGACGCTTCTCTTTTCGACGATCGGCAAGATCGGAGACGTCCGCCGGGTCGTGACCATGGACTTCAAAAAATCGGGCGATATCGTCTATATTCTTGGAAAAACATACAGGGAGCTGGGCGGTTCGGAGTATTACGCCCTGCACGGAACCATCGGCAACACCGTTCCGCTGGTGCGACCGGAAACGGCGAAAATCCTGTACCAGCGGCTGAGCCGGGCGATTCAGGAAGGGCTTGTCGCCTCCTGCCACGACTGCTCCGACGGCGGCCTCGGCGTGGCCGTTGCCGAATGCGCCTTTGCGGGGGGGCTGGGGGCGGAAATCGACCTGGCGATGGTTCCGGCGGAGGGAATTGTCTGGGATGACGAACTCATGTTTTCGGAGTCGCAGAGCCGCTTTATCGCGACGATCCGACCGGAAAACAGGGCGCGATTCGAGAATATCCTGGGCGATTCCGCATGCGCCGTCATCGGCACGGTTTCGGACAACGAACGTCTCACAATCCGGGGCGCCAAAGGCGAAGTCGTCGCAGGGGAAAAGCTCTCCCTGCTGAAAGAGGCGTGGCAGAAACCGCTCGCCTTTTAAAAAATGCCTATCATGACCTTTGTCACAGGATTTTATCGGAAAGGAATTTAACGAAATATGTCCCGGCACATTAAGGCCATCGTAATTACCGGAAACGGAACCAACTGCGAGATGGAAACGGCCCACGCCTGCAGACTGGCCGGTTTCGATACAATCGACATCGTCCACATCAGCGAGCTTCTCACCGGCACGAAACGTCTTGACGACTACGATTTTCTCAATCTGCCCGGTGGGTTTCTCGACGGAGACGACCTCGGTTCCGCCAAGGCCGGCGCGAATCGGCTCCTCCACGCCCGGGTGTCCGGCGACGGGGAGAGGCTGTTCGACCAGTTGCTCCGGTTTATCGCAGCGGGCAAACTGATCATCGGCATCTGCAACGGCTTCCAGCTCTTAGTCAAGCTCGGGGTTCTTCCCGGGCTGAACGGCATCTACGACCGTCAGAGAGTCACGCTGACCTTTAACGATTCCGGCCGGTTCGAAGACCGCTGGGTTTATCTGCGGGGAAACGAAAAATCGCCGTGCGTTTTCACCCGCGGCATCGCCGGCGTCTATCTCCCCGTCCGTCACGGCGAGGGGAAATTCATGACGGACGATACGGCGATTCTGGACGCGATGAAGGCAAAGAACCTGATCGCCCTTCAGTACAGCGATGCAACACACAGCGGCGCGACGATGGACTACCCGGCAAACCCCAACGGCTCAACCGACGCGATCGCCGGAATCTGCAACGAAACAGGCCGCATCTTCGGACTGATGCCCCATCCGGAGGCCTACCTGCACCGCACCAACCATCCCCGCT
This sequence comes from Syntrophus aciditrophicus, assembly GCA_020726025.1. Lineage (GTDB taxonomy): Bacteria > Desulfobacterota > Syntrophia > Syntrophales > UBA5619 > DYTH01. Next base: position 1,915 of record DYTH01000070.1, on the reverse strand, counting down.
GGACGAGGGAGGAACTGCCCGAAGAGGGAATGGGACTTCTTTTGTTCCGCAACGCCGCAGCCTTTCTGAAGAGCGGTGAATTTTAACAACAGAGGTGAAAAATGGCCGTTAAAGTACTGGGAATTTACGGAAGTCCCCGCAAGGGAGGAAACACCGATCTGCTCCTCGACCAGGCGCTCAAGGGGGCAAAAGAGGCGGGGGCGGGGGCTGAGGTCGATTCGCTCCGGGTCTGCGATTTCAAAATCACCCCGTGCCGGGGCTGTCACGCGTGCACCAAAGCGGGCGTCTGCGCGATCAAGGACGACATGCAGCAAATCTACCCCCGACTTCTGGCCGCTGACATCGTCATTCTGGCTTCGCCGATCTATTTCTACGGACTGACCGGCTGGACCAAGGCAATGGTTGACCGCTCGCAGGCGCTCTGGGAGAGAAAATACACGCTCCTCGACCCAGCGCTCGGCGACCAGGCCCCGAAGAAAAATGGTTTTTTCATCTCCGTCGGCGGCACCAAGGGGCAGAAACTCTTCGAGGGAACGACTCTGTCGGTGAAGTACTTTTTCGACGCCTTCAATGCCGCCTACACGGGCGACCTGCTCTTCCGGAAGATCGACGCCTTCGGCGACATTCTGAAGGATCCCGAGGCGCTTCCCCAGGCCTTCGAAGCCGGGAAAAAGCTGGCTTCCGGCTTCATCCCCGGGCAGTAACGCCTTTTAGAGGGCGTTACTGCGCCTTATTGCGGGCACGGGTCGGCTAAACTGAGCAGTTTGGCGCAAACCCTGTTTCTTCCCGCATGCTTGGCCTCGTACAGCGCTTTGTCAGAGGCATTCAGGAGCGCCTGGGGACTTGCATGATATTCCGGAACGGCGCTGGCAACGCCCAGACTCAATGTCACATACCGGTCAACCAAAGAGGCGGCGTGTTCGATCATCAAGCCCTGCACACTCTGGCGTATGGACTCGGCAACAGCGGCGGCGCCTTCAATAGGCGTATTCGGCAGAAGCACGGCAAATTCCTCTCCGCCGAAACGTGCGGCCAGATCGGCAGGACGTTTGACGCAACAGTCGATCGCGTGGGCAACGGAACACAGGCAGTCATCGCCCAGCAGGTGTCCATAGTGGTCATTGTACAGCTTGAAAAAATCCACATCGCACATAATGATCGACATGGGTAATTTTGCCCTTGCCATCCGCAGCCACTCCTGCCTCAGGGAATTGTCGAAATGACGACGGTTGGCAATCTGCGTCAGACCATCGATAACGGCAATACGCTGCAACTCCCGATTGGCCTCCTGCAGGTCCACCGCCATCCGCGTTCGATCGGTGATATCCTTGAAGCTCTCCACCATCCCCAGCATACCGCCGTCCAGCCCCTGGTAGCGCGATGCGGTCAGGATGAAAGAGGCGAGCGCATCACCTGTTTTCCGTTCCACGTCGGACTCGGTCTTGCGCATCCCCTTTTTGATCAGCGTCATCGGACAGCCATCCGTGTTGCACAGGGAGCCATGAAACAGCTCATGACACTTGCCGCCAACCACTTCACCTCTGTCTTTTCCCAGCAGATTCAAAAATGCATCATTGACCTTAACGACGTTGAATTGATCATCCACAATCCACATTCCGTCCGTGGACGTGTTGAATATCTGGTGGAGTTCGATGCGGGAAAGTTCCGCCTCCATCATCAGGGCGTTGAACTTGACGAAATACTCCTCGACCTGGCGCTCTTTTTTCTCGAGTTCCTCTTCCGCCAGCCTCAACCTTTCTTTAAATTGTCCGTTTTCGACAGATTCATCATCCTGTTCGTCAAAGCGCTCTGTCAAAGGTACGAAGACCGTTTTATCTGCCATCAGCCTATCCCCACCAAATTTGATGAACTCGTCAAAAGTCCAAAAACCGTCATTCCGGCGAAAGCCGGAATC
>DYTH01000069.1 GCA_020726025.1 Syntrophus aciditrophicus | reverse complement strand
TTTGTCATTCCGTGCTTGACACGGAAAGCGAAGCTTAATGTTCATAATCCAGTGAATTTAGGTACTTCTGGATTCCGGCTTTCGCCGGAATGACGGTTTTTGGACTTTTGACGAGAGCATCAAATCTTCGATTTATGAACGTGAATCATGGATGAGTGAATGCAACTAATCCACGATTTCAATCGCGTCGGCTCCGCACTCTCTCGCGGCCTGCAGGACGAGTTCCTTATATTTGTCCGGAATCGGGTCCAGTTTCACGATCGATTTCAGCTCGTCTTCATTGTATTCAAAAACCTCCGGACAGAGTTTGTTGCAGTTTCTGTCGCCATGCATTTTTTCGTTACCGTTGCCTTCATTGTTTCCTCCCCATGTTTGATTTCTAAAGACCTTTCCAGTTGGCCTGTTCCATTGAGAAGAAGCTCTGCCGTTCCGCATCGTTCATCTCCCTTTTATCGACGTCAAGCGAGACGCCTATCTCATCCATTGCGTCCGTCAGAGTCTCCACGAAATAGTTCACGATCCCCGCCGGAATATTGAGGGCCGGCAGGGCAAGGGTGATCTTCGCGCGGTTTGCCTCCAGCCTGATATCCGTGGCAATTCCCAATTCCACAAGGGTGCTGTTTATCGCGGGATGTTTAACCTTGCCCGCTGCGTCCTTGACTTGCTGTAACGTAACATTTTCGGCCATAAGCTCTTTTCCTCTCTCATTTTTTTATGCTGCACAACTATCTTTTATCAGCCATCCCCGCGTCGGCGCGCGGGGATGTTTCTACCTTTCTCATGACGTCGCTGTTTTTGTTTGTGGTTACAGATAGTGTATTTTGTCGGCATTCAAAAGCGCGCCGGCGGCATCGGGGAGTTTCACCGGCACGATGAAGTCTTCAATTGCCGCGGTGTCTTCAATGCTTTTTCCGGCGCCATCGATGACATGAAAGGTGCCGCAGGAAACAATATTGACTCCAAGCTGGTCTTTTTCAAAGCGGGCAAGCTGTTCGAGATTATCCGGCAGCATGGAGGCCGAGAGCCCCTCCACCTGCCCGGCAATCAAATTTTTTATATCGTCCGTGATGGGCAGTTTTGCCAGTTCCCCCTTTTTGGTCATCGCCACCCCATAAGGGCCGTAATATATTGTAACATTTGGAATTTTGGCTACATTTTTCGCCAGGAAGGCCACGACACAGGCCGCGTAGTGGTTGTATGGCTTGTCTGTCCCGCTGTTGACCACAATCAAGAAATTTTCTGTATTTGCCATTTTTCTGATCCTCCTTTGTGACAACGATTGCAATGTTTACAAAAGCAGCGACGCCGGCAATCGGGTTGAGCGTACAACATTCCGGATTATGAACATTAAGCTTGATGATCTCGTCAAAAGTCGATTTTGTCCCCTTTTGTCATTCCGTGCTTGACACGGAATCCAGTGAATTTAAGTGCTACTGGATTCAGGCTTTCGCCGGAATGACGGTTTTTGGACTTTTGACGAGTTCATCAAGCTTCGCTTTCAGCAGAAGATGCCGGGTTTTCCATGTTTTCATCGGGACACGATAGAAATCCGGGGTTCCACCGGGAGGGAATATAGGTGTAGTCTTATGGTTATGTCAAGGATATTTTAACGATATTTCGACGGGATGTTTTGCGCATGTTTTGGATGAAAGTAGAATTTTTCCTCTCAATATCAACGCGTTTCATGACCATGTTTTCGCAGGGGCACGGCATGCCGTGCCCCTGCCCGGTGACCCCGTATCTGCGAATTTTATGAACATGAAGATTCGCTTTGTGAACATTAAACTTGATGAGCTCGTCAAAAGTCGATTTTGTCCCCTTTTGTCATTCCGTGCTTGACACGGAATCCAGTGAATTTAGTCACTTATGGATTCCGGCTTTCGCCGGAATGACGGTTTTTGGACTTTTGACGAGTTCATCAAACTTCGTTTTCATCGTTCGTTGTGTCCGCGTGAGGGCAGGGGGGGTGTGCCATGTTTTTTGTGGATATCAGCAGGAGTATCTGATATGAGGCACACCCATGAAAACGAAGTTTAATGTTCACAAAGCGAAGCTTAATGTTCATAAATCGGAAATAACAGCAATCCCGTCGGATGCACAATGCAGGAAAATGATGGCCGAAACGGGGACGTTGCAGAATATGGTGGCCCATTCCCTGCAGGTGCAAAGGGTGTCCCTGTTTATCGCGGACCATCTTGAAGCGGGAGGCTTGAACAGGGAACTGCTGAGCGCCGGGGCGCTTCTCCACGATATCACGAAAACACGAAGTCTCGTGACAAAAGAGGATCATGCCAGAACCGGAGAGGCGCTGCTTGCCGAAAAGGGGTATCCGGAAGTGGGAAGAATTGTCGGACAGCACGTTTTTCTCGACAGTTATCTGTTCGGGCGGGAGCCATCCGAGGCAGAGGTGGTCAATTACGCGGATAAGCGGGTTCTTCATGACAGTGTTGCCACGTTAACAGAGCGGATGGAGTACATCGTTGAGCGGTACGGGGCTTCGCCGGAACGTCGGGATTTGATCCAACTGCTCTGGGACCGGTCGCTGGAGTTGGAGCTGCGGCTTTTTAAATTGCTTTCATTTGCCCCGGATGACCTTGCGCGGCTTATGGAAGAAAATGGTGATGCGGCGATAAGGGGATGACGAGAATGCTGGAAAATCGTACGGTATATTTAGACGGGGCCTTTGTTTTGGGTCATGAAGCGACTATCCCGATCATGAGCCACAGCATGGGGAGGGGCTCGGCCATATTCGACGTGCTGAGTTTTGGAGAGACAAAGCAAGGCAGCGCCGTTTTCCGCCTTGACGAACATATCTCCCGCTTCCAGCGTTCAGCATCGGCGCTGGGGATGAAACTTCCCCTTTCCGACCAGGAACTCAGGGATGCGGTACTCGAGACAATCCGGAAAAATGCGATCAGATCAGGGGCGGTAAAGATCACCGGCTTCCATGCGGAGCCGTCCCTTTCCCTTCTTCCCCCGAAAAAACCGCTGCACCTGGCCATTTTCGTCATTGATCCCGAAGAAGATTTCGGCGAAAAGCCAATGACCGATCAGGAAAGCGTAACCGCGCTGGTGTCCCGCTGGCGGAGACTCGATCCGCTGACCGTGCCGATCGAGGCCAAGGTGGCCGCCAACTATCTCAACGGTATGGTTGCCAGGACAGAAGCGAGCGACAAAGGCTTTGACTACGCCATGATGCTCGATTCCGATGGAAACATCGCAGAAGGAGGAACGGAGTCGATCTTTCTGGTTCGCGAAAAGCGGCTCCTCACCCCCAATATCGGCCACATCCTTCAGGGGATCACGCGCAAGTCGGTGCTTGCGGTGGCGGAGGCGATGGGGATAGAAACATTTGCAGGAACTCTCAAGGAAGAGCTGCTCTTTGAAGCCGACGAAATCTTCTTTTCCGGGACGATTCACAGGGTCCTGCCGGTGAGGCAGTTGGGAAGCAGGGTGATGCCAGAGACACCCGGCCCGGTGACAAGGATGATCTCCGCCCGCATGAAGGAGATTGCTTCAGGCCGCGATCCGCAGTTTCAACACTGGCTTTTTTCTGTTTGATCGTCCGATTTATGAAAAAACAAGGCATTAACCCCTGGATATGGGTGCCTTCGCTTTACCTTGCGGAGGGAATCCCCTACATCATGGCGATGACCGTTTCGGTGATTCTCTACAAGAGGCTTGGCATCTCCAACACGGACATCGCCCTCTACACCTCGTGGCTCTACCTCCCCTGGGTGATCAAGCCGCTCTGGAGCCCGCTTGTCGATATGTTCCGGACGAAACGCTTCTGGATCGTCGCGATGCAGCTTATTGTGGGCGGCTCCTTCGCCGGCGTCGCCCTGACGATCCCGGCGCCCGCCTTCTTTCAGTACACGCTCGCCTTTTTCTGGATCATGGCCTTCAGCTCGGCGACGCACGACATCGCCGCCGACGGCTTCTACATGCTGGGTCTCGAAGAGCATCAGCAGTCGGTGTTTATCGGCGTGCGGACCATCTTCTACCGGATCGCGGTCATCGCTGCCAAGGGCATCCTCGTTGTCTTTGCCGGCAATCTGGAAACGCGCGGCTTCAGCGTGCAGAGCGCCTGGTCGCTGACCTTTTTTCTGCTTACGGCCATCATGCTGGCGCTCTTCATCTACCACGTCATCCTGCTTCCGGCGCCGGTCGCCGACCGTCCGGTCCGGCGCGACCCGCAGCAGGGTTCATCCGCGCTTTTCTTCAAGGGATTTGCGCTTTTTTTCAAACGCCGGGACATCGTCTCGCTGGTGCTGTTTTTTCTCTTCTACCGCTTTGCCGAGGCGCAACTGGTCAAGATGGTCGCCCCCTTTCTGCTCGACGGACGGGCGCAGGGAGGCCTCGGGCTTTCGACGGCGGAGGTCGGAATCGTTTACGGGACAGTCGGGGCGATCGCACTGATGGCGGGTGGGCTTCTCGGCGGCTGGGCCGCCTCCCGCAACGGCCTCAAATACTGGCTCTGGATCATGGTTTTTGCGATGCACCTGCCGGACGTGATTTTTATCTACCTGTCCGTCGCGCTTCCGGATAACCTCTGGATAATCAACGCCGCGGTCGCAATTGAGCAGTTCGGGTACGGATTTGGTTTTACGGCCTATTCGCTTTTCATGATCTCCGTCTGCGAAGGTGAGTACAAAACGGTGCACTACGCGATAGGGACAGGGATCATGGCCCTCGGGATGATGCTCCCGGCAATGTCGAGCGGCTGGATTCAGGAGCGGCTTGGTTATCCCGGGTTTTTTCTCTGGATCCTCGTTTCCACAGTTCCGGGTTTTATCGTTGCCGCGATGGTGAAAATAGACCCGGGATTCGGGAAAAAGAAGGAAAATGATGGTGAAATCTGAAATGCCTGCAACCTGCTTTATCCCTGGCGCCGGCCAGGGGACGCGCCTGCGGCCTCTTACCGAAAGCCTGCCGAAACCTCTTCTTCCCGTCGGAGGACGGCCGCTGATCACCTGCGCGATGGATCACTGCCTGGCCGCGGGCGTGCGGCGCTTTCTCGTCAACACCCACCATCTCGCCGCCGCTTACGAAGCGGCATTTCCCGACGGAAGCTGGCGGGGCGCCCCGATTATTTTCCGTTATGAGCCGGTTCTGCTGGATACCGCCGGGGGCCTCAAGAATATGGAAGACCTGCTTGAAGAAGATGAAAGTCTGCTTGTCTATAACGGCGACATCCTTTCGGATATTTCGCTTTCCCGGCTGATCGCGGCCCACAGGGATGAAAAAACAGAGGCGACGCTTGCCCTGCGAAGCCGGGGGCCGAACCAGAACGTGTCGGTCGATGACCAGGGCCGGATATGCGATATCCGGGGCATCCTCGGCAATCCGGGGATCAAAAGCTGCCTTTTTACGGGGATATACATCGTAAAGAGGAGTTTTTTGAGCCGTTTGCACAAAGGAAGGGTCGAATCGGTCATCGTGCCTTTTGTGAAGATGATTAAAGAAAGTCCGGGTTCGGTTGGCTCGGTTGTCATCGACGAGGGGCTCTGGGAGGATATCGGCGATCCGGAGGCATACGCCCGGATTTTCGATTCCGTGCCCGCCCTGGTTTACGAAGAACAGACGCCGAAAAATCATGACGGCATTATCGCGGATCTGAAAACGGCCGCAAAAGGCATCCCGTGTCCGGTGGAAAAAAGCGGATTTGCGGGGATATCCGCTGTGGGCGGGGTGTCGCAGAAGGGCGGGGCCGAAAATCATCCGGACGAAGAGGCCTTCATCCGATCCACGCTGGATATTGCCGTCGGCGTCCCTATCGAGATGCGAGCAACAGGCAAGGGGGGGTCGGATCGTTCGTATTTCCGGGTGGTCAGGGCGGGTTATCCATCCGTCATTCTGATGCGCTACGGGGACATGGTCGAGGAAAACGCAGGGTACGTCTTTGTTGCCTCGTTTCTGCGTGAAGTCGGCGTCAGGGTGCCCGTCATTCATGGCCATGACCCGGCGCAAAGGCTTATTCTGATGGAGGATTTGGGCGATCTCGATCTCTACGGCCTGCGCGAAAAACCATGGGAGGAGCGCCGCCCGCTTTACGAAAAGACGCTCGATATTGCCGCAAAAATGCATGCATTTTCGCGGGAACAGACTCCGGCGTCGCTTGCCTTGATGCCCGGCTACGATGAGAACCTGTACAAATGGGAGAGGGACTACTTCCGGGAGAATCTTGTCCGGAGCGTCTGTCGGATTCATTGGGAAAAACAGGAGGAAGACGAACTCGAAACCGAACTTGCCGGACTGGCCGGAAGGCTGATGAAAACGAAGACCGTTTTGATCCACCGTGATTTTCAGTCGCAAAATGTGATGATCAGGGACAAAAAACCGGCGCTCATCGATTTTCAGGGTTTGCGTCCGGGATGCCTGTTCTACGACCTCGGCTCTTTGCTGTACGATCCGTACGTTCAGTTTTCCGAAGAGGAGCGGGATTCACTGCTTGCATTTTATTACAGTATTACTGAGAGTCCATATCCCCGGGATGCATTCCGGGAGCTTTTCTGGCTGGCCTCCGCCCAGAGGCTGATGCAGGCGCTGGGCGCGTACGGCTTTCTCGGATTGAGACGTGGAAAACCTCACTTCCTTCAACACATCCCCCGCGCGCTTGCAAACCTTGTCGAAGTGACCCGGCAAGTCGGCGTCCTTCCGGAACTCAAGGCGCTTGCCCGCCGCTGTCTGGATGCCCTGGACAGGGCGATGCCGACATGAAACGCAAATCATCAGCGTAGAGGATCGTTTTCCTGATTGCAAGATACAGATGAAGTGATATATACACACCGCCTTGAAACAAGGCAGCGGCTTTGAGGGCATAGCCGGGGCGGCATCGCTGCCTTGATGGGGCAATGTAATGGTTTGCGGAGGGGGAATTTATGGGCGCAATGGATATGAATGCGGCGTTGCTTAAGGAAATGCAGGCAAGGCTTGACCGCAAACTGAAGGAAAGCGAGATAGAGATCGTGGAATACTGGAAAGAGCAGTTCGACCGGATAGCGGCAATGAAACCGGAAGGGATTGCCGCCTTGCAGCAGCAGATAAAAAAGATTACCGAAATGATGGGTACCCGGGTGCGAACGATTAAAAAAGAAATGGCAAACTGATCCGGAATAAGCTTGCCGCCCGGGAAGGCTGATGGCGCTTGGCCGCAGGCGGGATGAATGGTGATTGATCATGAGGGAAATAACGGAATTTCTGTTTGAAACGAGCATGCTGCGACGAACCCCGAGGAGTGGATTTCAGTTTCTCGGTTCCGGTTCGGAGTCCGTTGCGGAGCATGTCTTAAGCGCCATTTTTATCGGTTACGTCCTGTGCAAGATGGATGAGCAGGCCGATGAACTGAAGGTGCTGAAGTTTTGCCTGATGCACGATCTTCCGGAGGCGCGGACCGGAGACATGAATTATGTCAATAAGAAATACGTAAAAGTTGACGAGAAGAAAGCGGTTAAAGAGCTGACGGCGCCGCTTTTTTTTGGCGGGGAGATCGAAGACGCCCTTGATGAATTCAACGAGGGTCGCACCAGAGAGTCGCTTCTGGCAAGGGATGCCGATCAACTGGCGTTGCTGCTCCATCTGAAGGAGTGCAGCGATTTGGGAAACAAATACAGCCAGGAATGGATGCGTTTCGCGACGCAGCGCCTGGAAACCGAAACGGCCCGCAAGCTGGCGATGAGCATCCTCGATACGGATTACTCAACCTGGTGGTCCAAGGAAAACGACGACTGGTGGATAAACGGCAGCAGCCTGGCAAAAAAAGACCGTAAGGACCAGAGCAAAAACGAAGGATGAAGGGGTAATATGTCCACAAAGAGGATAACGCGCGCAGCAGATGCCAAATCCAAAAAGACGAAGAAAAACAAAAGAACACTGATACTGTCGGTCATTGTCGTTGTCTCGGTTCTTTTTCTGGCGCTTTTTTTTATAACTCTTTTTGATTCCATCTATCCGCCCGCGACCGGAAACCACTCCGCGGCGAAGAAGAAAGAGAAGATTGAGGCGACGCTTTATTTTTCGGATGCGAATGAACGCTACCTGCTTCCCGAAAAGAGGTTTCTTGTAAAAGAAAAATCGCCGGAAGACCAGGCAAGGGAGATTGTCAATGCCCTGATAAAAGGTTCAACTTCCGGTCTTACCAATACGTTCCCTGCAAAGGCCGAGCTTCTTGATATCAAAAAAGAGGGAAAAGACACCCTTGTCGTCAATTTTCGGGAGAGCCTTGTCAAAAATCATCCCGGAGGCAGCGCCGCCGAAATGGCGACGGTCTATTCCTTGACGAACACGCTTACCGCCAATTTGCCGGATATCAGGAATGTTAAAATTTTGATCGAAGGCAAAGGCCGGGAGTCTCTGAAGGGGCATATCGGGCTTGACAAACCGTTTCATGCAAACCAGGAACTGATCGCATCTCCGTCATCCAAGTAATGGACAAAGCGAAGCTTAATGTTCATAATTCTTATCGGGTGCAGTTATGGCAGCAAAATCAAGACTCTCGCGTATCAGAAACATCGGCATAGCCGCCCACATCGATGCCGGCAAGACGACCGTTACCGAGAGGATACTTTTTTACACAGGCAAGTCTTACAAGATGGGGGAGGTCCATGACGGCGAGGCGGTGATGGACTGGATGCCCCAGGAGCAGGAGCGTGGAATAACAATTACCTCCGCGGTGACAACCTGCCAGTGGGAAAACCACGAGATACACATCATCGATACCCCCGGCCATGTCGATTTTACGATCGAGGTGGAGCGCAGTCTTCGGGTGCTCGACGGGGTGGTGGTTGTTTTCTGCGCCGTGGGAGGCGTGGAGCCCCAGTCGGAAACCGTCTGGCGGCAGGCAGACCGGTACGGTGTTCCCAAGATCGCGTTCATCAATAAAATGGACAGGGTGGGCGCCGATTATCAGGGAGTGCTGGCGCAGATGAAGAAGCGTTTCAACTCGTTTCCCCTGCCGGTGCAGATTCCCATGGGGAAAGAGGATGGGTTTCTGGGGGTCATCGACCTCGTACGCATGCAGGCGATTCAATGGGACAACAGTACGAAGGGGCAGGAGTACGCGTATGGCGATATTCCCGCAGACCTTATGGCTGAGGCGCTCGAACATCGGGAAGGGATGATTTCTCTGTTGTCGGATATGGACGACGGGATTGCCGAAAAATATCTGGAAGGCGCCGAGATCGCCGCCGCCGAAATTTACGAGGCTATCCGCAAGGCCGCCATTTCGCTCCAGGCAGTTCCGGTCATGTGCGGCGCCGCTTTTAAAAACAAGGGGGTGCAGCCGCTTCTGGATGCCGTTGTCCGCTATCTGCCGTCGCCGGAGGACATTCCCCCGGTCCGGGGGATCAATCCTTCAACCAGAGAGGAGGATGTGCGCATCAGCAGTGAAAAAGAGCCGCTGGCGGCGCTTGCCTTCAAGATCATGCAGGATGAAGGGAGAAAGCTCACCTATCTGCGCATCTATTCGGGGCGTATAAACGTCGGCGACGATCTGTTCAATGCGAGCCGCGGCAAGAAGGAGAAGATATCGCGCATCCTGAAGATGCACGCCAACAAGAGGGAGCGGGTGGAGCAGGCCGGGGCCGGGGACATCATCGCCGTGATGGGGCTCAAAGAGATTACGACCGGCGATACCATCTGCAGCGAAGAACACCCGATCCTTCTGGAGATGATTGATTTTTATGAGCCGGTGATCAGTCTGGCGATCGAGGCCAAAACTCCTGCCGATCAGGAAAAGCTCACAGCAGCCCTCGGCAAGCTGATGGATGAAGATCCCACGCTCCGGGTGAGGTACGACGATGAGACAGCGCAGACGGTTCTTTCCGGGATGGGTGAACTGCACCTCGAAATCATAACAGACCGTCTGTTCAGAGAGTTCAACACCCGGATCAACGTCGGCAAACCGCGGGTCGTTCACCGTGAAACCATTCAGAAACAGGTTGAATGCGAAGGGGTTTTTGAGCGGGAGCTGGCCGAGAAGAAGCATTTCGGTTCTGTCAGGCTTTCCCTGGAGCCCGCCGGACGGGGAAGCGGTGTGGAGATTGTGCGAAGGTTTGACGACAAGGCGCCTTTGTTCAGCGAAGAAATGGTTGCGGCGATGGAGGACGGGATAAAAGAGGGTCTGCAAAGCGGTGTGCTGGCAGGTTATCCCGTGATCGACATCCGGGTTGCGATTATCGGCGGGGTGGTCAGGGAAGGGGAGACCACTTTGCTCGGATGCAGAATCGCGGCGGCAACCGCCTTCAGGGAAGGATGCCTTAAGGCTGAACCCGCTCTGCTTGACCCCATCATGCTGGTGGATATTATCACCCCGTCCGAGTTCATGGGTGAGGTCATCGGAGATATCCATGCCCGCCGGGGAGAAATACAGGAGATTACGCCCAAAGGCGCCACGAACGAAATCAGGGCAAAGGTTCCCCTCAAGGCGATGTTCGGCTACTCTACCGATTTGCGCTCCGCGACGCAGGGGCGGGCGGTATTTACGATGCAGTTTCTTGCCTACGACAAGACAGGATTATCACCACCGACTTAATTTCATACAAGACCTATATTTCTGTATTCTTCGCACTACAAGAGAGACACTTGGTTTAAGCTGACT
>DYTH01000068.1:9530-10750 GCA_020726025.1 Syntrophus aciditrophicus | reverse complement strand
CCATTGCGGGCGTCGCCCACGGTCCAGCCGATTCCCTGTTCCGCCGCCATTCCCGCAGACGCACACCATAGAACCATCAGAAGAGACACCGCAAGGCGCCTTCCCATACACATCCCCACCCAAAACAAAACTTCTTCCCTTTTTATCCGAGACGACACAAGCCGGGCATCTGTTTTTTACAGCCCCTTCAGTGCGTTTTCGTAAAACTCCGCTATATCCTCACGAAGCTGTCGATGCGCCTCGGGATTGGCATAATGCATATGCCCTCCCATGTAGGTTTTTATGGAGATGTTGTTTCTTCTTTCTTTCGGTATGTCCAGATGGTTTATTGTATAAAGTACCGAATCGTAGGGGACTTCCAGATCGAAAATCCCGCTGGCGATAAAAACCTTCAAGAAATGGCAGCGATTGAGCGCCCGGGCAAAGTCATTGCTGCTGTCCGGATAGCCCGTGTTGATCGAATCGGCATTGACCGGAGGAACTCGTCCCGATTCCCATCTCCAGGCCAGGTAAACCTCGGGATTGCCGCTTATGTAACGCCGGTCCGTCCGGAAGTTGAGTTCCCTTGAGATGTAATCCGTCATCGCAGTTTTCAGTGGACCCGCAAGCAGAAAGGCCCCTGCATCATTATCGTCTCCCGTGTAGGGGCCAGTCGCTGTCACGCGGGAGTCATAGACGCTGATCGAGCGGTTTTCATCTTTGAGGAGTTCTCCGGCAAACTCCCGTTCACGTATCCGGAGATTTTTCCTCATGATCCACAGGGGATCAATGCCCGTATATTCGGAAAGACGTTTCGCAACGCCCTTTCTTTCCTCGCCGGTCAGTGAATCTCCTTTCCAGAAGGCCGTCAGGAGATCCGTAGCGGCCCATGTGCGGACCTCTTCAAGGGCCTTTCCCAGGTCATTCCGAAAGCGGGGGGCAACCTTCTGATGATACCAGGCAGCGGCGCAATAAGACGGGAGAGAAAGAAGCATGGCCCGGTCTCCCAGAGAAGACCACTGGATGTTCTGAAGATCAAGGGCAGGAGAAATCATGACAATTCCCACCGGATAAAGTCCGGCATCCTGGAGCGCCCTGGCAAGGCCGACTCCACGCACCCCGCCGTAGCTTTCACCGGCGATGAAAAGCGGCGAAAGAACCCTTTTGTAAACTGTGAGAAACTGAAATACGAAATCGGTGATTGCGTCGACATCCTCCTCGACTCCCCAGAAACGACGCGG
>DYTH01000068.1:0-9430 GCA_020726025.1 Syntrophus aciditrophicus | reverse complement strand
ATACGAAATCGGTGATTGCGTCGACATCCTCCTCGACTCCCCAGAAACGACGCGGCTGAAACCGGCGCCGATCGGATCGATAAAGACCAGATCGGTAAAATCGAGAAGGGTGTTCTCGTTGTCGTGAAGACTGTACGGCGGAGGCAGAAGGGTTGCGCCATCGGAGCTGCGGGGGATCGTCCTTGGTCCCAGCGCAGCCAGGTGGAGATACATGGAGGCAGCCCCGGGGCCTCCGTTAAAGGCAAAAGTCACAGGGCGCTTCCTGACGTCTTTGTCTTCATTTTTCTTGTAATAAACAAAAAAATCTCTCCCTCCGGCGCGCCTGTCGTTTTGCTGCAAATCGGGATGAACCCGGCGGTGGCTGAATAGGAGATGGTCCTGCCCTTCAAGCTGATCGTGTGATTTGTCACTGCGGCAGCAGATATGCTCTGCCCGGACTTGTCAGCATTGGCCCATGCCTGACCCGCCGTGACGCTCAAAACTAACGCCATCAACACCAGAAAAACTTTTTTCGCGATCAAACGCACTTGTATATCCATTTCCGCAGCTCCAGTTCGCTATCCATTACTTTTTCACTCTTGTGTAATCACCAATGGACACCACCTTCGACTTTTTCCCCGGTTCCATGTATATCGCCTTTAAAGAGTCTTTTTCCTTTTCCTTCGCCTTTGGTGAGAAGCGCTCCCCGTAAAAATGGGGGCCGTCCTGATTCGTGATGCCCGTCCGCCCAGACGTACGCGACGGGCTGTTTCATCTTCCCTTTATTTTTTCTTCTGGTAAGATGTCGGGCCGTCCTTCCACTCCGCTTTGTCGTACCACTCCCGGGGATAACCCACCTCCTGCGCCATTTTGCCGGGGGCGTTGACGTAGCCGTCGTCGTAGCGGGCAACGAGAAGCCACGCAAAGTCCCACCAGTCCTTCACAACCTGGTTGGCCTGGGTTTCGCAGTAGTCGGTGAGGAGTTGCCGGGCCTTCTCCGGGTCCTGCTTGTAAAGGGCAAGGGCCTGCTCGTCCATTTTCTTTATGCCCTCCATTTCGGCTATTTCGATTTCATCCTGCTTCTGTCCGATATCCTTGATCATGTAGCTGTACTTCAAGGCCGCCCAGTTGGCGACAAAATTGAACGCCCACCAGGCGCTTTTCTGGCTGAACGTGGTCGTGTCGCAGGTGGAATAAGGTGCGGCGATGCTCTTCACCCCGGCGTAGAAGGGAACGTAGCAGGTGCTCATCGGCTCATCCGGGCCAAACCAGACCAGTCCGCCGATGGGATCGGGGAGCCATCCCCGCGCCTGGCAGACGTAACTGAAGCCGCAGCGGTAGATGGAAATGGGCCTCTCCCACGCCCCTTTGAGCTTTGCATTCGGGTCGCCGGTGTCGCCCCCCGCATCCATCGGACCGGGGTAGCGGTAGGGGGAGCCGAAGGGCCCCGCGGTCAGGCCTTTGGACTGGTCAAATTCGGTTCCCTGATAATAATCGCGGTAAAGGCTCATGACGTCGCGGACGGAAAGTTTCTTATCGGGTTTGATCGAGAAGGGATAGATAGCGGTGAAGCCGTCCTTTGCCCAGGGGGATCTTTCCTGCGAGGGGGCGATGCGCGCCTGCAATCTCCAAATGCGCCGCAGCGAGTAATAAGGGTGGCTGTATTCCCCGAGGCTTACCGTGCGCAGCCAGTCCAGCCTGCCATCCCCGGGGTTCCACCAGCCGTGTTTCCGGGCGATGGCGTGCAGGTTTTTCGAATAGAGAATATTCGGATCTTTCGGGTCGATTTCCCGGATGCGCAGTTCGTTGGCGGCGACAAACACCTCGCCGTCGGGAATTTTTTTTGCAACCCAGAGGCCGCCCGTACCCTCCGGGCTGGGCGCCATCTCGATCACCCATCCCTCATTCACATCGCCGATGGGCAGGGTCTCCCCTGTTCCATAATATCCATAAGTTTCAATGAGATGACCGATTAAAAGGACAGCTTCCCGCGCCGTCCTGCACCGCTCCGCGGCGACGCGGCTCAGCTCGGCGCTGTAGAAAATCAGCTTTCCGGGAACCGGTTCCGGCTGAATCTTCGTTCCGTCGGTACACTCGCCGAACATGAGCTGATGCTCATTCATGATGGCGTAGGAGCCGTCGTAATAGGCGTAGGTATGGGCCACCTGGGGGATGGCGCCAATCGGAATGCTCTGCGGTTTTCCCGGATCGACGTACGTCGGCCCCCGGTTGACGCCGACGTAGCGCTGCAAAAGCGAGCCGTGATATTCGGGTCGCTCCCCGAGCGAGGCGGCATCGTAATAAACATACCGGAGCGATCCGGGCTTGTGATCGGCGGCCGGCACATAGGCGAGCCGCTGGTCGAAGAGTTCGCTGTCGTCGGAATGGGCAACCATGACGGAGCCGTCCGCCGAGGCGCCTTTTGTCACGAGCATCGTCGTGCAGGCCCATGCGTTTGTCGAAAAAAACATCATCGTCACGAGAAAAACTGCCGCCATACTTTTCTTCATGTTACTCCTCCGACAATTTCGTTATAGAGATTCCATGCCGCGCCTCGTCAGGCATTTCTGAAGCTGCTCCCGCATACGCAAAACGCGAAGGGTTTGCAATCACGTTTCCTTTGGCAAATTCGACAAAGCGATCACCTGCCGCGCCTCGTCGATCAGCGGCGTCAGGCGGGCATTATCCGCATCGAGACGCCCGATCGGCTCCTTCAGACGCTGATCGAGTTCCATGAAGAGCTTGCCGAATATCCCGGCAATCTCCTTTTCGATGCGATCCCGGAACTCTTGCCGGGATTTTTCCATCTTCCGCGAAAAATCGCCGATAATGGCCTTGCGCTTCCAGAGCAGCGTGACGGCGATCAGCCCCGCCCCCATGACCGCCATGATTCCGCCGGTGATGTCGAAGATGACAAGTTTCGTCGCCAGCGCGATGACAGCGCCGAGGGCGGCGATCCCCCCTCCGGCCAGCGACAGATTGCCGACATCGGCGCCCTGAATTCCCTTATCAGCAATGTCCGCTATGCGCAGCGCCTCAAGCTGCTTCCTCAAGCGCAGCAGGATCTCCTCCCGGTCCGGATACGCACTGGCAATACCCTTCTCGCCGGCGCCCTGTCTCTGATCGATCGCCCGTGTCAACTCGCCGAACATGGAGAGGATCGCGTCGGAAATGTCTTTGGAAACCCGCGCCGAATTTGCATCGATTTCTTTTTTCACTGCCTCTTCGAAGGCGGCCTGAAGTTCTTTCATCCAGGTCTGCACATCCTTGTCCCTGATAAACGGGATAGCCCGCCGGAGGATATTCCCGGCGCTGATTCCCTCGGTGAAATCCCGCTCCAGTCCGGAGGCAAGACGGTCATAGGAATCGCACAGGCCCCTCACGGCAAAATGGCGGAGATTGTCGGCCTTTTCACGATGCGCCGCGACCCGTGCCGTCAGATACTGATAAAATGCACGATCCTCGGCAAGAGTTGCCTGGGATTTCAGGAGTTCCGCAAGCAGATTCCCCGCAATCTTTTGTACGGTGTCGCGCGTCCCCTCCACCTTCAGCCGCCACACCTCGCCCGTTTCAACAGCATCGCGCAGAAATTCCCGGAATTCCGTGAAACCGCTGTCCGACTCCCCTTCGGATTCCCGCTTGGCCGAGAGGGTAAAGACCACGGGGTTCTGAACGCTGCGTTCACGTGCGTACTGCTCCACCCTTTCCCGGTTGACGACAAGCTCGCGCTGCGACGCCAGATCGGCCTGCTGCAGGACGAAAACCATCTTCCGGCGCCAGTCCTTCCGGATCAGCGAGAGAAGCTCCCAGGCGGAGCCGGTGTGGGGGTTCTTCGCGGAAAACACGAACACGACCAGATCGCTCAGCGCTATGTAGTCTTCGGTAATTTTCTGATGATTGGCGATGACCGAGTTTGTGCCGGGGGTATCGACGATGGTGATCTCCCGTAGAACCTCCCTGGGGAGAAAAACCCTTTCCCAGTTGTCTCCAAGCGCCATCCGGTCGCGCTCTTCCCCATAAACAAGCTCCTGAATCCCCATTGTGCAGGGATCCGGCGCGACTTCGCACACATCTTCACCCATAAGGGCGTTCACAAAGCTGCTCTTACCCGCCTTGACCTCGCCCACAATCACGAAAAGGGCCGCCGACTGAAGACGGTCAAGTCGTTCCCGGAGAATCCGGATCGATTCGCCGTCCTGGCATCTTTCCGCAAGGGAAAGGCATTTCTGAAGCAGCACCCGCATGGCGTGGAACTGGTCGTTCAGCTTGCCGCTTAATATTTTCCGAGCCATTGATCCCCCATGATTCTGCCGCGGCCTGACAAACGGGCCCCTTAATTGTCTCCGAGCTGACGTTTCGCATAATTGTAGGCGGTGACGGCAGCGATCACATGGCAAATCCACCCCAGCAATCCACCGGAACCGATCCAGAGCCCGGGCGTCACAATCAGCCAGAAGATCCCCCTCCAGAAGGCGCCGTTATAAAACTGGCCCACTCCGGGAATGATGAGGCTCATGACTGCCGCTGTGCCCGGTTTGTGGTCATTGTTCATCGACTGACTCATTTATTCTTCTTTGTCATGGTTATTTCTGAAAGCTCCATCCGGCACAGCCATTTCACCAGGAAAGTTCAGCCGTACCCGCTTTCTTTTGGCAGCGTCGGGTTATATCAGACTTTAATGACGGAAACAATTTCTTGTGAAATCTTTCGGCGGCCATGAACAATTTATGCTGTATTTATAATGCAAACGTCAGCAATGAAGGGTGGTAATGGAAAATTGACTGGATCAGCGACGCAAGGAAAGAGATTGCCAGCGACATCGTTTATTTGAGGCATTTTGCCTGGACAGTCCTCCTGAAGCGCTCACCGCACCTCCATGGGCAAATGCAAGCTTTACCCCTTTCAGCAGAGGCATTGGACGCGTTCCTCGAAAAGATAAAAAAGCTGCACAAATCAGGAATATCTGTTTTCTTCTTTGTACCAGTCTTCCCGCGTCAGCGGAAGGCCGCTTGCCCCGCCCGCGCCGGGTTTGCTCAGCAGGGCCTGATAGACGTTGATTCTGCCGCGGGTAAAGCCGTTTGCCGAACCTGACATGTAGAGCCGCCAGACGCGGTAAGTCGGCTCATCCACATAGCGCAACGCCTCTTCGTGCGCCTTTTCCAGCCGCCTTACCCAGTGGCGGAGCGTCATCGCGTAGTGCTCGCGCAGGCTTTCCAGATCTCGAATCTCGAAACCGGCATCTTCAGAAGCTTTCAGTGTCACGCTTACCGGGATCAATTCTCCGTCGGGGAAAACGTAGGTATCGACGAAGTTGCGTCCGGCGTGGGGAATATCTCCCATGCGGCGCACGATGCCGTGATTGAGAAACACTCCACCCGCCTTCAGAAGATCGTATGCCTGGCGAAAATAGACGGGCAGAAGCGCCTCGCCGACATGTTCAAACATGCCCACGCTGGCCAGGGCGTCATATTTTTCCTTTTCTGCCATCTCCCGGTAATCGGCTACCAGCACCCGGCAGCGCCCTTGAAGCCCCGCCTCCGCTATCTGCTGGTTTGCAAGCTCCGCCTGAGGCTCGGAAAGGGTAATCCCCGTGGCGTCAACCCCGTAACGGCCGGCCGCGTGCATGACCAGAGCCCCCCAGCCGCAACCGATATCGAGAAACTTCTGCCCCTCCCGCAGACGCAATTTGCGGCAGATGTAATCGAGCTTTCCCTCCTGCGCCGCGTCGAGGTCTTCCTCCGCGGACTGAAACCAGGCGGCCGAATAGACCATGCGCCGGTCAAGCCAGAGTTTGTAAAATTCGTTGGAGAGGTTGTAGTGAAAAGTCACCGCCTGGCGGTCCCGTTCCTGCGAATGACGCCTCCCCATTAACTTTACCGGGGGACGTCGCAGCTTGTTTTCATTTGTCTTGAGCCAGGGGTGTTCCCCGTCCGTCGGCAGACTCAACAACTCCCTGGCGGCCAGTATGTTCCATCCCACAGACGAACGCTGATCCGTGGCCCCTGCTCGACACGGAACAAATCATCAAGCAGGTTCACTGTCTTTTCCTTGTCATGACTGTTGCGGTTTGCAATTTCTGAAGACATATCTGCCTCCTTGCACATAAAATGTCACGGACATCTTCTTTGTATCATTGGACTACTTACCGGCAGATAACCTTTCAAGGCGTTTCAGTTTCCGAAAGAAAAGTTTTACTTAGCGCTCCCTTACGGCCCTTACAAACACATAATCGAGCGCCCTTCTGCGAAATGCCCAGCCCAAAAACCAGGAAATATAAGGATAAAAATCCTCCCTCCTGCATAGACCTGAGGTTTGAACCATGAGAATAAAATTTCTCAACCTTGCGTTCATGAGAGATCATTTTATTCACCTGAATCTTGTGACGATTGAATTTTCGCCATTACTCTCCCCCTTAATATTCCGATTGTCAACATTTTTTATGGCATTCCTCGCTGAAAATTGGTATATGCCGCAGGGCAAATGTTGAGCACATGGAAGTTGTTAATTTAACATCTGTTTCTCACTATCGGATGTATATAAACATAAAAGGAGGGGTGCAATGAACAGTTATGTTCCCAAAAAGATATTTTTTACTAAAGGAGTCGGAACGCATAAGGATGAGCTTCATTCCTTTGAGAGGGCGCTGCGCGACGCGGGTATTGAAAGATGCAATCTTGTTCAGGTTTCAAGCATTGTTCCGCCCAACTGCAAGATCATCTCAAAAACTCAGGGGCTGAAGGAACTGGTGGCGGGGGCAATTACCTTCTGCGTCATGAGCCGCTGCTGCACCAATGAACCCAAAAGGCTGCTGGCCGCCTCTGTCGGATGCGCCATCCCGGCGGACCCCCGTTCCTACGGTTACATAAGCGAGCACCACTCCTTCGGCCAGACCGAAAAACAGGCCGGCGACTACGCCGAAGACATGGCCGCCGCCATGCTCGCCTCGACGCTGGGAATAGACTTCAACGTCGATGAAAGCTGGGATGAAAAGAAGGAGATTTTCAAGATCAGCGGCAAGATCGTCAACACGCGCAACGTTACCCAGTCAACAATAGTAAAAGACAACAACTTCACCACCGTCCTCGCGGCAGCCGTGTTCATCTTTTGATTGTAAGGAGAAAAAGCGATGGATGTCCTGGAAGCAGTCAAGAACCGCAGAAGCATCCGGCAATTCAAGACTGATACCGTGCCCGAATCCCTGATCCGGGAAATTCTGGCGGCAGCCGTCTGGGCTCCCTCCTGGGGCAACACCCAGCCATGGGAAATCGTTGTCGTGACAGGAGACAAGCTGGAGGAGTTCAAGAAGGCCAACAAAAAGCTGCAAATGGACGGCGCCGCTCCCCAGCCCGATACCGTCATGCCGACAACATGGCCGGAGACGATCAAACAGCGCTACAACGATGTCGGCAAAAAGGTGCTGACCTCGCTGAACATTGCCCGCGGAGACAAAGAGGCCAGACAGAGCTACTACAGCGATATGCACACCCTGTTCGGCGCCCCCGCCATGCTGCTGTACTGCCTGGACCACGGGATCGCCCGCGAATATGGGATGCTCGACATCGGCGCAATCATCCAGACCACCTGTCTTCTGGCGTATGAAAAGGGACTCGGCGCCTGTATCCTGTCCGCGACCGTCCTCTATCCTCAAATCGCAAGAGAAATTATCCAGATTCCCGATTCCATGGCGATCATCATGGGCATTGCCCTCGGCTATCCGGTTGCGCAGACGCCTGTGAATGCGTTCGACAGGGAAAGGGCGCCGCTTGAGGAAGTGACCCGCTGGGTAAAATAAAACAAACCGCCGTCTTTTACAGGTCAGCCGGTTTGCAGATGATCTCCCTGATTTTCAGATCGAGACAGTGGGCGCTGGTCGCGGGACGGATGACAAGCGCCGTATCGGCGCCGTCTTTTGTACCGCCTATCGCAATGACGTCTTCGTCGGTCCGGATCAAACCGGCATCGGCCGCCATCAGGGCAATCTCGATTGCCACCTTCGTCCCTTGGCCGAACATTCTAAGCGTGCAGGCCATGATTTCATCCACCTGATACGCCCCGACCTTGTTGCGAATGCCTCGGCCCACGCTCCCGAAGGCATGGGCCGAGGTCAGGACGGCAACCCCCCGCGCCAGCAGTTCGTTTCTGTTTTCCTCTTTTAATTCCTGGATATCCGGGTCTCTGAACCCGGTCACATGGGTCACGGCGATGATTTTCAATCCGGCCGGCAACGCCTTTCGTGCTGCAAGCGCAGTCCGGCCGCTGCATGTCGCCACAACGATGCGGCCTAAGGTCATTGCCGCCGCCCGTTTTGCAACGGCTTCAAAAACAGCCTCTGTATTGACAGAACCGGGCATGGAAAAGTACCGGCAGGAAACGTCTGAAAAGTCTGAATATGCAGTCATTTTAAACCTCTGAATCTATTTCAGCTCCACCAGTGCATCAACCGCCACGGGTTCTCGCCCCCTCACGATCAGCGGATTGATATCGATCGCCATGACGTCATCGCGCGTAAGCCCAATCCTGCCAACCGCAATCAGACAGGCAATCAGGGAATCCCTGTTCACCGCGGGCATTCCGCGAACAGCATCCAGAATTTTTCTGCCTTTGATATCATCCAGCATCTCCGCTGCATCCCTTTCGGAAAGGGGCGCCTTCCGAAAAACGACGTCTCCGAGAACCTCGGTAAAAATACCCCCCAGACCGAACATCACGCTGGGACCAAACTGGGGATCCCGGATCATCCCCACCGTCAGCTCCCGCCCTCCCCTGACCATCTCCTGGACGAGATATTCCCGACTGCCATCCGGAGCGTTCTCCTCCATCCGGTTGAACGCGCGTTCCAGCTCCGTTTCTCCGCGCAGATCAACCTCCACAAAACCCCTCCCGGTCTTATGGCTTATCTGCGGAGAGGATCGTTTCAGCGCTACCGGATAGCCGATCGCCACACCCGCCCTAATAACCTCCGGCCAATCATGCGCCAGCGCCGACTTCACCGTCGGAATGCCGTACAAGGCCAGAAGCCTTGCACCTTCGTACTCGGAAAGATTTTTCGTAAGGCTCTCCTTCATGACCCGATCCTCATGCTGAAATGACAGCATTTATTCCCGGTGTCCCGCCTGCGGCCGCCCACCAAACATCTGACGCGACCGGTTTTCCAGGAACGACTTGGCGGATATTCAGTACCATAGTAAACGCGGCCGATCAATCCTTGAAAATAATATTGACACTTCCAGTTTCATTCGTTATAGGTGCCCGGCGTTGTACGATATTCAGTCATGCATGTTATTTTCACCCGCTATTGTCTGTCCGACGGAGCGGTCAGTGATCCACGCCTTCGTAAATGGTCTTAACGGACAAGGAAAAGTATGGCAAAACCGAAACTTAAACGTCATGTCATCAACCGGAACTGGTGCAAGGGATGCGGAATCTGCGTCCACTTTTGCCCCAGGAATGT
>DYTH01000067.1 GCA_020726025.1 Syntrophus aciditrophicus | reverse complement strand
ACCGGCAGATCCTGCCATCTGGAGGTGGAACGCAGGTGGGACAAGAGGTCAAAGCCGTCCCGTCCCGGCATCTTGACATCAGAAATCACCCCGTCCACCTCGGTCTCCTGCATGAGTTCAAGGGCCTCGTCCACCCCGGTGGCAAAGGAGTAGCCCCAGGGTACCTGCTGCAAGGAGAATAAGCGGGAGATGCCTTTGTGGATTTTTGTGTCATCTTCCACAAAAAGGATATTCTGTTTTGCGCTGAGAGTTGGCATGTTCATACACGGTTAAAATGGTTGAGTTCATCGGGGTTAGGCGACTTCATAATCTAAAATCGGCACCAGGACGGCAAAAGGTTCCTTGAGACCGACACTGCGGGAATAGTTGTGCAGTCCCATTATGAGAGGAAGGGTCACCCACTGTCCATTGGAGGCCAGCAACACCCCTTTTTTACTGTAAATATCCTCATTCAGGATCATACGGGTTGTGAGCTCGCCGCATTTTACCTGCATCTGAACCATGTTCTGCAATTCAAAGTCATAGGTGCCCATGGCGGCAACCAGCGCCGGATTGAAGGACTTGGTGTCTTCCCCCATTGAATGCAGGGCCTTGGCGGTATAGATGCCCTGCATAAGCAGGCAATCGAGGGCAATGGCGACATGGAGCATCTGGGCGCCGAGATGGACCTTTGAATAGTCCTCGGGGCTGGAATAGGCGGGAAACTCGGAATAGGGATTGTTCTGCATAGAGATGATCTCAATGGCATCTTCCAGACGGGGGATGTTCATCAGCAGTTTGACGGTCACGGTGGGAAGCTGCTTGATCATCGTCATTTCCTGATCCGACATGTCTCTCCCTGAGATAAAGCGATTCAATATCTCCGAGGGGATGGTCAGGGAGCCGAGCTGGGAGAGCATGATTGCCACGTCGTAGAGCCATTTTTCCTTTAATCCCAGTTCTTTGATCATATGGCGGCAATATTTTTTCAGGCGGTTGGTAACCCCTTGGGCGGTGGGATTGACCAAGGTAAGAATCTGTGACAGCACCCTGACCGTGCCGAGCAGGGTCTGTTCCAGCAGTTCCTTTTCCGAGACAATAAGGCGGTATTGCCGCACTCCGTCGCGTAAGGCACTGCTCAGGGTGTCGAGATCGCAGGGCTTGGTCAGAAACCGGAAAAGTCCGCCGTGATTGACGGCATGCATGGCGGTTTCAACATCGGCAAAACCGGTGAGAAGAATTTGAACCGAATCAGGACTGATTTCCCGGGAGCGGGCCAGCAGTTCAAGTCCGCTCATGCCCGGCATTTTCATGTCGGACACGATGACCGGAAAGGGCCCCTGTTCCTCCAGGACATGCAATGCCTCGTCTGGGCTTGCGGCGGTGACTACTGCAAATTCTTCCGACAGGGTCCGATTAAAACTTCTTAATATTTTTTCATCATCATCGACAAAGAGAATACGGTGTTTCATGATTTCCTCCATAATTTGCAAAGTTATAGTTGGTTTTCCTGGTGTTTGAGCCGAGCAGACCGCAATCGTCCTTACTCCGGGGGCGTCAACGTATTGTTCTTTTCCACAAACTGTCTTCCTAATGAATATGCCGCGTGGTTATGCTCAGAGAGTGAAAAATCACCATGGCAGATCCGGTTGGCATGCCAGACCGCTTCTAAAATAGGGGAAGTACCCGAAAAAACAGGGGCCTTGTGATGAAGGGAAATAGCCTCAACGATCTCGCGGGGAAAACCCCAAAGGGCGGCCAGATATCCACCAATGGCCGCGTGATCAATTCCCAGATGCTCTTTTTCAATGTCGATCTGGGGGCGCGTACCCAGAGCTGCTTCTGCCAGAACTTGACGGTAGGCTTCAGGAAAATGTCGCACAAAGATTAACTTGCCGATATTCAACAGCAAACCGGCAAGATAGGATCGGCAACAGCCACTCTTGACGGTTTTACACTGGGTCTTCATAATTTTTTCGGCAATAGAGGCAACGCAAAAGCTGTGCTGCCACAACTGATCAAGGTCAAACTCTTTCTGTTCCGCCGGGGTGCACTGGACAAACAAATGCTGCATCAGGACGAGGTTCTGGATGACATTCATGCCCAGATAGGTAATGGCGTCTTCGAGACTGGAGAGCGGTTTTGCCAGGCCAAAATAAGCTGAGTTTACCAGCTTGAGTATCTGGGTGGCCATGGCCATGTCGCTGCGGATCACGCCGGCAAGTTCGACGCTGCTGACGTCCGGCTGTTGCAGGAGGTCCGTGAGCCGCACATATTGGGCTGGAAGCGAAGGCAGCGAGGTGATGCCGGCAATCACACTGAAGAGCTTGTCATCATGTAAGGCCATGTCCAGCTCTTTGATCCTGTTGAGCAACTCCTCAAAAACCTCAAAGCTGGCTGGCTTCCATAAGAAGTAATGACAGACGCTTATCACATCACAGTAGAGTTCCTTGTCCGGCTGGCCGGTCAGCATTATTCTGACCACATCGGGAAACTCGTTGCGGACAATATCTATCAGCTCAAAGCCATTCATGCCCGGCATGCGCATATCCGTGATCAGGACGGTAATTTCCGTGTTCCGCATGACCTCCAGGGCCTCAGCGCCGCTCCCGACATAGAGCATGTTCCAGTCGTCGGCCAGGGGGTAGAGCATACGACGCAGGCTTTTGAGGATTTTTTCTTCGTCATCGACAAAGAGAACGGTTCGTTGGTTCATGAGAGTACCTCACTGTTACGGTTTTCCACCGGCAGGCGGATGATAAAGGTTGTCCCCTGTTCCGGCTCGCTTATAAAATCAACGGTGCCTCCATGTTTCCGGACAACAACGTCATAGACTATGGCCAGCCCCTGGCCGGTGCCTTTTCCCACCTCCTTGGTGGTAAAAAATGGATCATAGATTTTGTCTTCGATCTCTTGAGGAATCCCGCCGCCGGTATCTCTGACCCTGATCTCCACCCAGTTGTCCACAAGCCGGGTGCTGATCGTTATGGCGCCGGGGTTCTCTGGAAATGTCGCCCCTGTCTCGGCGATCGCCTGGGCGCTGTTGACAATCAGGTTGAGCAGGGCCTGGTTCAGTTGATCCTGCCAGCAGGGAATAACAGGCAGATCCGCTTCAAAGTCAGTGCGGATATCCGCCACATATTTCCATTCATGACGGCATACCGTGATGGTGTTCTCCAGGCTCCGGTTCAGATTTGTTGGCATTTTTTTGTCGGCGCCGGGATGGCTGAAATCCTTCATAGCGGCGATAATTTTTCTGACCCGAAGGATGCCATCATGGGTTTCGGCGATGCTGACCGGAATTTCCTCCATGAGAAAGTCCAGATGGATCTCTTCCAATTTCTCTTTCACCTCTTCTGTCAACGAGACCTCAGGTGTTTTGAGCAAGCGCTGATAATCAGTCATCAGCAGGATGAATTGAGCGAAGGCGCGTTCAAGAAAGGTGATATTGTTCTGCACATATTGCATGGGGGTGTTGATTTCATGGGCAATACCGGCGGCGAGCTGACCGATGGACTCCAACTTCTGAGCCTGTAACAGCTGTCTCTGCAATAAATTTATTTGGGTCATGTCCCGGCCGATGGCGATAAAATCGGTAATCACACCTTCTGCGTCACGTACCGGGGAAATTGTCACCGCGTATTCAATGGTCTGACCGTCTTTTCTGGTGCAGAAAAGACGGTCAGACCAGATGCTCCCTCCCAGGAGCACCTCCCATATTTTCGCACAAAAGGTCTGGTTGCCCCGGTTGTTAGCAAGCAGTTGCACTTTTTCGCCCACCAGTTCCCGTTCGCTGTAGCCGCTGTGGTCGATGGCGGCCGGATTGACGTACCACATAATAGCATCAAGGGAGAAAATAACAATAGGATCGGCGCTTTGGGTAATAACAGCGCTCAGCATCCCGAGGCGGTTGTTCAATCCTTCAACCTGCCTGATATGTTTTCTGGCCCGAAGATGAATATCGACCCTTGCCAGCAACTCTTCCCCCAGAAAGGGTTTTATGAGGTAATCGGTGGCCCCGGCCTTGAAACAGGCGAGAATCATCTCATTCTGGTGATGGGAACTGACCATGAAAAGGGGGACCTGGGCCAGGTGACGTTTCTGTCGCACAATCCGGCAGAACTCATCCCCGCGCATCCGTGGCATCTCGTAATCGGTGATGATCAGATCGATGTGGTGAGGGGTGGAGTCAATGAGCTCCAGGGCTTCGATTCCATCCGAAGCGGTCAGGACATTGACCCCAAGGCGGAGCAGCAGCATCTGAACCACTCGTCTGGCTGAAAGAAAGTCATCCACGACCAGCACGGTCATGCCATGAAACTGGTACTGCGGAAAGAGTATCCTATCGACGACATCAAGAATCTCTTTGGGCTTGAATGGCTTGGCTATAAAGTCGGAGACCTCCAGTGCAAAGCCTCTCCGGCGATTCTCCAGGGTATCATTACCAGAGACAAAAATAATGGGGATGCCGGGTTGCGTCCCCGCTCCCATTGTTTCCTGTTTTGCCCTGAGCTGTTCACACACCTCAAAACCATTCATGTGCGGCATGTCGATATCCAGGGTGATCAAATCGGGTGGTTTGTCCATCCCTTCAATCATGTCCAGGGCCTCTTGACCATTTGAAGCCGTCAGAACCCTGTATTCCGCCTGTCCCAGCTCACGGCTGATCAGGGTTCGGATTGTGGCGCTGTCATCGACGATCAAAACGGTTTTATATCCTTTCATTCACAAATCTCCTTGAGTCTCCTGTAGATTCCTGTCCTTTACGACGCAGCTCCTGCACTTGGGGGAACAATGGGTAAGCGGATAGTAAAGGTCGTGCCTTTACCCGGTTCGCTGGTAAAATCAATGGTGCCGCCATGTTTATTGACAATGGCGTCATGGGTAATGGCCAGCCCCTGTCCCGTACCCTTCCCTACTTCCTTGGTGGTGAAAAAGGGTTCAAAGATCCTGTTATGGTTTTCTTTGGCAATACCGGCGCCGGTGTCGCTGACCTGGAGTTCCGCCCAGTCTTTATCCTGTCTGGTACTGATGGTGATGCGTCCTAAATCCCCGGAGATGCCCGCACCGGTCTCTTTGATGGCATGGGCGCTGTTGACAATCAGGTTGAGAACAGCCTGGGTGATCTGATCCGGCAGACATACTACCATGGGCAGATCGGGGTCGAAGTCGGTTACCATTTCAGCCACATATTTCCATTCGTTGCGGGCAACCGTGATCGTGCTTTCCACAGCCCGATTGAGGTCGATTGCCACCTTTTCACCGGTGCCTGGGTGGCTGAATTCCTTCATTGCCGAGATTATTTTCACCACCCGGTTGATTCCGTCCTCAATCTCGTCAATGCTTTCCGGGATCTCTTCCATGAGAAAATCTATTTTGTTATTTTTCAGCCGCTTTGCCGCATCTTCCGCCAGTTCCAGTCCCGGCTCCTGCTGTTGCAGGTGTTTATAGTCAGCCAGCAGGAGAGAGACTTCACCAAAGGCCCGGGCAAAGAAGGTGACGTTGTTCCGCACATACTGCATGGGGGTGTTGATTTCATGGGCGATGCCGGCGGCGAGCTGGCCCACGGCCTCCATCTTCTGGGCCTGAAGCAGTTGTCGCTGCAGGCGAGTCAGATCAGTGACATCGCGCTTGATGGCCACAAAATGGGAGAGCTCGCCTTCTTCGTTGCGCACCGGAGAAATGGTGACATCTTCTTCAATGACAGGGCCGTCTTTCTTGCGATTCGAGAGATGTCCTGACCAGACATCCCCCTGTAAAATGGTCTGCCACAGTTCTTGATAGACAGCAGGAGAGGTCAGGCCGCTCTTGAAGATCCTTGCCGGTTGGCCTATCAGTTCGTCCGCGCTCCAGCCGCTGTTGGTAACGGCTGCTGGGTTGGCATAGCGAATAATGCCCTCGGGATCGGTGAGGACAATGGAGTCAGCGGTCTGTTCAATAACGGTGGCCAACAATCTCCTGGCTGCTTCCTGTTTACGTTCATGGGTGATATCACTGATGGCCACCACATACTCAATATCAGCGAACTGGGGAACCGGTGCGGCGCTGAACCGGAAATGGGCGACATTCTTCAGGTGCGAAAGGGCAAAGGTCCCATTGTTGGTGTGTGGCAGCAGGGTTGTGAGTTTCTCGTGGATGTCGTGGGCTATCTTCTCTTCCGGAAGTTGCCACTGCTCTGCCAGGTTTCGTATAATTGCGCTGAATTCCCGGTTACGCTTGGTGATTTTAAGCGTTGGGTCAAGGGTGAGAAGGCCCTGGGGAACAATCTCGAAAAGGTATTCGATATACTCTTTCTGGCGAGCCACCTGATCCAGCGTCGCCTTGAGTTTGGAAATATCCTTGGCCCCGGCGACGACCCCGATGATGGCGTTGTCATCATCGGTGAGAAGGCTGATGTTGATCGATATGGGCAGCGCGCCGCCAGCCTTGGTCAGATAGGTCAACTCGACATTGCGCAGCTCCAGCTGCGAGTTGTCGTTGTTCGCCCCTTTCTCTTTATAGAAGGAAAAGATGTCCTGAATCAGCTCGGGGCGATCCTGGAAGAGCATGGTGACCGGCCCGTTCACCAGCTCCTCTTCACGGTAGCCGAGCAGGGCGCAGGTGGCCTGGTTGACCCGGGCAATGGTCAGATCGGTGCGGATGACGATCAGGGAATCGAGAAAATTGCGGATGATGCTGTCTGATTCCTCTTTGGCCTTGCTGATCTGGTGTTGAGCGGCCTTCTGCTCACTGATATCGAGGTGAATGCCGAAGGCATGAAGGGGCTCGCCCTTGTCGTCACGCTGCATGACCTTGCCCGTATCGAGCACCCAGATCCATTTTCCCGATTTATGCCGTAATCTGTGTTCGACAGAATAGGCAGGTGTTTCCCCTCGCAGGTGCGCCTGCAGAATGGGCATGATCAGCGCCATGTCATCGGGATGGACCAGTTCTTTCCAGGTATCGACGTTGCCCTTCAGCTCATGGAGCTCATAGCCGAGCATTTCCGCCCAGCGGGCATTGAATTCCATCTCCCCGCTGATGATATTCCAGTTCCAGGTGCCAAGCCGGGCGCCGTCAATAATGAGCTCCAGCTCGTCCTTTTTTTCGGCAACTGCCTGTTCCCTTTTTTGGGTCTCAGCCAACGATGTCGCAAGTACCAGACTTTGCATGTTGGTTTTCAGAATAAAGGCCGAGACCAGAACAACACCTCCCGACAGCAGAACAAGCACGGCCATGAAAAGATAAAATGGCAGTTGCTGAACAATGTCGCTGGAGTCCTGCGCCTGGTAGAGAGTAATGCCATAATCAGGGATGTCGGCACCAAACAGGATCCAGGCGCTTTTCCGGTTCTTGTCTTCCGTCCCGGATTGGAGCAGATCCTCTTGCCGGACGGAGAGCGGCTGTCCCGGGATGATCGCGTTCAGCTTCACAATGATACGTGGATGAAGGGCGATTTGGGCCGGTTGCTGGAAGACCAGACGCTGATGATCGGTAATAAGCACCATGGCTTGTGTTTTTCCCATCAGATGGGCCAGCATGGTTTCATAGCTCACCCATCCCTGAACATATCCCTGCACAGTGTTGTTCACCATGACCGGGCTGGCAATAAGAAGCATGCCTGGCGTGGAGCTGCTGATAATGGTGCTGGGGCTGTCGGGCGTGATTTCAAGGGGAAAGGTCTGATCTTGACTCCGGCCATCGTCCGGCCATGTGGACAGCACCGAACCGTTTGGATCCAATAACAGCAGGCGGGAGTAAATCGATTTTTCAGCCAGTTGGCTCTGGTCGTCGGTGCGCGCAAACAGCCTGCCGATATTATTCAGACTGGCCTCCAGTCCATAGGCCATGGTCATCCCCAGGGCCTTATTGACAAAGAAACCGGTTACGTGTCTATCGGTGGCCAGATCCTGAATATCGTTTTTTCTCTCTTCGAGAAAGTAGTGGATGAGTTCAACCCGTGAGTTGAACTCACCGTGAAGCCGCTCCATGCCGGCTTGTTGCAATGAGCGATGTGAATTGTAGT
Source organism: Syntrophus aciditrophicus (assembly GCA_020726025.1). GTDB lineage: Bacteria > Desulfobacterota > Syntrophia > Syntrophales > UBA5619 > DYTH01. Next base: position 2,843 of record DYTH01000067.1, on the reverse strand, counting down.
TCAGCTTCAACAGTCCGCAAATCAAAACAACGATACACGCCAGGGCAATGGCATATCGATTTTTTACTGACTTTCTGATTTGCGGAGAGAGAGTAAACATCCTGAATGTCCCCATATTGACAGGACTCATCGTCTCTTTATCGGGATGAGTCCTGTTCCTTCATCGTGTGGTAAATGTTGCAGATTTATGCCGGATGTCAGCCTCAAGCTGTTTTGCGGCAGTTGCAGGGCTGCTCATCCCAGTATACACCATTATTTGGGAATAAAGAAATTTGGATAATAGACAAAAACATCTGGATAGTATTTGGTAACCAGGGAATTATAGGTTCCATCCTGCTGGATTTTTTTCAGAAAGATCGCGAAGGCGTTGTAGAGTTCCGGGGTGTCCTTGCGAAAGGCAACGCCCATCTCCTGTTGTTTGGACACAGGGCCAAGTATTTTGATCTGATCCGGCCATTTATCAAGGGCCACCAAGGCATCCGGGACATCGAGCAGGGTTGCGTCCGCCTCCCCTTTCATGACTGCGGGAGCCAGCTCATTGAGGTCTCCTTCAAAATAGGATGCCAGAGCGCCAGCCTCCGCCAGAAAGTAAAGTTTTGGCTCCAGGCAGGTCTTGCCCTTGCCCAGAACCCTTTTGCCTGCCGTCAGCTTCTTTGTCGCCACAATATCCTCGTCAATGGATTTGCCGGGGACTATCGGTTGAAGCGGGGAATTGATGCTGGTAATCAGCCACACCTGAGTTGGGAATGTCGGGGCTGAAAAGGAAAGGACTTTCTGACGCCAGGGGATAATGGTCAGCCCGTTGGCGATGACATCACCCCGAATCGGAGCATCACCTGTAATCTTGACATTCTCTCCATCCGGTTCGATTGTCTTGCCAACCAGGTCAGAGATCACGTTTGGCCATGTTGTCTGGACATACTGGTACTGCACCCCGATCTCCTTGGCAAAAAGCTGCATGACCTCCACATCCAGCCCATGCCCATCACCGGTCACAAAGTTGGCATACGGTACGCCAAGATGCCGCAGCACCCCTGACTTTTTGATGTCTGCAAGGTCATTGGCATGACCATACCTCGCGGTCAAAGCGGCAACCAATACAAGAAATAACAGGACGATACGACTTTTTTTCATGATTTTTCTCCCTTTGTTATACTGCTGATGTTTGTTTTCAGCGATGAGCTGCTATACAGGCGATTTCCACCAGGGCTTGCATGGGAAGCGCCGCCACTCCGACGGTAAAACGGGCTGGATAATTGCCGTCGGTAAACCAGGTGCCATAGATTGTGTTAAACTCCTGAAACATGCTTAAATCGGTGAGAAAGACCTCGCTTCTTACGACATCCTGCATCGTCAACCCACAGCTTTCCAGGATCGCGGTGATATTCCGCATGATCTGACCGGTCTGCTCCCCGATGCCGCCATCGACCAGGCGGCCTGTCTTCGGATCAATCCCTATCTGTCCGGAAAGGAAGATCAGTTGCCCCGTATTTCTGGCCTGACTGTATGGACCTATGGCCTTGGGGGCATGTTCCGTCGTTATATATCTCTTCATTATTGTCTCTCCATCTGATGCCTTGAGCGTCGGCAGCCTCGAAAAAATATCTTGTATGATATGAGTGTGTCACAAGTCAATGCAAGGTGCGGGCCAGAATTTTTTTTCATACGCCAGCAAGTCGAATCGCTATCCAGTCTGGTAACAGTTGAAAACAACAGGAAAAAAGATGCTACAAGGAGGCAAAAAGTGATGATAGGTTTGAAGAAGGGGCTGGGGGATGAGGGGAGCCATGCAAGCGTCTCTCAAAATGAGAGACGCTTGCATGGCAATACTTTTATTATGAGAGGCCAAACTGCTTCAATTTGCGGTACAGAGTGGCCTCGCTGATACCAAGAAGGGCGGCGGCCTGGCGTTTGTTGTTGCCCGTCTTTTTCAGGGCATTTTCAAGGGCCACCCGCTCATATGCAGTCAGAGAATCACTTTTCATCTTAAGGTCTGGGGACATATCACGGGCCATGACAATGGTTGCCGGCAGATCGGCGACCCCAATAGTGTCCTGCTCCGTCAGGGCAACGGCCCGGCGGATGACATTTTCAAGTTCCCTTACATTGCCCGGCCAGTCATAGTGATGAAGTAGATTCAGCGCTTCTCTACTGACAGTCAGGGGGCCGGATTGACAATACCGTTCAATAAAATATCTGGCCAGGATTTGAACATCGTCATATCGCTCCCGAAGTGGCGGAAGATCAAGGACAATAGTGGAAAGCCGGTAGAAGAGGTCATGGCGAAAGAGTCCCTGTGTCATTTCTTGTGACAGGCTTCGATTGGTGGCGGCCAGAATCCGAATATCAACAGGGTAGCTTCTTGTGCTTCCCACCGGACGAACCTCGTACTCCTGGAGGGTGCGCAGTAACTTTGCCTGCATACTTTTGGGCAGCTCGCCGATTTCATCCAGAAAAAGAGTCCCACCGTCAGCAGAGCGGATTAGCCCCCTGGCTGAAGTATTGGCGCCGGTAAAAGAGCCTTTTTCGTGACCAAACAGCTCACTTTCCAGGATATTCTCGCTGATAGCGGCGCAATCCACTGGGATAAAGGGGCCTGATCGCCTTATGCTGTGATGATGGATGGCGCGGGCCACGAGTTCCTTGCCGGTGCCGGATTCCCCTTGAATCAGCACCGTGGTATCGGTGGCCGCTACCCGGATAATGAGCGATTTTAGCTCGCTCATGGCCTGAGAGTCCCCGATGAGGCCTGGAAAATTGAAGACCTGCTCCCCTTTTTTTTGACGCTGTTGCCGTTCCTGCCAGATAGTGTAATAGGTTGCCAGCCGTCGGCAAAGGAACTC
>DYTH01000066.1 GCA_020726025.1 Syntrophus aciditrophicus | reverse complement strand
TGGATTCCGGCTTTCGCCGGAATGACGGTTTTTGGACTTTTGACGAGTTCATTAAACTCCGTTTTCATTGCGTCAGCGACAGACGCCCCGTTCCGATTTTCTGATAAAATCGACAAAGGTTCTTATTTCGGGGAGATCGGGGAGTTCCTCTTCGATTCTCTTGAGCGCAACCGAAAGCAGCAGCGAGGAACGAAAAACGATCTGATACGCCTTCTTCAGCGCTTCAATGGTCTCTTCGGAAAAGCCCCGCCGTCTCAAGCCGATCTGGTTAAGACCGTAGAGCTTCGTGAAATTGCCGGAAGCCGTGACATAGGGGGGAATATCCTTATTGACCGCCGACGCCCCGCCGATGATGCAGTGGGCGCCGATTCGGGTAAACTGATGGACGCCCGTCATGCCGCCGATGATCGCGTAGTCGTCAACGTGGATGTGTCCGGCGAGATTCACCGCATTGGACATGACGATATTGCTGGCAAGCTTGCAGTTGTGGGCGACATGGCAGTAGGTCATGATCATGTTGTTGTCGCCGACGATGGTTGTCCCGATATCCTCCACCGTGGCCCTGTTGATTGTCGCATATTCCCTGATGATGTTGTTGTTTCCTATGATTACCCTTGTTATTTCTCCCCGGTACTTCAGGTCCTGCGGATCGCCGCCGATCGAGGCAAACTGGGATATCCGGTTATTTTCACCGATATCGACGTGACGCTCAATCACCACATGGGAGGCAATCCGTGTATTTTTCCCGATATGGACATCGGGGCCGATGACGCTGTAGGGGCCTACTTCCACGCCATCGGCCAGCGTTGCTTCCGGCGAAATGACGGCGGTTGGATGGATATTCATCAACTCTCCTTATCTGACAATTCTTTTTCCAGCTCTGCTATCCGGCGCTTCAGATCGGCGACGGTTTCCCGCAACTCGGGAAGCCTCTGCAGGGCGGCCTCTTTTCTCAACCATTCCCTGTGCGGCTGATGGGGCGCCCCGGCAACGATCATCCCCGGCGGAACATCCTTGTGAATTCCGGCGCGCGCGGCAGCCATCACCCCGTCTCCGATGGTTATGTGGCCTACGACCCCGACCTGACCGCCGATCACAACGCCGCGCCCAAGACGGGCGCTTCCCGATATGCCCACCTGCGCCACAATAACCGAATACGCGCCGATGACGACATTGTGGGCGATCTGCACCAGGTTGTCTATCTTGACGCCTCGCTGAATCCATGTCCGGCCGAGGGCGCCGCGATCAATGGTGGTATTGGCGCCGATTTCCACATCATCGTCTATCTGAACATATCCAACCTGGGGAATTTTCCTGTTTTCACCGCCCGGCAGGGCAAACCCGAAACCGTCGGCGCCGATGACTGCCCCCGCATGAATAATTACCCGATTTCCTATGGCGCAACCCCGATACACGGTTACACCCGGATAAAGCACGGAGCCTTCGCCGACGGACGCGTTTTTCCCAATGTAAACACCCGGATATATTACAGTCTGATTGCCTATCCGCGCGCCCCGGCCTATGTGAGCCCCGGGATAGACAATCGCGTCAGGTGAAACCCCGGCGCCTTCCTCGATGAAGGCTTTATCACTGATCCCGGCGGGCGACTCTTCTTCGGCGTAGTAGAGCTCCAGAAGCTTTCCCAGAGAACTGTACGGATCCGAAACAACCACCAGATTTTTCCCCGGACAGGTGGTTCCAGGGGCAACCAGTATCCCGCCCGCCCGCGTGCTTTCCATTTTTTTACGGTACTTCGCGTTGGCGACAAACGTGATATCGCCCGGTTCGGCTTCATCGATACCCCGAATGTTTTCGATGGCGACATTTCCGTCGCCATCGACCGAACCGCCCAGAAAGGCGGCTATTTCAGCAAGCGTTTTTTTCACGTATTTTCTTACTATTTTTTAGGCTTATATGTTTTGTCAAGCTCTTCAATCACCTGCTTTGTCACGTCGCTTTCCCTGGAGAAATAGGGCAGCGGAATTTGGCTGGTATCGACAATCATCGAATATTTCCCTTTCTCTCCAACCGCCCGTATGATTTTCAGTATCTCCGGAAGAATCTTCTTCTGAACGTCCTGTTCCCTGGCCTGAAGATCCTCATTGGAATCCTTCACCAGAAGCTGATAGTCTCTGAATTTCTTTTCATAGGTTTTCTCTTTTTCCTTCAACGCGTCAGCCTTCAGAAGCGATTTCTGCTTTTCAATATCTTCCTTCATTTTTTTCAGCTCGGCCTCGTGGGCCTGAATCGTCTCTTTGCTTTTTTCAAATGTCTTTTTAAGTTCCTCCGTGGCCTTCTTGCCCGCGGCGGAAGTGACCATCACCTCGCGCACGTCCACAAAACCGGTCCTGTCAGCCGCCGCCGCCGGAAAAGCGGACAGCAGCAACGCGCAAACCAATACGGCAACACTAAAATAACCCTGCTTTTTCATACAAACTCTCTCCTTATCTTTCAATTAGTGGAGGGCTGGCAAAAGCCCCCTTCTTCCCTCATCACATCCTGCCCTTTTTTCCTTCAGCCTCGGGCTTCAATTTGTTTCTTCCAACCAGAATCACATGAACATGCCTATGGTAAATTCCCAGCGGCTGGGAGACTCCCCGTCTTTTCTGTCGAGCACATACCCCCATTCCAGACGCAGCGGCCCGATTGGCGAGTACCAGCGGATACCGACTCCGGCCGTTTTTCTCAAGTCATTGACATGGTAACCGCTTTCCCAGGAATTGCCCGCATCAAGAAAGACCAGCCCCTTCATGCCCGCCTTCTTGACCAGCGGGAAGATGTAATCCACATTGAAGTTCAACATTGTCAACCCGCCAATGACCTCATTGGTTGCCGGATCTACAGGGCCTACACTCCGAAGCCCGCGCAGTGAATCGATTCCCCCGAGATAGTACCGTTCGTAGATTGGAACGGGTTTCCCCTCGTTGCCTTTTATTGCCCCCATCCGCCCGCGTATTCCGATGACGGTATCGAGCGGAAGCGGAAAAAACCAGGTGGAAGATATTCCGGTTCGGGTATAGCTTACATCGCCCTGAAGCGGCCCGCCTGTATATTCCAGCGAGGCGCTGTTCTTGGAGCCGGTTGTCGGAAACATGCCGTCGTCGGTGGAATCCCGGGTAAGCGTGAACGTCAAACCGCTGCTCGTCGTTTTGCCTGCCTGGCCTTTCGTGTAAACCGAGGCGGTTGACAGCACATCCTTGACGTTGTCAATGGCAAAACGGTACCCGACATACCCCGAGACATAAGGCCAGAGCGGATATCCCAGCGTGGCGCCCAGGCCCATCGTGTCGAGATTGTAGGCGTCGTATTCCCGGTAAAGATTCCATATATCTGCTTTACTCCAGAGCGGCATATCGAAAAGCCATGGCTCCGTGAATGATATGTCGTAGAGCGTCGAAGAGGAGCCGACATTGGCTTTCAGGTTCAGCGTCTGCCCCCGCCCGAAAAGATTCTGCTGTGAAATCTGCGCGGAGACCACCGCATGGTCCAGGGCGCTGTAACCGGCGCCAACGCTGAGCATCCCTGTTTGCTTCTCCTTAACGCGGATGTTTACATTGGTCTGGGTTTCGTCGGCCCCTTTTTCGCTTTCAAAATCGATCTCCTCAAAATAGCGGAGGCCGTTCAAGGCCATATAGCTGTTCTTGAGTCTGGTCCGGTTGTAAAGGTCTCCCTCAACCACGGAAAGGGCGCGCCGGATGACCTTGTCCCTCGTCTTGTTGTTTCCGGTAATGGTGATCAGATTGAAATAAACAAGCTTCCCCTTTTGTATGTCGTAATTCACATCCACCGTTCGGGTTTCATCCCTGGGGAATGTTCTGGGGATGACATCCGCTGCCGCATAACCCTCGTCATTGGCTGTCTGCGTCAGATAATCCATGTCCTTGATGACCGCTTCCCGATCATAGAAGTCCTTTTTGCCGATCTTCAGTTTTGCCAGCAGCTCCTCCCGTTTAGCCGCTAACTGGTCGCCGGATATCTCCACCTTGCCGACGCGGTACTGCTGACCTTCCGCTATCTGAATCTTGATGGAGATGCCCCGATCGTCATGGGTTATTGTCGGGTCTGCGATTTGCGCGTTAATAAAACCGTTGTTGAGATAGTAACCCTTGATCTTGTCGATATCCTGCTTGAGCTGCTCTTTTTTCAGAACGCCGGAATCGGTAAAAAAGTGAAAAATCCCTTTTTCTTTGGTCAGAAGCAACTTTTCCAGCTCGCGGGATGTGAACGCCCTGTTTCCCTCAAACAGGATGTTCCGTACAAACAATTTATCATTTTCAGCAATGGTTATGGCAACCTGAACGTTACGCTCCCCTGTTTTATCAATTTTATAAGAGATCTCGGCATTATAGAAGCCTTTGGAGTCGTACAGCTCTTTAATTTTCTCAATATCGGACTTTATTTTCTCCGGGTTGACCGTCTGTTTTGTCTGCACACCCATGACGGCCTCGATATCGCTTTTCTTGATTTTTTTATTTCCCTGAATCCTTATTTCGGAAATCATCGGTTTTTCTTCGACAACAAATGTCGCCACGACGCCATCCGGCGTCTCGGCAACATCCGCCGTAACCGCATCGAAATACCCGGTTCTGTAGATTGTCTTGATATCCGCAGAAATGTCTTCCTGATTGAGTATGTTGCCCGGCGCGCACTTTAGCCCCCTGTTTATTGCGGCGGACTCTATCTTCCTGTTTCCCTGAAACTCAACCCGGAGTATCTTCTTTTCAGGGATCAGCCGCAGCATGATATCGGTGCGCAGGGCATCAAGAATGGCGGCCATATTTTTTCTGTCTTTTCCCTGCACAAAAACCCCGGGGATGGCCTTTTCCTTTTTTACGTCAATTATCTTCACATCGATGCTGATCTGGTCGCCGAATTCCGATATGCTTCCGGTGAACGCATAATCCGCTCCGGCCTTCCCCCCGATACGGACTGCAAGCTCATCGCTCATCGTCTTGCCGGCTGATTCTCCGGCAATGGTTTGCTCGGATACCAGGGCAAACATCTTCGAGCCGGAAAGTTCATGCGATATCCCTTTGTGGACCAGCGCCTGAAGTTCCGCGGCCTTCTGTGCCGATGCCGCATTCGTTTCAAAGGGGAAAATGGCTATTTTTCTGATCTCATCCGCGTTTACGTCACATACGGACATAACCAGAATAACAAACAATACGCCTGCTGACAGCAGTTTTTTAACCACGGCTCTGAATCCTCCCGTCGCTTAATCCGATTCTCTCCGACATACGGTCGGCAAGTGATGCATTATGCGTGACCACGATCAGCGTGATGCCTTTACGCTGGTTTAAAGATAATAGTGTGTCTTCTATCCTTTTTCCGGTTTCCGTGTCAAGGTTTCCGGTAGGCTCATCTGCAAGGAGCGCCTTTGGCTCGAGAACAAGCGCCCGGGCAAGGGCAACCCGCTGCTGCTCGCCGCCGGAAAGCTCCCCCGGCTTGTGTCGCGTGCGATCGCTCAGCCCAACCTCTGCAAGAATGGCCTCGGCTCTGTTTTTTGCCTCATTTCGGGATATTCTCCGGATCAGCGCAGGCATCATGACGTTCTCCAGGGCGGTGAATTCGGGCAGCAGGTTGTTGAACTGAAAGACAAAGCCTATTTGACCGTTGCGGAAGTCGGAAAGCTTCTGCTCCGGCCAGGAAAATACATTGACCCCGTCGAAAAGAACCTCACCCCCCGTTGGATGGTCGAGCGTGCCCAGGATGTGGAGAAAGGTGCTTTTCCCCGCCCCGGAAACACCCACAACCGCCAGCGACTGACCGTCGGCAATCGTCAGGTCCATCCCCTTGAGCACCTCAATCTTGTTGCCGTTGAGAAAAAACGTTTTTTGCAGATTTCGGATTTCTATCATAAGGTTTTTATTGCCTCACTCATACCGGAGCGCCTCCGCCGGGGCGAGCCGGGATGCCCGCCAGGAAGGGTACAGAGTGGCCAGAAAACTGACCAGCATCGTCCCCAGGATGATGATCCCCACATCGCCGTAATTGACCTGCGAGGGAAGTTCACTCAGGTAATAGACATCGCCCGGCAGTATTTTGAAGCCGAAGAGGTTTTCCACAAAGCGGGATATCGTCTCCAGGTTGAGCGCCACAGCGAGGCCCGCCAGCGTTCCGAGAAAAGTTCCGATCGCCCCGACAATGATTCCCTGGAAGACGAATATTTTCATAATGCCGGCCCGGGTGGCGCCCATTGCCTTCAGGATCGCGATATCCTTGTTTTTTTCCATGACAATCATGATCAGGGCGCTGATGATGTTGAAGGCGGCGACGAGAACAATCAGGGAAAGGATGATGAACATGACCCGTTTTTCCAGTTTCAGCGCCGAGAAAAGATTCCGGTTCATCTCCATCCAGTTGCGCGCCCAGAAGCGGAAACCCAGCTTTTTCTCGATCTGTCTGGCGATCAGGCCGGCCCGATAGATGTCGTCAACCCTAAGCTCAAGGCCCGTCACCATATCCCCCATGTTGAGGAAGTTCTGACACGCCTCAAGAGAGATATAGGCCAGTGTCGAGTCGTACTCGTAAAAACCCGATTCGAAGATTCCCGCCACGACAAAGGGCTTCATCCGCGGAGTCATCCCCATCGGCGTGGATACCCCCGACGGGGAGATGACAAAGACACGGTCATGGAGAAACAGCCCCAGGTTTTTGGCCAGCTCCCGACCGATCACGATGCCGGGGCGGGGCGGGGCGGGGCCGTCTTTCGTTTCCGGAGATACTCCCGTTTCCAGCCCTTTGAGGCTGCCTTCCTTGATTTTTCCGATATTGATCACCTTCTCGGCATCCTTCAGGGAAAGGCCGCGCAGGATGATTCCGGTTGTGCTCTCCCGGTTTTTGAGCATGGCCTGGCTGTAGATGAACGGCGTCGAGGCCTCCACGCCGGGCACCTCCGCTATCTCGGCCATAACCTCCCGGTAATTCTGCATGCCGCCACGATAGTCGGTGACTACAATATGGGAATTTACGCCAAGAATCTTGTCCCGCAGATCCGTCTCGAACCCGTTCATGACGGCAAGCACGATGATCAGAGCCGCCACGCCGAGAAAGATGCCGGCAACCGAGATGAAGGTAATAATCGATACAAAGACCTGCTTGCGCCTTGCCCGCAGGTACCTCAGACTGATGAACAATTCGTAGGAATTCATCATTCTTCCCGGGCTGCTTCCCTGCTCCGGAGCAGCGGAAAGAGGATCACATCCCGGATCGAAGCGGAATCGGTCATAAGCATCACCAGCCTGTCGATGCCGATACCCTCCCCGGCCGTCGGGGGCATCCCCGATTCAAGGGCGTTGATGTAATCCTCGTCCATTTCATGGGCCTCAAGATCGCCGGCATCCCTTTCCTTCAATTGCTGCTCGAAACGCAAGCGCTGATCGGCGGGGTCATTGAGCTCGGAAAAAGCATTGGCCATTTCTCTTCCTGCCATGTAGAGCTCAAAGCGATCGGTGACAGACGGGTCTTCCAGATTGCGGCGGGAGAGCGGCGAGACCTCCACCGGGTAATGGGTCACGAAGGTGGGCTGAATCAGCTTTTTTTCGACCGTCTCGTCGAAAATGGCCATCAAAACCTTGCCCGGCGGATCGCTTTTTTTCACCTCCACGCCCATCTTGCGTGCATATTCCGCCATCCGGTCAGGATCGTCGATGATCTCCGGCCCGACTCCGCCGATGGAGATCACGGCCTCCCGAACGGTTATTCTCCTCCAGGGGGGCGTGAAGTCTATCGCGTTTCCCTGGTAGGTGATTTGCAGCGTGGAAAAAAGGTTGAGGGCGAGAAAGCCGAACAGCTCCTCCGTCATCGCCATCAGCTCTTCATAGGTGGCATAGGCCTGATAAAACTCCATCATCGTGAACTCGGGGTTGTGAAACGTGGATATCCCCTCGTTCCGGAAATTCCGGTTGATCTCGAAAACGCGCTCCATGCCGCCGGTGATCAGCCGCTTCAGATACAACTCCGGGGCAATGCGAAGAAAAAGGTTCATCCCCAGGGCGTTGTGGAAGGTCTTGAACGGCCGGGCCACGGCGCCTCCCGCCCTGGGCTGCATCATTGGCGTTTCCACCTCCAGAAAATCCCTCTCCTCCATGAAACGCCTGATCAGGCTGATAATCCGGCTGCGCTGCTGGAAAACATTGCGTGTATCCGGATTTACAATCAGATCGAGATGACGCTGGCGGTAACGGATCTCCTTGTCGGTGAGGCCGTGCCATTTTTCCGGCAGGGGCAGGAGCGACTTGGAAAGCAGCCGCAGGCCGTTTTCCTCTACATCGATCGACAGCTCGCCGGTTTTTGTCTTGAAGACCCGCCCGGCTATCCAGATGATATCCCCCGTATCGAGTTTTTTGAAGAGGGCGAATCCCTTCTCTCCGAGCGCATTTTTGCGAAGAAACGCCTGTATCCGCCCCTTGCGGTCCTGGATGCTGACAAACGCCCCCTTGCCAAAATCGCGCACCGCCATGATCCGGCCGGCAAGCGTGAAGCGCTCGTCGATCTTTTCCAGCTCTTCCGCGGGCAAATGGTCAAACCGCGCCTTCATCGAATCCGTATCGTTTGCAACCCTCACATCGTTCGGGTAGAGATCGATCCCTTCGTTTTTAATCAAGTCGGCCTTTTCCCGACGTTTCTTCAGCAGTTCGTTTTCCTCTTCCATAATACCCCTGTCGTTCAGATTTGTTATAAACCGGATTTGACTACATTTTAACATGGATTTAGTCAAGGATAATTAGCGCTGCCCGATCGACGCAGAAGGCTCATTCCTTCGTGCCACGGGCGACAAGTACGTCCACGGAAGCAGGGCTTCCCAGGGAAGACCCGGAAGGCGCTATTTTGCCCCAGCTCACTTGCCACGGCAATGACCCCGCTGTGACGACTCTGGGGGACATGGCGCCCGTCCTGGCAAAATTTTTACCCTTCCGTTATCTCGCGGCGTTTGGTTCGCAGGAACTGTTCCAGTTCCTCTTTCCTGGGCAATTCAAGCTGGTACCTGGAAACGAAGAGGCGGTTGTCCATGTTGGCTGTGGCGTATTCGACCAGGGCGTGGTCCTTCTGCGTGCAGAGCAGGAGTCCCACCGGCGGATTGTCCCCATCGGTCATCATGTGTTTGCGATACCAGGACACATAGGTGTTGAGCTGGCCGAGATGTTCATGGGTGAACTTGTCCGCCTTGAGTTCGATGAGGACATGGCATTTCAGGATGCGATGGTAGAAAACCATATCCACAAACCCTCTGGTCTTGCCGATGACGATGCTCTTCTGGCGTGCTTCAAGGCAAAAGCCGTGGCCGAGTTCCATAAGAAATTCATGCAGGTTGTCCAAAAGGGCAGCTTCGAGGTCGGATTCACTAACGGCCTCGCTGGCTTTAAGACCCAGGAATTCAAAAATGTAGGGATCCCGGATGGTCAGTTTTGGCTCGGCCTTTTCGGCTGCGGCGTGGGCCATATCGGCGAGCTTCTCTTTGTCTGTGGAAAGGCCCAACCGCTCGTAATACAGAGTCGCGATTTGTCTTTTAAGCGCACGCACGGACCAGTTGCCGCGAATGCACTCGACCTCGTAGAAGGCGCGTTTGAGAGGGTCTTCAATGTCGATCAATTCAGAAAAGTGGCTGAAAGAAAGGCTATCTACCAGCTTGCGTCCGGAAAGAGCCAATTGTGGAGACACTGTCTCCACAATTGAAAGTGGGGAGGCAGCTTCATACGACGCGAAGGAAGATTGTCCGGACACTGCCCGGACAATCTCAGAATTTGGTGGCAATAGTGGAGACAATGCCTCCACTATCTGCGGATAGGTCAGGTGAAAAACTCTGTATCGGTAAAGTTCTCTCCGATCGCAACGGGGAATCCCTCTTATCACCAAGGCATCAGCAAGCGCTGTGATAACGCCTTCTCCATATTTTGCCCGGTCGGCACCATGCATCTCGTATTCCACGATATAGAAACCGATAACCCAATTTCGAAGTGTGAGCGTGGTATTGACCGTGCGGTTAACGGCGGCGGCGCACTCTTCATGCACGCGGCGTATGGCGTCCACCAACGCTGTAAAATCGTGCTCAGACTTAAGGGATTTGGCGCTCATGAGCTTGCCTCCTTTTTCCGGGCCAGCGTGAGGTGGACATTGTTCCAGCGGTTGCCGACAAACATCGCGTCGGCGGTCGAGACGGGACGCTGCTCGGGAAATAGCCGGCTTTTCATCGCTTTTCCTGCCTTGTTCGCCAATGTTATCACTCATAATGTGTCCACATACGAATAACTTTGACGGTTTTTATATCATCCAGGATTTGGTAAACAATTCGATGTTGAATATTAATCCTGCGGGAACATGCCCCGGCCAGATCACCGACCAATCGTTCAAATGGGGGCGGGGTGAGATAAGGGTCATCCTTGAGAATGGCCAGAAGTCGCTCTGCTTGAGGCTTTAACCCAGAGCGAGAGAGTCTTTTTGCATCTTTTTTTGCTTGTTTTGTATAAACCAGGCGCCAACTCACCAGTCAAGCTCCTCTTCGCATTCCTCAACAGGGGTTTTTAATCCTTTGCGAATGGAGTCTCTCATTTTCGGGATTGAAGTTAAATAGAGTGTTTCATGAATAGCTCTCCAATCCTCTTCAGACAGTAGAACCGCCGAGTTTCGCTTGCCCACAATCTGAATTGGATCATGGGACTCGGCTACATCATCGACAAGGGTATAGAGCCGTTTTCTTGCCTCGGTTGCGGTAAGTATAGACATTGTTTTTACCTCCATCTTTTAGCGTACGCCATACCGTACGTTAAATAGTCTGGCATGTCAACAATTACAGGCGAACACTGGATATTTGATATAAGCGAGCCCCCGGCGGCAATTTTTTTGAAAATAATTTAAATTTATTTCAATAAATCATGTAGTTGTGCGTTTTTCTTATCGGCGGGGCGGTTTCAAAATTCCTTCCAGAATGCCTTCAAATGCCCCTGATTTGCCATGAAGGGGGCATTGTTGTATCCAGGCTGTGATAATTG
>DYTH01000065.1 GCA_020726025.1 Syntrophus aciditrophicus | reverse complement strand
CGACCTACACTTGCCGTGAATAAATGGTAATTTTGCAATTTCCAAATCCCTTACTTGCCGCTGTTTTGTTCTCTAAAATCGCTCGAAATCTTCGTCGAGTTTATCCTTGCCGCCTGTCCCCATTTCCAGTTCAAAGCCCTTGCCGCCTTTCTCCTGCCCTTTGGCCCCCTTTTTAGTATGGGCGAGGGCCAGCGCCGGTTTGCGGCTGGCGCTCTTTGCCGGTGCGGATGGAGCCCTGTGGCTTGAGCCGCTTCCCGCCCCGATCTTGAAGAAAGAAATGGTGTCCTGCAACTGCTCGGCCTGGCTGGAGAGCTCTTCCGAGGTGGAGGCCATCTCTTCCGAGGCAGAGGCGTTCTGCTGGATAACCTGGTCAAGCTGGGTAATGGCCTTGTTGACCTGCTCGGCTCCAGTATCCTGTTCCTTGCTGGCGGCGGCTATCTCCTGGACGAGCTCGGCGGTGCGCTGGATATCGGGCACCATCTTCTCCAGCATCTCTCCGGCCTGCTCGGCCACTTCCACGCTGCTGCTGGAGAGTTCACTGATCTCGGCGGCGGCGTGCTGGCTACGTTCGGCGAGTTTGCGCACCTCGGAGGCCACTACGGCAAAGCCCTTGCCATGTTCACCGGCCCGGGCCGCCTCAATGGCGGCGTTCAAGGCCAGCAGGTTGGTCTGTCTGGCGATCTCCTCAATAATCGAGATCTTGCCGGCAATCTCCTTCATTGCGCCCACGGTCTTGGACACGGCGGCCCCTCCGGTCTGGGCATCCGCGGCGCTCTTGGTGGCGATTTTTTCGGTCTGCATGGCGTTGTCGGCATTCTGGCGGATATTGGCAGCCATCTCTTCCATGGCGCTCGATGCCTCCTCGGCGGCGGCTGCCTGTTCGGTGGCCCCCTGGCTCATCTCCTCGGAACTGGAACTGAGCTGTTGGCTGCCGGAGGCGACGTTGTCCGCCGCCACCTGGACATTGACCACAACATCCTTGAGTTTATCAACCATGCCGTTGAGGGCATTCGCCAACTGGCCGATCTCATCCTTGAGGGTGATCTCCAGACGCTGGGAAAGATCGCCACCGGCCACGGCCTCGGCAAACTTGACTCCCATAGAAATGGGCCGGGTGATGCCGCGGGTGATGAAATAGGCGACAATGGTGCCCAGAAGCACGGCCACGATCAAACCAACAATCATGACTGTGCTGGCAGTCCCCAGGGAAGCAACGGCCCCCTCGGCGATCTCGGAGGTGTGTTCCATTCCGGCCTTGGCCAGGCTGTTGGTCTCTTCCAGAATCTTGCTTACTGTGTCCCCACGCTGTTTGGCCAGTTCCTCCTTCTTCAGCCAGTTATCGAGAAAGGTGGTCATGGCCGTCTTATAGCCATTTGCCGCCTCTTCGATTTCGGCCAGCTCTTTAATGTCATCTGCATGGATGGTTATCTTTCGAATCTGATTGATAATGGAAACCATCTGCGGAAAATTGGCCTGGGCGTCCTGAATGATCTTGGGAGAGCGTTGGGCCTGGGAGCGCAAGCGCGCAATGCGGGTGGCATTGCCAAGATTGATGACATCGTTGATCTTGGTAATTTTATCCAACCGTTCCTTGAGCTTGTCGGCCGGATCACCGGAAGTAATCTGAGCGGCCATCTTCTCATTCTGACCTTTTAAGAAGGTGTTAGCGGATTCCATATAATTTTTGGCATTGACATCAAGCTGACGCATGTTTTCGTCCATCGCCGCATTGAGTTGCACCGTTTTCTCAACCAGTTCATGATAGGTGCCGGCGACATCCTTGATCTTTTGTACAGCCGGTTTGAGGGTCTTGAGATGGGCCGCTTTGTCGCCCAGGGCATTGGCCAGGCCGATCCCCTCTTCCAGCTTTTGCAAGTGCTCTTTTCCGGCCTTGAGCATCTCTTCCTCGCCGGTGTAACCATAGCCACGCATGGCATACATGGCGCGGAAGGCACTGCGTTCAAGCTCATTGGCAATTCCCACCTCGGGAACATACTCCTGATCGAGCATCGTTGATTGGGTGCCAACCCTGCTCATATTAAAAATCGCCAACCCTCCGAGAGTTACAGCGATCGCCATTAAAATACCAAATCCCATCCCGATCTTTACGCCAAGTTTCATTCTTTTATCTCCTTTATCTGAAGCTATTGTGAGGTTATGCGTCTGAAATGATCCGCGGTCGCTTAAACGGGATCGGCTATCTGCGGTGCTGCTGCCTGGACGGTGGCCAGATCCTCAGAGGAAAAGACCCTGTCGATATCAAGGACGATAATAAACCCATCCCCATGTTTGCCCATCCCCTTGATGAACTCAGTGCGCAGCCGGGTGCCCATGTGCGGCGGCGGCTCGATCTGACTGGCGTCGAGATCAACCACCTCCTGCACCGAATCGGCCAGGGCCCCGAGCACCACAAGCTCGCCGTTGAGCTCCACCTCGGTGATGATGATGCAGGTGTTCACATTTTTCTCGGTCTCGGCCATGTTGAACTTCAGCCGCAGATCCATCACCGGCACCACGCTGCCCCTGAGATTGATCACCCCGCGCATGTACTGGGGTGTCTGCGGCACCCGGGTGATGCTGGTAAAATCGAGCACCTCCCGCACCTTGAGGATCGCCAGACCAAATACCTCGCCATCGAGGTTAAAGGTCAGGTACTGATTTGTTTCACTACTTTCTGCCGTCGCCATCTATTGCCCTCCTTTTGGTTTGTTGTGACTGCGCAGGTAAATCTTTTGCAGGCAATTGCAGGTCAGATTGTAACCCGACAAGGGGGGCGCCATCTTCCCCCTGTTGGTCGGGTTACAAACCGACCAACTTACATCTTTGAATCGTTATTTTTTTCATGGAACAGAGCTCGTTAATTCTACTTTGTCACATTCACGGGACTAATGGTGCATACGTCAGGAAAGGAATGTAGGTCGGGTTTTAACCCGACACCGGACGTGTCAGCAAGCAACAGCATCGGGTTAAAACCCGACCTACACCGGTTCTTCGTTCCCTTGCGTAAGAGTGAAAATGAACACTTGAATAATGTGTAGAGTAAAATTAAAGACACTTGTTGAGCCGCTTGATCCAAACATCTCCGTTACAGGTGTCAAAAATGAGTTTTCTTCCCACTTCCCCTCCCACATCACTCGACTTGATCGTCAAGCCCATCCTGGCCAGCATTATTTTTGACATCTTGACATTGAGGCTGCCCACCCGCTGGTGATCGGCCAATGATCCCATCATCATGTCAGCGCCGCCAAAAAGTTTGACCTCAAGCTCACTTGCCACCAGGCCCTTGTCCTGGAGCTGTCTGAGCATGTCCGGGATGACGCATTCCACAAAGCGGAAGCTGTTCTCACAGGTACCGGGCAGACATTTTTGTTCCTTTTCCTCACGACAGGTCGGCAGCAGGGCATGACAGGCCGCGCCTACTTTCATCCGTGCTGACCACATGGTCACGGTGATACAGGAACCGAGAACCGTCTTGATGATGGTCGGTTCAAGGGCAAGGCAGAAATCCCCCGGCTTCAGGTAGCAATCCGCCACCCGGTCACTGTTCATTGATCTTCCGGTAAATCGTGGGCGCGACTTGTACCAGCGGAACGTCGAGGCCGTTCAAATTCTCGGAATGGCCCATGAAGACAAAGCCTCCTGGCTGTAATTGCCGGCAGAGGTTGCCCAGCACCAGTTCCTGGGTTGGCTTGTCAAAATAGATGATCACGTTACGGCAGAAGATCACATCCATCTGTTCGCGTGCCGAGAGCTTCGGTTCTTTCAGGTTCGTCCAGCGGAATTCCACCTGGGAACGTAGTTCAGGAACAATTCTCACCAACTGTTTTGTTTTATCTTTTGAGCGCAGGATATATTTTTTTTGTATGGGAGCAGGGATGGGCTCAATCTTTCGCTCGTCATAAATGGCATCCCTGGCCTCGCGCAGCACGGTGGTTGAAATATCCGTGGCCAGAATGGTATAGGAAAACCCCGGAGTTCTGACTTTGTATTCCTGGAGAAACATGGCCAGGGTATAGGGTTCTTCGCCGGTGGAACAGGCAGAGCTCCAGACTCGTAAAGGACGACGCTGACAGCGTCGTCCTTCGTTAAACAGGGTGGGAAGAGTCTGGCCAATCAGATAGGAGAAATGGTTGGCCTCCCTGTAGAAATCGGTCTTGTTGGTGGTGACTTCATGAACAAAGCTGGCCAGCTCCTGTTGTTGTCCGGCCGGACTGAAGAGAAAATCATGATAGGCCTCAAATGATTCCAGTCCCAGGGTGCGGATGCGTTTTGCCAGGCGCGCCTGGAGCATGACCCGTTTGCCCTCGCCCATTTTTATCCCCAATTCCCCATGGATATAGGTACTGAGGCGGGTAAACATTTTGTTGCTCATCTCCATGAATAATCACGCTCCATGCGTATTGTCCTGAACGAGTTGATTGACATCAAGCACCAGGGCCACTGTGCCGTCGCCGAGGATGGTGGCGCCGGAGATGCCGCTGACATCTTTATAGACATTGCTCAATGTCTTGATCACCGTCTGATGCTGGCCAATGACCTGATCCACCCCGAAGCCGATTCTCTCGCCTTTGACATTCGCCAGCACCACCCGTTCAATGGCCGGTGGTTCGCCGCTGATGGCAAAGCTGTCGCGCAGGTTGATATAGGAAAAAATGTCATTACGGAAGGTCATCATTGAGCGTTTCTTGGCCAGGAATGCCTCCTCCCGGGTCAGTTCAATACACTCATCGACCATGGACAGGGGAATAACGAAGAAGTCTGCGCTTATTTTTACCAGCAGGCCATCAATAATGGCCAGGGTGAGCGGGAGCTTCAGGGTGATAGTGGTGCCAACGCCTAACTCAGAGTGGATTCCGATCTCGCCGCGCAGATTGTCAATGGAACGTTTAACCACATCCATACCCACGCCGCGGCCGGAGACATCGGTGACCTTTTCGGCGGTGGAAAAACCGGCTGCCAGGATCAGGGCGTAGCACTCCTCTTTACTCAGGTCGGCATCAGCGGCAATCAGTCCCTTGCTCACCGCCTTGGCCCGCAGCTTCTCGGGGTCAAGCCCGGCGCCGTCATCTCTGATTTCGATGAGGACAAAGGCCCCGGAATGGCGGGCGGAAAGATGCACCGTTCCTCCTTTTCCCTTGCCGGCCGCCAGACGGGCCTGAGGAGACTCAATGCCATGGTCGAGGGAGTTGCGGATGATATGGACCAGAGGATCGTTCAACTGGTCAATGACCGTCTTGTCCAGCTCCGTCTCCGCCCCCTCGGTGGTCATCTCGATCTCTTTTCCCAGATCACGCGAGAGATCCCGTACCAGTCGGCGGAACTTGGAGAAGGTGGAGCCGATGGGCAGCATGCGGATGGACATGGTGTTGTCGCGCAGCTCGGTGGTCAGCCGCTCCACCTCTTCGGCAATAAGGAGCAGGTCGGGATCCTGGGCGCCGTCGGCCTTCTGGGTCAGCCGGGCCTGAACCGTGACCAGTTCCCCCACCAGGTCCACCAGATTGTCGAGGCGAGTGGAATCCACCCGGATGGAAGAAGCCGCCTTGGCCTTGGGTTGAGCTTTTTCCCGAATCTTCTTGATATGCTCCTGTTCCAGCAGGGCGGCGTCAATGCGTGATTGCTCCACCGTCCTGGATTGGACCAGCTTTTCACCCAATCGCTGCTGCTGACCGATAATCTCGTTTAAGGCCTCGGCGCTGATATCGCCGCGCTCAATCAGGATCTCGCCCAGTCGTTTGTATTCCTCATGCTCCTCGAAATCACCCTCTTCATAGATGACATCAATGCGCAGTTCACACAGGTCTTCAACAAAGATGAAGACGTCGCGAATGCCGTTTTCGTCCTTGTCGGTGGTGAGAATAATATCCCAGAAGGTGTAACATTCCTCAGGGACGTACTCATCAAGCATGGGAATGGTGTCGAGGTGGGCGATAACGGTGCTTTCTCCCATCTCCTGAAGTTCGGCGAGAAGGAGAAGGGGATTAGAGCCGGAAACAAAAAGAGAAGGAACAGGTTTGAACCGGATGCGATAGGTACGGGAGCCGCTTGCCGGGGAAGGGCCCGAGCCTGTTGTCTTTGGGGCGGAAGTTTCTGTCTGGCAGCTTTCCCGGCAGCAGCAGATACGCTGAAAGTCTTTGACGATCTGGCGAGCCTCTGCGTCCTGGCCGTCCCCCCCATTGTCGAGCAGATCAAGAATCTTGTCTCTGGCCTGCAGGGTCAGACTGATCAACTCGGGCGTCACCTGGATGAACCCTTCCCTGACCCGGTCAAAGGCGGTTTCTACTTCATGGGTAAATTCGGAGACGGCATCAAAGCCGAACATCGCTCCAGAGCCCTTAATGGTATGCATGGCCCGAAAAACACGGCCAACCACCTCGCTATCATCGGGTCGTTCTTCCAGTTCGAGCAATGATGTCTCAAGCTCGGCCAAAAGCTCATATGCCTCTTCCTTAAATGCCTCTGCATGCACATCCATAGATCACACTCGCTTCTTTAGAAATTCAGGGTATGTGCCAGGTCGGGGTTCAACCTGACAACCGGGGGTATGCAAGATCAGCCCAATACCTTTTTTACTACGGAGAGCAACTGATCCGGTTTAAACGGTTTGACGATCCAGCCGGTGGCCCCGGCGGCCCTTCCTTCCTGTTTCTTGGCATCCTGGGACTCGGTAGTAAGCAGGACAATGGGGACGAATTTATAGAGAGGATTGGCCCGGAGCGCCTTGATCAGCTCAATCCCGTTCATGTTGGGCATGTTGAGATCGGTAATCACCATATCAACCTTGTTACCCGTTAATTTGGCCAGAGCCTCCTTGCCGTCACCGGCCTCCACGACGCCATAGCCGGCCCCTTTCAGGGTAAAAGAGACCATCTGGCGCACACTGGCGGAGTCATCCACGGTTATGATATTTTTTGCCATTATTTAACTCCTCCTACCCAAAGGCATGATTTCGTCGGGTTGTAGATACATCCTTGATGACGGATAAAACCGGCCGATTTCCGTGTCTGTAACAAGACCCCGCTGCTGGTTCCGGTCAAGATCAGATCCTTGCCGCTGGTCATGGCGGTGCGGTGGGCCGAGCAGATCAACTGCAGAGCCGCGAGATCCATGTGAGTCACCTTCGCCAGATCAACCTCCACAAGATCCGTGCCGGAAAGGGCTGCCAGCAGGACATCCTTCATCTCTGCCGCGTTGGCTACCGATAGATCACCATCCAGCAACACCTGCACCTTCTCCCCTTGCGTTATCATTTGCATGAATTCCTCCCGTTGTAGTTGTCAGTGGTCAAAACAACTCGATATTGTCGTCAAATGAGCCGTCTCCGGCTGATTTTCTGTTTTTGTCATCATCATCGCTAAAAAATTCTATTTCCGTGCCTGCCTGCATATCTCCCTGATTTTGGTCAGCGGTGTGCACCAGGCGTTCCTGATCCATGGTATATCTGGCCAGGAGACGCAGGACGTTCTCATCGTGTGTCTGTCCACTGTGCTGCCAGGGGGCGAGGATCTCCAGCATCGCCTCGACCTGTTCGGTGGAGGACTCAATCTTGGCAGCCAACTCCTCCAGAAAGGAGAGCTGATCGGCCACCGTCTTGATCTGAGTGGCCAGCGACTCGGTGTCTTGGGCGACTGATCTGATACCTGTCTGCACCTCTTGATAGGATTTGCCTATGCCCTTTACGCCCTGTTCCAAGTCGGTCGTGCTGATCGGAATTTGTTCCTGGCGGATTGCCGCACGTAATGCCGTCACCTCTGAGCCGATATCCTCCTGGATGATAGAGATTTCTGCAACCATCTCGCCGGTTTGATCAGCCAGTGAGCGGATCTCTTTGGCCAGTACCTCAATGGTCTGGCCCTGGCTGCCCAGCTGGTTGGCCATGATAATGGTGTTGATCGCCTTGATATGGGTCTCCTCCCTGATATGTCTGATACCGGAAATCATCTTCAGGAGGTGATCGGCGACAGTGGCGGTGTCCGTGGCGGAGCGCTGCAGGGCCTCAATCATCTCCTTGCCGGTGGCAAGCAGGCCACCCAGTTGCCGTAACCCCTGTTGCAGGGGTTTAAACAAGTTCACCCTATGCTGCCGTTTTACATCGCCTGCCAATCTGGAGCCTGTCAGCTCGGTATTCATCTCATGGATCTCGCTGGAGATAAGCTGGAAGGAGTCCTGGATAGTCAAGGCCAGGGTTCTGATCTCTTTCTGTAGATTGAACAGTTGCTTCTTTTGAAACTCCAGAATGATACAGGCAGAGCCCAAGGTCTCAGGTTCCTCTGTGTCCCTGAATTGTTCACACAGCATTTCAATATCCTGAAAGGCCTCGACAATATGCTCGATCCGCTGGCTCATGGAATCGTGGAACTGGATTCCGACCACGACTTCTCCCACTTCTCTGCCGACGATCTGGGCCTTGGCCGTTGCCGTGTCGATAAGGGCCCCTGTCTCGGCCATAAGCGTTTTTATATCCGCAAAGGAACTGTGGACAATTTGTTCCGCTTTTTCCGCCATTTGCCGTATTTCCGCAAGACTTGTGGATGACGAATGGGCAAGGGAGGAGAGACGGCTACCGGCTGAACTCAGATCATTTTTGATTTCCCCCACCATCTGGTTGATCTGCTGGGAGAGGATATTGACTTCTTTGGAAACGCTGGTAAACATATCGCCGGATAGGTTCTTGGTATTGCATTCGATTTCGATATTGACCCCGACCACTCGGAACCAGATGCCGATGCGGGTTATTTTCTCGCAGATGGAAGTAAATTTTTCCAGATGGCCGATCAAGGCAAAGACATGGTTGACACTGTTCTCAATAGTCCTCTGGGCATCACTGAGAGCTTGCCGACCATTTTCCACGAGCAAGCCGGCTTGATCCAGGACGCATGTTCCTTCGTCACTTTGGCTCAGTTGCATGGCCATAGACTGAATGGTGCTGGTCAGTCCCATGGCTGCGCCATAAATTTCCTGCAGCTCTCGTCCCATCAGCAGGAATTGTGGATCCGTCTCCCTACATGCCTTGGTGATGGCGTTGCTGACTGCGCGGGCTTGTATTGCAGTTTGGCCGGCAGCAAGCTCCATATCCTTCCGCCGGGGGGCTTCCTCCTGCATATTTTCCTGAAGCGATGGGTCAGTCTGGGCGGAATCTTCCGCGAATTCAGCCGTGTGATCTGGATGAGGTGCAGTAATGGTTTGTGAGTTGAATAAAAAGGAGGGAAACAGTGCAAGTAATCGTTCTTTGATCATTGTCAGCGCCTTCATCTTGCCTGGGATATTTTTTTACAACCTTCAAGGTTTTGGTATTTTGCTTTCAAAAGCAATTTGTATGCCACAGGAAGGAGCGCAAGAAAGTCTTGTTATTCTCGGTCGTTAGTCAAAGAGACTTGTGTATGCCTTGTTGGGAATTGTTCTCTGTTGTGCAAGATCCGACGTTTTTTTTAAGATGTATGCGGCTCTTATGGAAGAAAATGTCGCCGATTCAGGCAGTAGCGAGAAAAGTGATCAGCGTTCAAGATCGGGCGGTAGGCGTCGATTGATGGAACAGCAGTTCTCAGGGGCAGGTATTGAGTGGCACCTGGTGGCTCGTTTTTGCGCAGTCCTGAAAGACTGCCGGAAAAAGAGAAAGGTATAAAGAGAAAGGGGGAAGAAGTGCCTGCTGCAGGGGTGGATTGTACGGAGGGATTACTGATCCAGACGGTTGATGCCGTGTTTTTCCATTTTGGAATAGAGGGTGCCGCGGGCGATACCAAGTCTTTCCGCAGCGCTTGTCAGATTCCCATCCACGTATTTCAAGGCCTGCCGGATTAAGGCGGCCTCGGCCTCGGCAAGGGTCTCCGTATTCAGCAAAAGGTTGTCGGGGACGGGAGGGGCGTGGAGCAGCTCACTGGGAAGATGGCAGGGCTGGATGCTTTTCTTGTCACAGAAGAGAAGGGCGTTACGGATCACATTTACCAGCTCCCGCACATTGCCCGGCCAGGAATGGTTGAAAAGGATATCCAGTGTTTCCGGTGCGCACGGCACCACCTTACGCTTTTCCTCTCTGGCGATGCGTTTGATCTGTTCAGTGACCAGCAGAGGGATATCGCTTTTACGTTCCTGCAAGGAAGGCAGCTCAAGGCTGACGACCTTCAGTCGGTAATAGAGGTCTTTGCGAAAGCGTCCTGCCGTAATTTCCTCGATCAGATCCTTATTGGTGGCGGCAATGATCCGAACATTGGTCTGTTGTTCGATGTTCCCGCCTACCCGGTAATAGCTGCCTGATTCCAGGAGGCGCAGGAGGGCTTTTTGCAGTTCAGGAGAGGTGTCAGCAATCTCATCAAGAAAAATGGTGCCTTCGTTGGCCATTTCAAAGTGACCACATCTTTTCTGCCCGGCTCCGGTAAAGGCCCCTTTTTCATACCCGAACAGTTCGCTCTGGATCAGTGAATCACTAAAGGCTCCGCAATTTATGGCGACAAAGGGCTTGTCCCGGCGATCGCTACGGGCATGAATGGCCTGGGCGACCAGTTCCTTGCCGGTGCCGCTCTCGCCGGTTATCAAGACCGTGGCCAGACTGCCGGCGACAGTCTTGATCTGATGAAAGACGTCGAACATCCGCGCATCCTGGCCGATAATATTTTCAAAACGGAAAGGGGTGTCGTCGCTGCTGGTCAAATCCGGGCACAGGAGCAGGCGATGCTCATTGACCATATCGATCAGGCGGTTGATTGTTTTAAAATCAAAGGGCTTGAGGATATAGTCGTAGGCTCCGATTTTCATCGCCATGACGGCATCTTCAATAGTCCCGTGCGCGGTGAGAATGACCACGAAGATTGCGGGATAGCGTTCCTTGATGATCTTCAGCAGGGTAATGCCATCCATCACCGGCATGCGGACATCGGTAATCACCAGATCGTATGTATTCTTGGTCAGAAGCGTGATGGCATTCTCACCGTTGACGGCCATGTCCACATGGATGTGCGGCGACCGTGTGCCGGCACTGAAGAGACAGCGGATCTCCTCCTGATCATCGACGAAAAGAATACGGAGGGGTGATTGTTCTGTAATCATAGTTGTTGCTGATGAGGATTGTGGAAAGAGGAAATGTTTTTTCAGGATAGCACAACCCATTAAC
>DYTH01000064.1:7412-11144 GCA_020726025.1 Syntrophus aciditrophicus | reverse complement strand
TCGAAATATCGGCATTGATGGCGACTGAACCTGCCGCCGTCGCCGAGGCGTCGAGCAGAATGCCCCCCGAACCAGCCACGGCAACCCCGGTCGTCGTCACGGTCAGACTCCCGCCGAGAACGGAAACAACGACGGCGCCCGCGCCGGTCAGATGGCTCTGGGAGGCGGCGAGCGTCATGTCGCCTGCGGCCGCGGCCTGCGTGACAACGATATTGCCGGTCGCCCCGGTATTGGCGGCGGTAAGGCCGGTGTTCAGATAGACGTTGAAATCGCCGGGGGCGGTCGTGCTGCCGATGCCGGTTTTCGCGGTGATGACGGCGGTATCGGCCTTCAGGTTCGGAGTACCGGCGGCATCAACCCCGGCGACGTCGATGACGGCGCCGTTTTCGGCGGTCAGCGTCGCGTCGCCCAGCGTTTTGGCGTCGATGACGTGGACCTGAATATCGCCCGCCGTGGCCAGAATCGTGATGTCGTTTGCGTCCGCGTCGGTTGTCGATACGACGGAGCGGGCAATGATGGTCCCGCCGACCTGAACGGCGATGGCGCCGTTATTGGCAAGCACCGAAACCAGATCGATTGCGTCCGTCTCGACGATGGCGATATTCCCCACGGAGGTCGAGTTCGCGTTCAGCGTGTCGATGGAGGTTTTCAGGTCGATAGTGCCGAAAGCCGCGACCGTCAGCGCTTCGGCGGCGACCAGCCCTTCGGAACCGCTCTGGCGGGCAACATTTCCCAGCGCGGAGGTCAGAAAAATGCGTGCATCCTGAACGGCGGGATTGCCCTCGACGTTCAGCGCCGCAAGCATGGCGCCGTTGTTTTTAAGCAGGATGTCGCCGTTTGCGGCCACAACCGTCAAGGTCGCATTCCCCCAGACGTCGTTGATCTCCTCGTTATCCACCCGGAGCGTCGCCGTATCGACGGTAAAAGAAGGATTCCCGGCGGTGATCGTTGTCGCCCCGACAATTCCCGTCACGGTTGCCGTGATGGAGGTCGCCCCCTGGACGTTGCCGTTGACGACAACCCGGCCGGCGTAAAGCTCCAGCGGATCGAGGAACGTGCTGGAACCCATCGTGACATCGTTCACGGCCGCGCCGGAGGCGTAACCGATGACGATCTTTTCGAATCCATCATCGAGCGCGGCGAGATCCGTGTCGCTCAAGGCAAGAATGCCGGTTCCCCCGGCGGGCGAGCCGATATCGACGCTCTTCGTCGCATCGGTGGCAAGCAGCGTGAGAACGGAGTCGCCCTCGACGCCGGTCACCGATTTCGCGCCGCCGCTGAAATCGATCTCGTCGGAGGTCAGTTTCATATCGCCCGTGGTGAGCACGACGGTGCCGCGGAAATCGACGAGGGCGTTCGCGGTGATGTCGATTCTGCCGGCGGAGACGGCCCCATAGAAGCGGGTGTTCTCCAGCCCGGCTGTCTGAGTGATCGCCCCGGATACGGTAACGACCGCCTGGAAGGCGACGTTGCGCGCCTCGGTGATCGTCAGATCGCCGTCGAGTACGCGAACGCTGTTGACGTCGATCAGGCCGGTCGCGTTGGTTTTATCGACGCGGAAGGTCACATCGCCGTGGGTGGACTGAACGGTTCCCTCGATGGTGATGGCGGCATCCGCGTAGAGATTCACATCGTGTCCGGTGGTTATATCCTGTCCGAAAGTGGTGGTCGCCTCTCCGCTTTTCTGCGTCAGATCGCCGCTCAGGACAACCTGACCGTTGACGATGACGCTGCGGGCGTTGACAATCACCAGATTCTCCAGCGCCGTACCAACCCCGACGGACCCCTCGATCACGATATCGCCCCCGGTTCCGGCGTTCAGAAAAATTCCCTGCCCCCGGCGGCCGGCCTTAAAGGTGATCGTGTCGCCGGCAATCGCAAAAGAGCCGGAGGCGGCGCTGTTGACGGCGCCGACCGTGGTAACGGCAGCTATGGTGGCGGCGCCGGCGACTGTCGCATCGCCGCCCGCTACATCATAGATATTGAAGAGCAAACCGAGAGCCTCCGCAACATCGGCTGTGGTAGAGGCGGCCACGGTGTGCACCTTCAGCGTTCGCGTCGAGGCAATGTATTCGGCCCAGGCAGCCCCGGTCGCGCTGTCAATAACAACCGCCACATCCAGTCCGTTGAAGGCGGCGCCGTCGATCGTCCGACCGGCCTTCATCGCGATCGTATCGCCGACAATCGTGACGGAGCCGGTCGCGGGCGTCTGGTAATCGCCGCCGGAAAGAACCGCGACGAAGTTGCTGGTCAGTTTCACCTTGGCGGTCGTTCCGCCGGTGGCGTCGAAATCACCAAGGGCGTGGATCGCGGCGACAACATTTTCCGTCGAGGATGTGCCGTCGTTCAGGACATGGACGGTAATAACACCGCCTGCATACCCGGCCGTCGTCCCGGCGGCGCTGTCGGCCACGACCACCACATTTACGCCGTTCCAGGCGGCGCCGTTCACCGCCGCGGTGACGGTGAGCGTATCTCCCGACAATACGAACGTGCCAGCGGCCTTTGTCGTTTCGTTCCCTCCCGATGTCACGTAGGTATATGTCTTGCTCAGCGTAACGAGGCTCTCATCGCCGCCGGTCACGTCAAAGAAATTGAAGACGGAGGCAATCGCGGTCTTGAGCTGGGCCGTGGTGGTGACGCCGCTTTTCACATGGACGTAGAGGGTGGCATCCGTGGCGGAGTATTCCGCGGAACCCGCGGCAGTCGTGCTGTCGGCGATCACCTGGACGCCCGCCCCGTTGTAGGACGCGGCCGCCGCGGGAACCCCGGCCTTGAAAGAGATGACGTCATCGGTCAACGTAAAACTGCCGGAGGCGAGAACGCCGGTCGCACCGCCCGTCAGAACATCGGCAACGGTCTTGGCCGTGGCAGTATCCGCGCTGCCCCCGTTTTGCGTGACAGAAACATTATAGAACCCCGACACGTTTCCAATCGCCACAGCAACCTGGGCAGTGGTGGTGGCGCCGGTTATGAAATGGACGGTCAGTTTATTGAGAACATTCGAGTACTCGGCCCATGCCTCTGTAGCCGCATCGGCGACAAGCGCCACATCGAGGCCGTTGTAGGCGCTGTTGGCCAGTATCTGGCCATTAATCGACCCGGTGATATTGATATCGGCCCCGATGGCAACGGCCCTGCCATTGGTCGTATCGTAATAGATCGCCCCGTCGCCCATAACGCCGGAGGAGTCCGCGGCCACGATGACGCTGCTGTCAACAAATATCTCGTCGCCGGTGCTGACCGTGTCCGTGTGCTGTGTCTGGGTCGATTCTTCGGAAAAAAGGGTGCGGCTGACGACCTGTGCGCCCGGCTGGGGGGTAAGAGCGACTTCAAGCGCCGGGATATCGACCATCAGGGGCTGCACATCCGGGAGATCGATCAGGGCATCGCCGGACAACAGCAGACGCGGTTCCAGATTCTCCAGTGCGAACCGTGTCTTTTTTAGCGCATTCAATGAAAACCGACTCTTCTTCCGGGTACGTTTTTTGGAACTCACGTGATTTCCTCCATTGAGGTGATGCTTTTTATAGTTCTAAATGATTTTTAGTGGGTCACGCAATGATCGCAGCTCCGACAATCTCCCTCCCGTGGCTGTTCTCCCTCCCCTGCAAGGCCGGAGCAAGGCCGAGGCTGTTCTCCCTCCCCTTCAAGGCCGAGGCTGTTCTCCCTCCCCTGCAAGGCCGAGGCTGTTCTCCCTCCCCTTCAAGGCCGAGGCTGTTCTCCCTCCCC
>DYTH01000064.1:0-7312 GCA_020726025.1 Syntrophus aciditrophicus | reverse complement strand
AAGGGGAGGGAGTGTTTGTTTGGCGCCCTCGCCTTGAAGGGGAGGGAGAAATTTACGTTCCCAGGAACTCCAGCGCCACCTTGTGTCGCATCCACGTCATGAGGGTAACCCCATCCCCACCCCAACCCTCCCCTTGAAGGGGAGGGAGAAATTTATGGTCCCTTGAAAGGGCGGGAGAAATTTACGTTCCCAGGAATTCCAGTTCAACCCTGTCGCCATCCGTGTCGGCGGTGACCATCCCAATTCGACCGATCACATCGAACCCGCCGCCCAGCACCGGCGCCCGGAAGGTCACGCTGTCTTTGAAGAGGTAGCCGCCGATGACCATGTGGTGGCGACCGTCGACCCGACCGATCGTGATGCCGTCGCGGCCTTCGGTAATCTCGATGACGCCGTCCACCAACCGCCTGCCGTCCTCGCCATCGTCGAAGCCGTTGATAATGTGGTTAAGTTCAGCGTCGCTCAGATCGAAGTCGAAGTTCGCAAACGGCTCATCCAGTGCAATACCGATTCCGGAATTGACCGAAAGCGTCTGGAGCGTGAGCGTCCCGCTGTAGGTGGTTCCGCCGACGGTGCGGTGGCTCTGGATATTGCCCTGGATGTCGATCGCCTCGGTCGTCACGGTAATCCGACCGCCGGTTGCGTCGATGGCCGCCTCTACCACGTCAACAGTGGCGGCGTTATCCACATCGGCAAGCGTCAGGTTCCCGGCCAGATTCGTGAGGCTGATCCTCCCGCCGCCGCCTGTCTTCAGACCCGCGTTGGTTTCAGTCACGCCGGCTGCGGACATATCGACATTGCCGACCGTCGCGCCGTCAAGTTCGGTGATGTAGATGCCGCCCGCGCCCTGGGTCGCCGCCTCAAGCGTGGCAACCTGCGTGAAGATCGGCTGCACGGGGCTCCCGACACCGCGATCGATCTCCATCCGCAACTGATTCGCATGGAGAATCACCAAGTCGCCCCGGCCGTCATGGACGTCGAATTCCTGTTCGATGTTGAGCAGGTAGGTCGCGGAAAGCGAGATGTTCGCGGCCGTCGCCTGGCCCGCTACCGTGATCAACTGCGCTTCCAACACGAGGTTGTGGCCGGTGAAATCCACATCGCCGGTGATGGCGATCGCGCCGACACGTTTGGAATTTGCCCCGTCATCGTCGTAGAGTTTGACGTAGAGGTTTTCCGTCGCCGTAAAGTCAATGGCCACATTGTTCCACGTCAGCCTGTTGCCTGCCAGCGCCACCGAATCGGCCGTTTCGCGGACCAGCCTCAGCGTATCGTTCCCGCTCCCGCCGATGATCCGCTCGAAGGCGTTGACCTGGTGCGTGGCGGAATTCCCGATTTTATTTCCACTGCCATCATAATCCTCTGTAACGCCGCCGAGGTTGATCGTCAGCGCCGCCGTTACACCGGAGAAGTCGAGCGTATCCGTCCCCTCGCCCTGATTCTCGTTGATCGTGTCGTCGCCCCAGGCGCCGGCGAAGACGAAGCGGTCGTCACCATCGTTGCCGGAGATGACATCGTTGCCCGCCGCGCCCGCGAGGACGTCGTTGCCGCGTCCGCCGTAGATCCAGTCGGCGCCCGAGCCGCCCGTGATCGCGTCGTTGCCGTCGCCAGCGATGGCGTAAACCGGGAGAGTAACGGAGACATCAATCACGAGTGCGTCGTTCCCGTTGCCGCCGTCGAAGAGGATCTGGGTGATGCTGCCACCGGCGATATTAAAATACTGCGCCGAAACTGCGCCATTCGGGTCAAACACGACGCGCAGATGCGTCCCCGTGCTCGACTCGGTGAACGCTGACCCGTCCCAGTTGCCGCGGGACAGCGTGAACTGCTCGTCATTATCCACCCCGCCGCCCAGTTGCAGACGCCTCCAGGCGAAGATGCCGCTGCTGATGACCAGCGTATGACCGGCAGGCAGATTGATGACCGTGCCGTCTTTCGTCTCGACGAGGTGTTTCACGGTATGATTGACCACCGTCGCCAGTTCGAAGACGTCTTCGGTCAGCAACTGGGCAGCGTCGTCATCAGCGGTCAGGCTTGCCACCACGCCGTCGAGGCTCAGGAACGTAAGCTCGGTCAGCTCGGCCAGCGGACTCAGATCGGCCTGTCCTTCCAGCCAGGCACGGGTGTAATCCATGCTCAAATGGGTCAACTGCACCGGCAGGTTGAGGTCGGTCAGGTGGTGGATATCGGTCTTGAAGGCGGTATCCGCAGGGGCATTGACCGCCCTCTTTTCAGCGGGCGCCACGCGCACCCGGACGGGGCTGCACGTATCGATGCCGCCACCGAGGACGCCGTTGCGTTCATAGAGCGACTGATCGAGGACATGGGTCGCCGACGGCTCGTCGAAGTTCCAGTAGCCGACCAGATAGACGCGCTCGCCAGGGTAGTCGTTGGTCATGTCGGCGACAATCAGGCTTGCGCTCAGCGCCTTGTGCCAGATGCGCACCTCATCCATGACGCCCTCGAAGTAGTAGTTGTCCGCATCGTTGGAGAAGCCGATATTGATGCCGGTCTGCCACGAGAAATCGGAGCTTTTCTTCACCGTACCGGTCGCCTTGGCCACGCCATCCACATACAGAGTCTGGAAGAGACCGGCGCCGTTGGCGCTGTAAACGTAGGCGACATGGTGCCACTTGCCGTCATTGTAGGTCTTACCGGCGTACAACGTCCCGGTGCTGATCGTCTCGTTGCTCCAGAGCCTCGCCTTAACGTGTCCGTTATCAAGATAGATGTGTCTGTCGTGCCCTTCCGAGCCGCGGATGCCGGCATCGGCGGAGAAGAGGCCGACGTTGCCGTTATCGGTCTTGAACCAGAAGGCGACCGTCAGCTCGATTTCGGAAATGTCTGCTTCGATCTCAATGTAATCATCCACGCCGTCGAAGTAGAGCGCGCCGCCGCCGTTATGGTCGATCGTGAAGATTTCGAGGTTCGCCATGCCGGTAGCCGCGCCGGTCATCGGATCGGTGGCCGGCACGATCAGACCGAAATCCATGATCCGGTTGTCGTTCAGATTGAGGATCGTTACGTTCTTCGCGAACTGGATGCCCGTCAGATTCTGAATACCGAGGCCGGAGAGCTGGAGCTCGGTCAGCGTGGACATGGCGCTGGCGTAAATCGGCTCGTGAACCAGCGGTCGGCCGGTGTAGTCGGTCGTCACCGGGATGCCCAGGGCGCGGGCGATGCCGGCCCGGAGCGCATCGTCGGGGATGTACACCTCGGCGTCGGCCTCACGCGGCTGGTTCACGCTGAATTCGGCCGCCGACGGCAGATCGAAGGTCTCATAGGAGGCGATGTCGCGGATTTCCTTCGCTTCGGCAACGTAGAAATCCTCGCCGCTTTCGCCGAAGAGGCGGTCATGGTCGGCATTCCCGATCAGAATATCCTCGCCGTCGCCGCCGTGAATCTCGTCGCGATCGTTTCCGGACTGCGTCATGCCGGCAAGCGGGGCCTTGGCGGAGACAACATACGGAACATCGACCAGCGTTCCGGTGGAGCGCCACAGCGCAGAACCGGTTTCGAAGAAGAGGGTTCCGCCGACATCGGTAAGCTGCGTGAATGTCCCCGCCTTCACCACCGTCGTGCTCTCATCGGTGCCGTTGGTCTTGTAGAGGCTCCCCTGGAACGTGAAGAAGACGGTTCCGCCGACGGTGATGAACTGCGCCGGTTTAATAACGGCGGTTCCGTACGGCAGGTTCTCCGCCGAACCGCTGGCGATCGGGATTGTGCCGACATCCGTGCCGTCGGTGACCCAGAGGCTGTAGTCGTAATGGGTGGCTTCAATGTTGAGAACGGTGAAGACCAGGCGGTCGCCCAGCGTCGTGAGGTTGCCGATTGTGCCCGGTTCGATGTTGGCCAGATTTTTCACCCGCACCGTGCCGACGGCGGTTCCATCGCTCTTCCAGAGCTGGTAGCCGTCGCGCAGGTAATCATCCGCAGTCGTAGCGGTGTCGTTATCGTCCGTCACGCCGTTTTTCATCTTCACCGCGAAGTAGAGCGTGTCGCGCACGACGGTGAGTCCGTAGGCCTCCCCGGTAAGGGTCGTCACAAGCGTAAGCGTCGTTCCGTCGCACTTCCAGAGCATCGGATAATTATCGGTTTCGGTCAGCAGATAGAGAACACCGTTCAGATCAACCATCTCTTCGATCGTGCCGGGGAGGAGGTGGGCCGCCGCCGTGATGACGCCCGGAGCAGCGCCGATCTTCTGGATTGTTCCGGCGGCGGTTCCGTCGGTCGTCCAGACCTGATAGCGGTTGGCGGCGACCTGGACGGCAAAGTGCAGCAGGCCGCCTTCGATCTTCAGGTAATCAGCACTGCCGCCGATATCGGCCTTAATCAGATACGTCCCGTTCACTTCGTCGCCGAAGAACTTGTCGCCCGAACCGTTGGTGATCCATAGCTGGGTGCCCGCAGCCGTCGTGACGGTGAAGAGCAGGTGATCGTCGAGAACGCCGAGGATATCCGCGCCGGTGACAGAAAGGGCGGAAAGTGCGGCGACCTTCAGCGGCTCCGCGCCGACCAGTTCGCCCTCGGCCGGATTGGCCTTCCACAGCGTGACCAGCGATCCCTCAAGAACCAGATAGTAGAGATGGCCGTTCATCGCGACGACATCCTGCGAGTCGATCAGACCGGCGTTCACGGTGGATACGGCGGCGGTACCCAAAGCTGTGCCGTCGCTCTTCCACAGATAGCCCTTCACCGAGAAGAAGAGCTTCCCTCCGGAGGCGATGGGAGCGGTGATGTCGGCGGCAGCGATTCCGGTCGCGGTCAGCGCGATATCCTCGATAGTCGTAACCGTTGTCCCGTTACTCACATAGAGGGTCGTACCGACGGTGAAGTAGAGTTTGTCGCCGACCGCGGTCATATTGGCCGGTGTCCCGGCGATGGCGCCCACCAGCTCGGCGAAGCTGCCATCCGTCTTCCAGAGGTTCGCGCCGATTGTGAAGAAGAGCGTGTCGCCCACCCCGATCAGATTCGTCGGGCTCGCAGCCACGCTGGCATTGGGCAGTCCGGCGATCTTGATTTCGGCAACCGATACGCCGTTCGTCCGCCACAGTTTGCCGTCATGGACGAAGTACGCCATGTCGCCTGCGGCGGCCAAGAGCGTCGGGCTGCCGATCTGATTGCCCTGGTCGTTGAGGACCTTCTCCGTACCAATCGCGTTGTTCGGGTCATAGACCTTGAGGAAGTAGGTCCCGGCGGCGAACTGGCTCAGATCGACGACCGACGCGCCCTCGACAAGCAGGCGGCCCTCGGCGGTGTAGAGGTCGGCCACGACGCCTGCCCGTTCGACGGTCTCGACGATCAGGCCGGTCGCGGTCGCGCTTGCCGAACGGGCGCGCTGCAATTTGATCGGAGAGTCGCTCTGCAGGCGCAGTGTAAGCCAGGTCTTTCCGGAGGCGAGGAACTCACGCACCACCATCGTCAGATCCAGCTCTTCCTGATTAGCCACCGTGGTATAGGTTGCAAGCGCGGGCGCCGTGAAATCAGAGGCGCTCACCATCCCGTCGCCCTCGGCCGCAAGCACTTCCACGGTGATCGCGGGCAGTGGCACGCCGCCGAAGGTCTCCAGACGGTCGGTTATCCACTCGGTGGTGAACTCGCTCTTCCAGAGGTACGGCTGGCCGCTGGCGTCGGGCGACGTGAAGTAGAGATCACCGGAGAGCGCCACCAGATTCGTCGGATTCGCCACCGAATAATCGACTTCGTTCTGCTCAAAGGTAACCTGGACGGTGCCTACCGCCGTACCGTTGCTTCTCCAGAGGCTCGTGCCGCGGTCGCTGCCCAGCGAGAAGAAGAGCGTGCCGCCGACATCGGTCATGGAACTTGCAGTTCCGGAAAGCCGCTTGAGGGATACAGGCGCCCCATCCGTGCCACGCTTGTACTTGTAGAGAAAATCGTTGGTCCCGGCGTCGAGGACATAGAAGAGGGTATCGCCCACGGCGGTCAGGTGGATGATGTTGGACGATTCCGTAACCACATTCACCACGGCGCCGCCCCAGGGGTAAACTTTCAGGGATTGCCCGCCTACGGTGAAGAAGAGATTGCCTCCGACGCCGGTCAGGTTGTCGATAATGGATGCGTCTTTATGGATGGCACTGGACGTGGCCGTCGTCTGCAGAGAGTAGGTCGATCCGTTGTCCACGATATATGCCAGGGTATGCGAAGCGCCGCTGTAGTTCCAGTCGGTAAGATTCGAGGCGTCGATGACCGGAACCTGCTGGCCGACATCATGAACGGTATTGGCGGCATTCACAACGGTCAGGACATCATACCCGCCGTCGCGGGAGATCACGCCGAGCATCGCGGTTCCGGCGGTCAGCGCGGAGGTGGATGCGAAGGAAGCCCCGCCTCGTTTGACCTCATCGTCCGCCGTCATCGCAGTCGCGCCATCGGTGTGCCACAGCTTGCCGGCGGAGGTGAAGTAAAGTTTGCCGTTGAAGGCCGTCAGGTTTTCCGGGCTGGTCTTACCGGAGGCCACCGCCACCTGTTCCGGCTGGCCGCCGACCGCGATTCTCCAGAGCGTAGTGGCGACTCCATTGTTCGCGGCGAAGTAAACAGTCCCGCCGTACACGGTAAATTCATCAGGATCGGCGCTGTTCGCACCGGCATTGATATCATTCAACCGCCCGAAGGCGCCCGCCGTCACCGCCACCGCGGTGTCGATCACGCCGTCGCCGGTGTTTCCGCCTGCTTCGTCGGTCGCCCGGGCGGCG
This sequence comes from Syntrophus aciditrophicus, assembly GCA_020726025.1. Classification (GTDB taxonomy): domain Bacteria; phylum Desulfobacterota; class Syntrophia; order Syntrophales; family UBA5619; genus DYTH01. The sequence continues at coordinate 599 of DYTH01000064.1, read as the reverse complement.
CCGAATTCGGTGATATCACGATTGATCGCTGTAATGACATGATCTGCCGTCGTCTCCCCTGCCTTGATCCGGATCAGCAGCGTTTTGCCGGCGCCGGCAATATTGAGTTCCGCTGTTTCGGAACCGAGAGCCGAGGCGCCATCGACGAAGGAGATGACGACGCCGGTCAGATCTGCGCCGGTCCTCGTTGCCGTCAGTTTAATATCGTTATTGGTCCCCGTCGGGCGGATCGTCGCCGTGGCGGATCCACCGGTAGTTCCGGCTGCGGGCGCCGAAAGGGTGTGCAGTGTGATCGCCCCATCCGCCGGATCGGCGCTGTCGCCGGTTACGGAGGCGTTGAAATCGGCCAGTGCGTGAACCGCGGCGATCACCGCGCTTGCCTTCGTGACGCCGTCGTTGATTTTAATCGTCAGGGTATTGCTCGCGTAGGTGGCCGTCGCCGTGCCGTTGGAGATGCTGCCATCGTCCTTCACGACAATTATGAGGTTGTTCCAGGCGATGCCGGTCGCGTCGGCGGTGATCAGAACATCGTTATCGGCGCCGTCGAGCGTCAGCGTCGCCGAAGCGGCGGCGTTGCTCGTCCCGCCGGAGGTAACGCC
>DYTH01000063.1 GCA_020726025.1 Syntrophus aciditrophicus | reverse complement strand
CTTCAGGTAGTCTGATTGCTAACATGGGTTTTTCCTCCTTGCAATACACGTATAGCATGGGGCATGTTCAGCGTCAACCATCACCTTATATATTGAATTGATTGATAAGACGTTGCTTTTCGGAGGTGGAAGTACAGGGGGGCTGTTTTGGCTTGTTCTTCATAAATCTGCTCACTTTCTGGTCGAGTTCCCCGGCAAGCGGGCTTTTATCAGCACAATGCAGACATACCTCTCCGGCACGCCTTTTTTCCAGAATGCGTTACGATTGGATGTTTACATCCCAGGTGTATTATGAACATTAAGCTGCGCTTTTGATGGGATTGATTCTCTTCCATTTCCATCATTTCCATTTTGTCCGCAGGGAAGAAACCGTTACTCATCGGCATGTTCCTCCCCGGACCGCTTCGATCAGGCGCCGCTCTTTTTCGACCTCGGACCGGAGCTGTTCCTCTGTCGGCAGGAACAGCATGTATTTTGAGGCGAAAATCTGTCTGCGATCGTTCAGCGCCGAGTAGTGCGCCACGGTCTCGTTCTTTTCCGTGCAAAGGATCAACCCGATCGTCGGATTATCGTCGGATTAGGGAGCGTTGGCGCCCAATTACGACCACGAATTCGAATGAAAACCTTTAAACTCCGAAAGGATCATTCCCGCCAGAATCATGAGTGCCCCGATGAATCCCGGAACCCCAAGACGTTCCCCTGCCGCAAACCATGCGTAAAGAGCCGCGAAAACCGGCTCGAGGCAGAATATCAGGGCTGTACGGGTGGGGCTGGTAAAACGCTGCATGGACGTCTGAACAAGAAAGGCAAAGACCGTCGCGAAAATGACCGTGATCACCAGCGCCCAGGCAATCTCCCTGTGCCAGACCATCACGCGCGCCCCGAGGAAGAACGAAAACATGAGGCTCAGCAGCGCGACCACCCCCAACTGGATTGCGGTCAGCCAGTAAACATCGCCCGATACAGCGTATTTCCCGGTATATATGACATGCAATCCCACACTGACGGCGCAGATGACGGCAAGCAGATCCCCGTAATTCGGGCTTATTGCCCCCCCGTTCGTGGAAAGCAGGTAGAGACCCGCTGCGGCGAGAAGCACCCCCATAAGGGTGTATCTGCTTACGCGATACCCATAAAAAATAGTCCCGAGTATCGGAATCAAAACCACATTCAGGCCCGTAAGAAAAGCTGCATTGGATGCGGATGTGTATAGAAGCGCCGCCGTCTGGAACGCGTATCCCCCAAAAAGAAAGAACCCCATGATCGCCCCTCGCGGCAGCAGATCGATCGTGAAGGGTCGGCGGAGCAAAAGGCAAATCGCGGCCATCAGAAAAGCCGCCAGCATGAACCTTTGTGAAAGAAAGACAAAAACGCCGACGCCGCTGATCGCATCCTTCACAACAACGAAGGTAACTCCCCAGAAAAACGTCGTTACTACCAGGAGAAGATCCGCTGAAATCCTTTTTACCTTACTCATTTCATGCATTTTTATATTGCCCTGGATCAACACAAATCTCCCTGTCGCCAGCAACCGATACGGCCGACATCCTGACGTGCGGAGCTTATATACAGCGCCGATACTGAAAGCAATACAAATCTGGTGATAACTATTCAGCATGATAATAAAATCTGTCATTCCCGCGGTTGTAATCGGGAATATGGCGCCGGTTTTAAAACCATATCCCCGATAGAAGCATTCGGGGATGACAATCTTTTTTAAGTGCTGAATAGTTACATCTGGTGATATTTTTCTTGACAAATAAAGAGCGACGGGGGTAAATCGCCACACTTTTCGACAGAAGAAACACTTATCTTTTCAGGAGGAAAAAATGAAGATTTTTTACCGTGTTACGCTTTTGGCAGTTGCGCTTTTCGTCATGTTTGTCTCCCCGTTGATGAACGTCCCGGCGGAGGCAGCCGCCAAAAAGACCCTCACCGTGGCCACCGACGCGACCTGGCCTCCGATGGAGTTTGTCGATGCCCAGAAAAACATCGTCGGCTACGACATCGATTTTCTGAAGGCGGCGGCAAAGGAAGGCGGCTTCGAGGTAGTATTCAAAAACACCGCCTGGGACGGAATCTTCGCCGGCATCGAAGCCGGGAAATACGACGCGATCATCTCATCGGTAACAATCACCGATGAACGCAAGAAAACCATGGATTTCTCCGAGCCTTACATCAACGCCGGCCAGATCCTCGTCGTTCCCAAAAAAGACAAAACAACGAAGCAGCTTGCCGATCTCAAAGGAAAGAAAGTCGGCGCCCAGATCGGCACAACCGGCGCGATGGAAGTCAAGAAGAACGCCGGCGTAGAGCTTAAAACCTACGACGAGATAGGCCTCGCCTTTGAGGATATGGCGGCGGGCCGTGTAGCCGCCGTTGTCTGCGATACTCCCGTTGCCTCCAACTACGCGCTCCAGCGCAAGGAGTACAAGGAGAACTTCAAGATTGTCGGCAAACCCTTCACCGAGGAGTACTATGGCGTTGTCGTCAAAAAGGGCAACAAGGAGCTGCTGGATCTGCTCAACAAGGGAATTAAACAGGTCAAGGCGAAGGGACTCGACAAGGCGATTAACAAGAAGTGGCTCCGATAGACAAGAATCATCCAGCGGCGCCGACAGTCATCGAGATTTCTGAAGGCGCCGCCATCCCGACCCGTCGGGACATGGGGCTTTTTACCGCCTGGCGGACGGCGTTTGTCGGCGCGATTGCGATCGTTGTCTATCTTGCGTGGAGCCGCCCCAAACCGTACCTGGAGATTCTCCAGTTCATTCCCGACGGCCTTTTTGTCACCTTTCAGGTGACGGTAGAGGCCATTTTTCTGTCCCTGATTATCGGCCTTTTCACCGGTCTGGGCCGGATATCCAAAAACCGTCTGCTCAACGGCATCGCCTCTTTGTACGTTGAGGTGATCCGCGGCATCCCTTTGCTCGTCCAGCTCTTCTACATCTATTACGCTCTGGGACGGATCGTCAACCTGCCTGCAGTGATCAGCGCCGTCATCGCAATGGCCGTCTGCTACGGCGCTTACATGGGCGAGATTTTCCGGGCCGGCATCGAGGCAGTCCACAAAGGACAGATGGAGGCGGCTCGCTCCCTCGGGATGACGCACGTCCAGGCAATGGTTCACGTCATCCTGCCCCAGGCGGTGAAAACCATCCTCCCGCCAATCGGCAACGAGTTCGTCGCGCTCCTGAAGGACTCGTCGCTCGTCTCGATTCTCGCTGTTTCGGACCTTCTGAGACGGGGGCGGGAATACGCGTCCGAATCCTTTTCCTATTTTGAAACCTACACAATGGTGGCATTGATCTACCTGATCATCACCCTCTTCTTATCCAAAATCATCAGCATCATGGAGGACAGGATCAATGTCGGCAGATAAACGCCGCAAAATCGTCGAAATCTCCCATCTGGAAAAATATTTCGGCACGCTCAAGGCGCTTGATCAGGTTTCGCTCGACATCTACGACGGGGAAAAAACCGTCATCATCGGCCCGAGCGGCTCCGGAAAAAGCACGCTCCTGCGGACGATCAACCAGCTCGAAACCTTCGACCGGGGCCGGATTATCGTTGACGGGATGGATATCAGCGATAAAAACACCGATATAAACAAGGTGCGCGAAGAGATCGGAATGGTCTTCCAGTCCTTCAACCTTTTCCCCCACAAGACGGTACTCGAAAACGTCAACATGGCGCAGATGATCGTCCGGAGGCGCTCACGGGACGAGGCTGCGGCCATCTCCGAGGGGTTTCTTCAAAAGGTCGGCATCCTTGATAAAAAAAACGAATACCCGCAGAAGCTCTCCGGCGGACAGCAGCAGCGGGTGGCGATCGCCCGGGCCCTCGCGATGAAGCCGAAACTGATGCTCTTCGACGAGCCGACATCGGCGCTCGATCCCGAGATGATCGGCGAGGTGCTGGGCGTCATGAAAAACCTCGCCCTGGAGGGGATGACGATGATCGTTGTCACCCACGAGATGGGTTTTGCCCGCGAGGTGGCCGACCGGGTGATCTTCATGGACTACGGAAAAATAATTGAAGAGGGCAGGCCCGACGCGCTTTTCCGGACACCGACCCAGGAGAGGACCCGGCTTTTCCTGAAACAGATACTGAAGGCGATGTAAACATCCCACCGTATTCTCCCAGCGCGGGGCTTTCGCCCGCAACCCATTTCCCCGATCCGCCATTCTCCCCTTCTCCGGCAATCCCGCATCCCACCAGGAGAAAAATGCGCTATTGACATGCCACGCAGCTTCGGATATCTCAATGCGGCCAATTCAACAGGGGGAAGGATTTAAAATAATGCATGGAATACATCATGAGCATGGAAACATACCGTTTTGCCTTCACGAACGGTCACTCTTTTTCTCCGGCGCGGGCGGAAGATTGTTTCATGCACTCACCGCCCTGATCATTGTCTCGTTCCTTTTTTCATCTGCCGCAATGGCAGCGCCCGGAGAACCTGTTAAACAAGACGTGGTCGTGCGACTGGGAATGCTGCCGATCATAGACAACCTCCCCTTCTGGGTGGCCCGGGAAAAGGGATATTTCAAGGACGAAGGTCTTGCCGCCGAGCTGGTGTTTTTCCCCAGCGCCGTGGAAAGGGACAGCGCCTTCACCGCCCGTCGGATAGACGCGGGCATTGGAGACCTGCTCGCCGTCGCTTCTTTGCAGCAGGCAGGGGTCAATCTGAAGGCGATATCCCTCGCCATGGGCACAAAACCCGGAGAAAGCAGATTTGCCGTCCTCTCCGCGCCCGGCTCCGCTATCCGCGCGCCAAAACAGCTTAAAAACGTCGAAATTGCCGTATCGCTGAACTCCATCATCGAGTACACGACCGATCGGCTTCTCCAGCACGGGGGGCTTAAACAATCAGAAATCAAGAAGATATCCATACCAAAGATGCCGCTGAGGCTGGAGCTTCTGCTGCAGGGGAAAATCCCTGCGGCCACCCTTCCCGATCCGCTGGCGACGCTTGCGATCATAAAAGGCGCCCACGTTGTCGCCGATACGATGACCGACAATGCGGCCAAAACCGTTATCATGGTTCAGCAGAGCTTCGCGGAAAATAATCCAGCCGCCTCACGAAAACTTCTCGCCATTTATAGAAGGGCCGGCGCCGATATCATGTCCAATCCCAACGGCTTCAACGAACTTCTGGCAAAACAGGCGCGTGTTCCGCTTGAGGTTCTCAACAGCACGGCAGTGAAAATGCCGTTGAACTTTTCTCCCCCGAGGCCGCCCTCCAACGAAGAAGTCATGGACGTCCTGTCATGGATGAACGAGCGCAAACTCCTGAAGAAACAGCTTCGCTATGAAGACATCGTCGCCCAAACGGCCCATGACTGAACAGGACCATTGCGTCTCTGAAGGCGCATCGGTGACGGTCCGTGATTTGTCCTTTTCCTACAAGAGCGCCGAGGGCCGCGTCGATGCGATCCAGGGGATCACCTTTTCCATCGAAAAAGGCGATATTTACACAATCATCGGCCCCTCCGCCTCCGGAAAATCGACACTTCTGTACATCCTGGCCGGCCTGTTGCCGTTTGCTTCGGGAGAGGCCCTGATAAACGGAGAAAAACCGCAGCCGGGAAGACGCGCCACATCGCTTATTCTGCAGAATTATGGGCTTCTCCCCTGGAAAACGGTCTGGCAGAATGTTGTGCTGGGGATGGAGATCCGGCGGCTTCCCTCTTCGGAAATCCATGCCCGTGGTGAGAAAATCCTCCTTGAAATGGGAATCGCAGGGACGGCAAAACGCTACCCGGCGGAACTAAGCGGCGGGCAGCAGCAGCGCGTCGCCATCGCCCGCTCACTGGCGACAGAGCCGGATTTGCTCCTCATGGACGAGCCTTTTTCCTCGCTTGACGCCTATTCGAGAGAGTCGATGCAGGAATTTCTGCAGGAAATTCAGTCCAGGCGGGGGCTGACTGTCATACTTGTCACCCACGGAATCGAGGAAGCCGCGTTCCTCGGGCGTAAAATCATCGTATTCGCGGGACATCCGGGTTTTGTGCGCCGCATCTTTGACAATCCTCCGGCCGGCGCCCCGGAATACCGGAAAAACGACGCCTTCTTTCATTTGTGCACCGAGTTGAGAGGCGCCATGGAATTGAACCGGGAAGCAGGTAAAATTTTTTGAAAACAAAAAACATCATCCGGCAAATCGCCTCCATTGCCACCCTTTTCGCGGCGTGGCAAATCCTTGCGGTCGTGGTTGCAAACCCGGCGCTGCCCACGCCGGGCAGCGCCTTTCTTGTCTTCTTCCGGGAAATTTCCGCCGGGCTGTGGAATCATTTTCTGATCAGCGGCTGGAGAGTTCTGGCAAGCATCCTGCTTTCGCTGCTGGTCGGCGTTCCCCTGGGTCTCTGGCTGGGCAGGGAGGAAAAATACGACCGTTTTTTTTCTCCGATGCTTTATTTGACCTACCCGATTCCCAAAATCGTCTTTCTGCCTCTGGTGATGGTTCTTTTCGGCCTCGGCAATTTTTCGAAGATTTTCCTGATTACACTGGTCGTTTTTTTCCAGATTCTTGTCACAACAAGGGACGCAGCCCGCAATGTGAGCCCGGCGTTGATCCTGTCGGTTGTTTCGCTGGGGGCTAAAAGGCGGGATATTTACCGTCACGTAATTTGGCCGGCGATCATCCCGGATATCTTCACCGCGCTCAGAATCGGCTCCGGAACGGCAATCGCCGTTTTGTTTTTCGCCGAATCCATCGCCAGCAGCGAAGGTTTGGGGTATTACCTGATGGATGCCTGGTCCCGCTACGCCTATCCGGAGATGTTCGCGGGCATCATCGCCATGGGCGTTCTCGGCTATACACTTTATCTGACCATCGATATTCTGGATAAAAAGATCTGTTCATGGAAAAGACTTTAGTAAAAACGGGTTATTGCGTTTTGCACCACCGGGAAATGCCGGTTTCCGGGCGCGGTTCATTCTTTCGTTGAGGCCCAGGACTGGGAGGCGCTTACCGCGCGCGCCCAGCCATTGATCAGCGGCATGGTATCTCTGGCCTTCATCCGGGGTGAAAATATCCGGTCTATCTGCCGTTGCCTTCGTATCTCGTTCATTCCGCTCCAGAAGCCCACGGCAAGGCCTGCGAGGCAGGCGGCGCCCAGGGCGGTGGTTTCCGTCACCTTCGGGCGGATCACCTTCGCCTGCAGCAGGTCGGACTGAAACTGCATCAGCAGGTTATTGACCGTCGCCCCTCCATCCACACGCAGCTCCCTGACGGGAATACCCGCATCTTTCTGCATCGCCCGGACGACATCGAGCGTCTGGTAGGCGATGCTTTCGAGCGAGGCGCGGGCAATCTGTGCGGACGAGGTCCCCCGCGTCATGCCGAAGATGGCGCCCCGGGCGTGCTGATTCCAGTGCGGCGCGCCCAGTCCGGCAAAGGCGGGAACAAAATAGACGCCGCCGCTGTCCGCGGCCTGGGCGGCCAGCGTCTCCACATCCGCCGATTTGCCGATGATGCCCAGCTCGTCGCGCAGCCACTGGACAACCGCACCACCGATGAAAACGCTCCCTTCGAGGGCGTACCGGGTTTCCCGGCCGATTTTCCAGGCAACGGTCGTCAACAGGCGATTTTTCGATTCAACCGGCTTATCGCCGATATTCATCATGATAAAACATCCTGTCCCATAGGTATTCTTGACCATTCCCGGCGCTGTGCACATCTGCCCGAACAGGGAGGCCTGCTGATCTCCGGCGATTCCCGCGATCGGAACAGGCGCTGAAAAAAGCCCGGCCGATTCGCCGAACACCTCGCTGGAAGAGCGAACCTCCGGCAGCATGGACGCGGGGATTCCGAAAAGATCGAGAAGTTCAGCATCCCACTGGAGGGTGTGGATATTGAAGAGCATCGTCCGCGAGGCATTCGAGACGTCGGTGACATGCAGCCTCGGCCGGGTGAGATTCCAGACAAGCCAGGAATCTACCGTCCCGAAGGCAAGCTCCCCTTTTTCGGCCTGCCGGCGGGCGTTTTTTACATGATCGAGAATCCATTTTATCTTTGTGGCCGAGAAATAGGCGTCGATGACCAGGCCGGTTTTCTGAAGAATTGGATTGCCGTATCCCTGCTCTTTCAACGTATCGCAGAAATCGGCGGTGCGTCTGTCCTGCCAGACAATCGCGTTGAAAACGGGCTTCCCCGTCTTTCTGTTCCAGACGACCGTGGTCTCCCGCTGGTTGGTGATCCCGATCGCGGCGATACCGGCGCCTTCGAGCCCGGCCCGGGCAACCGCCTCCATCGCCACCCCGGCCTGCGTTGACCAGATTTCTTCGGCATCATGCTCCACCCAGCCGGGCTTCGGGTAAATCTGGCGGAACTCCTTCTGGGCGGATGCGACCGGCAGGCCGCCCGCATCAAAAACAATCGCCCGCGAGCTCGTCGTCCCCTGATCAAGTGCAAGCACGAATGTTTTCATGGCGCTTTATGAACATTAAGCTTCGCTTTCATGTACTGCATCGTGCCGTCCTGGATGACGGCGACGCGGGCGCCCTCCGGGTAGTCCTTCTCGAGCAGGGCGAGCGTCTCTGGCCATGTCTTCACGACGGAGACGTCGTCGATATGGCAGACCATGTCGAGCATGGTTTTGTCCGGATAAGGGGTGAAAACGATCAGCCTCTTCAGAATGGACGCCAGCGTTATTTCGCCCTTCGCCCTGGACTGGTAGTGGCGGCCGCCGTAGTCGCTTCCCCAGGCGCGCATCACGTAATGGGGAACCTGACCTTCCGGAGAATCGGCAATCAAAACGGCGGTCCCGCTGCCATCCTGATTCAGCGCCGTAAAACCAGCCAAAATGGCAATGACCGCCTCGTTGGCCTTTCCGTATGCGTTGCAGACGGCGACATCGTATCCGGTGGCATGGGGAATGCCGTAATGGTCGCGTCCCTCTTCACCGCCGGCGGCGTGGGTGCTTTTGAAGGGACCGGCGTAGAGATTGGCAATTTCGCCCCGGCGGTTGATCAGGCAGTCTATTTTGAAGTCAAGACCCGCAAGCTCCGCCGCCGCATCGCACTCCGCCCGCATGATGTTGTTATCGAAATTGCCGAGACCGATCCGGCCGGGATCCCGGTAGAGCTGGTTGTGAAACTGGTTGATCGATTCGAGACCGGCCACGCCCGGAAAGACGATTTTCCCGCCGCCGCTGAATCCCACATGGACATGGGTGGTCACACAGCCAATGCCGATCTTCAGGTCGCAGTTCATGAATTCACGGTTGAACCACACCTCCACCCCCGTCGGCGTTCTGCCGACCCGGACGAGGTTCTGAAAGGGGTCATGGTTGTAAACGGCATAGTTTTCGACAACGACGTCGCCCAGTTTTTTCCGGGCATTGGCCATATCATAGGCGCCGTGGCTTCCCAGCGCCCAGATGAAGCGGATCTGCTCTTTTTCCATTCCTGCTGCGTGCAGGGCGTCGAGAACATGGGGAACAACGTCTTTCACCGGCGTGGGACGGGTCATGTCGTCAAAGACGATCACGGCCTGCTTCTTCCCGCGGGCCAACTCTTCGAGGGTCGCCCCTCCCACGGGATGGGATATCTTGTCCCCGATCTCAGCGGGGGTCAGCCCCGGCTTGTCGAATCCGGGAGAGGTAAGGTTATCGACCTGCCAGTTTTCGGGGAAATTCAGTAATCTTTCTTCATTTTCATACCAGCGGCGGGAGGGAACGGAAACGGTTTTCATGTCTGCACCTTTAAAAAATTATTTTAACGACTCCATCAGGTAAAACCATCCACAATCAGCCGTCTTTCAGCCTTCGTCCTACACCATCAGATATTTTTTCATGATTTCCCTGTCGGCCTCGAGTTCGCTGACCGAGCCCTCGAAACGAATCCAGCCGTTGTCAATGACATAGATTCGATCCACCATCTTCAGGGCGGAGCGGACATTCTGTTCGGAAAGCAGGATACTCATCCCGGTCGCCTTCAGCTTCAGGATCTGCTCTTCCAGCGATCGGACAATCAGCGGCGCCAGTCCCTCGGTCGGCTCGTCGAGCAGGAGCAGCTCCGGCTTTCCCATGAGGGCCCTGCCGATGGTGAGCATCTGCTGCTCGCCCCCGCTCAGATGACCGGCCCTTCTTGCCTTGATCTCGGCAAGCGCCGGGAAAAGCAGACAGACGTTCTCCCCGATCATCGTCCCGCGCCCATCGCATTGGTTATTGTGTTTATGTAATTGAAATAACCAACAATCGCCGCGGCTTCGAGGAGTTGTGAATCGGTGTAGCCGACATCCCGAAGGGAGTCAAGGTCTTCGCGCTGAACCTTGTAGCTGTCTCTTGCGATCTTCAGGCAGAAATTCAGCAGCAGCCGCTCTTTTTCCGGAAAATCGGCTGTTCTGGCATCCGCAACAACCCTCTCTATCTCGGCCTCGGTTATTCCAAGCATCTTCGCAATGCGCTTGTGCTCGTCAACGCAGACGGCGCATCCGTTTTTCAGCGAGACAAAAATGGCGATCCACTCCTTTGTCGGGCGCTCAAGCTCCGTATCCTCCACAAGCAGCGTCTTGACCATTACATTCGTCATTTTCATGATATCAGGCCGCACAGCGAGGATTCTCGCCGTTTCGCTGATCTCTCCCGTAATTGCCTTGCTTGCGATAAAAACCCTCCGCGTGTAATCATCGACATCCTTGATGTCGGGCAGTGCAATAAACGCCATTTACTTCATTCCCCCTTCCCGGATATTTTCCTGCATCACTTTTCCCCGCCGGTCGAAGAAAACCCCTTCCATTTCCAGCAGGCCCCTCTTGAGCTTCAACCCGCCTCCGAATCCGCCCAGCGTCCCGTCCGCCCGAATGACGCGATGGCACGGGTAAACCAGCGGAAAGGGATTCCAGGCCAGCGCGTTTCCGACCGCCCTTGCCCCGCCGGGCACGCCGATACTCGCGGCGAGTCCGCTGTAGGTCATCACAAAACCGCGCGGAATTTCGGCCGCCTTTGTCAATACCCGCCGGGCAAACCCCTGGACGATGCCCTCGTCCCTGTCGGCCTCATCAAAAACTGCTTCGCTTCCCTCAAAAAACTTCGAAATCTGACTGCATATTCCGGCCCCGGCATTGGGACTGTAAAGCGCCCCGGGGAACTCTTTTTCCACACCTTCAGCAACCGGGCGTTCTTTTTGCGGCAGCATAATCCTGACCGCCAGAAAACAATCCCCTTCCTGCCTTCCAACAACAACCGCCTCGCCAAATTTTGTATGCACGACATTATAATA
>DYTH01000062.1 GCA_020726025.1 Syntrophus aciditrophicus | reverse complement strand
ATTGGTAGCGGGGGCAGGATTCGAACCTACGACCTTTGGGTTATGAGCCCAACGAGCTACCGGACTGCTCCACCCCGCGTCATTGCAAAGTCACCCTCAAGGTGAAGTGGCCTTCTATCCCACATTAGGATTATTGTCAAGGTTTTTTCCTGTGGCTTTTTTGCGCTGGAGCGCCCGATACACCTCAGGAGAGGGTGAAAATCCTCTGATGGCAACAGAGGGAACTTTTTGTGTGGCTATTTCTTCTTCAACGTGACGCATTGTCTTTTCACAGATCAGTATTTCACCGGCAGCAGCCAGACTCTCCAGACGGGCGGCAAGATTGACCGCCGTCCCGAATACCGTGTACTCCTTTTTGCGTGGCGAGCCGAAGATGCCCGCCATCGCCTCGCCGGTGGCAATGCCCATCCCGACGTTGATCGAATGCCCTGTATCGTTAATTTTCCGGTTTATCTCCGCCATCTTTTCACGGATTTCAAGCGCCGCGGAAACGGCGTTCAAGGGATCCACTTCACCGGAAATAGGCGCCCCGAATATGCCCATCACGCTATCTCCGATATGCTTGTCAAGCGTGCCGTCATGGCGGAAGATGATCTCATCCACCGGGGTAAAATAGCTTTCATTCAATAGAGAGGCTATTTCGGCCGGATCGAATTTCTCGGAAAACGAAGTAAAACCCCTGATATCGGTAAAAAGAACGCTCACGGTAAAGCGCCTCGGCAAAAGGGCATTGCCGTCTTTTTGCAATTCGTGCATTACCTGTTCGGAAACAAACTGTTTGAGCCGTTTTTTGAGCGTGTATTCCTTGATTTTTGATCGCAATTCGTCGTTTTCAAAAGGTTTGGTCAAAAAGCCGTCGATCCCTTCGTTGACCGCCTCGATGGCGCTGGCCATTGTGGCGTATCCTGTAAGCATAATCCGCGTAATATCTCCATTGAAACGCCCGATTTCCTTGAGTGTTTCGAGGCCGTCCATTCCGGGCATACGGTAGTCGGAAATGACCGTTTCAATTTTTTTCCCGTTGTCGCGAATAACGGAAAGCGCTTCCTCGCCATTTTGGACAAGAGTTACCTGATAGCCGTCACGCTCCAGCGCTCTTTTCAGGGAACGGCGCACCCCTTCCTCGTCATCGACGACCATTAATCCACTCACGAATTCCTCCTTTTGCAGGGGATTTCAATTTTCACTGAAGCGCCCTGCCCTTCTTCGCTTTCGACATCGATGCGCCCGCCGTGCCGTCTTATGATCTCATGGGAGATATAGAGGCCCAGACCCGTTCCCTTCCCGACTTCCTTCGTGGTAAAAAAAGGCTTGAAAATGTCATGTACAACCGCAGCAGGAATGCCCGATCCGTCATCGCGGCATTCCATGACGACCGAGTCATTTTTCTGGCTGTAATGGGTTGTCAGCGTGACTTTTCCGGAACCTCCCGGCAGCGACTGCAGGGCGTTTTGAATCACGTTGATCATGACCTGGCCAAGATTCGCGAAATTTCCCTCCACGGCAGGAATATTTTCGCCGTAATTCTTCTCAATCGCCACAGGACTGTTTTTGTACTGGTTGTAAAGGATTCTCAGGGCGTCGTCAATGACCTGGTTTATCTCCACGGGCTCCACATACGTCTGGGTCTGCCGGGAAAGATCGAGCAGGCTGCGGATAATCCCGGCGGAGCGCCTCAACTCCTTGATGGAAAACTGCAAATCCTCGACAACCTCATCCTTGCCGTCAAGCGGCGTCTTCCATTCGGCAATGGTCTCCGCGCTCGTTTCCACAAGGCTCATTGCCCCGGCAATCGGATTGTTCAGCTCATGCGCGGCCCCCGCCACAAGCTGTCCAACCGCCGCAAGGCTTTCCGAGCGGATCAACTGCTCCTGGGCCATTTCCATATCGGACAGGGCCTTTTTCAGGTCTCTGGTTCGTTCCTGCACAATTTTTTCCAGATCCAGATTCAGTCTTTCCAGCGCTTCATAACTTTCCGCATTTTCTATGGCCGTTGCCGCCTGGTTGGCAATCGTGGATAAAATTTCAATGTCTTCATCAACGAAGAGTTCGCCCGATTTTTTTTGCCCCAGAAGAACCATCCCTGTGTTTCCGTCTCTTGACGGCAGACAAACCGCCAGTGCAACATTCAGATCATTAAAAAGACGATCAACGTCATCCCTTTCTTTCATGTCGGGTATTTTTCCGGCTGCCGCTCCCCTGCTCATGGCATTCTGCCGGTGAGTGAATATGCCGCTCAAGATTTCAATGCCCTGTGAGAGGTCATGGGCAACTCTTTGTTCCTCTCCAGGGCCAAAAATCCGATAACGGCCTGCATTTTTGACGATCAAAAGAACCCTCTCTACCTGCATGGCTTCCTTGATTTCATGGACAAGAAGTTCCCTGATCTGATCGAGTTTCAGAAGAGTCGCCAGTTGTCCGCTTATTTTTTTGAGAAGCCCGTGGTAATCGTAGTGCCCCAGAAAGAACAGGCCGTCAATGAGTCTTTGTGTAAAATCACGCAGAGGGTTGAATAAAAGCACAATAACCAGGGCCATGATGATTGAAAAAATGAAGGAGCTGCTGCCGAACGTGTTGATGAAGAATGCATTGAACAAAAAGATGAACGTAATGTAAAGCGCCGTAAGTATCCCGGTAAGTATGACATAGGCCGCTCCCTTGCGGATGAGCGTTCCCATATCGAGAAGATCGTACTTGAGAACGCCGAAGGCGAGGAAAAACGCCGGGATGAAACTGAAATTTCCGAGAGGATAGAAGGGGATGCCCATGACCGGAAGCATGGTAAAAGAAAGGAGGATGGTCGAAAAACCGAGACCCCCGAAGATGTACTTTATCCTGTTTCTTTCAACGTTGTCGGCTGAATGCCGCATGGCGCGACAGAGGACAATCAGGCAGTATGAAACGGTAAAAAGGGAAACTGAAGCAAAGATGTAAAACAGCGGCCCTGCCCGGGCGATTCTCCCAAAAGAGTAATAATGGAAACCGTTTATATAGAGATTTGTGGGGATTACCGCCAGAAAAAATGCAGTCAGAATCCAGGCCACGTTTTCCAGCCAGCGAAAATTGCGAATTTTCAAAAACTCATGCACAAATCGGATGTAGATCGGGACACTGAATACGAAGAAAAAGTGGACGGTTCTGTCCACGTTGAGGGCGATGCGCTCGTCGGCCAGCATGTAAACAAGGGCCACGTCGGCATTGAGAATGGCGCCGAGAAGACAAATAGAGGCAAACAGGATATTGATCCTCTTGCCGCCGCCCCGAAAAACGGAAAAGGCGGCAAGCCCGAGGAAGACCGCAAAACCGAGAAACGACGAAAAAATGTACAAAAAAGAGGCAAAGGATGTATGTGGCATGGCGTCTCTTCCGCAGGGAAAAATTATCCGGCCATTTTTGTCGAAAAATAGCCCATCATCCGGTAAACGACCTTGGCGGCCAGAAAGTCAGGGGCTATCATTCCCGGAATCGGGGCAAGCTCCACAAGATCGAATCCGCGGATTCGGCACCGTTTCGCCGCTTCCCGAAGAAGCATGAGGGCCTCATGCCAGAGAATTCCGCCCGGCTCGGGCGTCCCCGTGGCGGGCATGATGGAAGGGTCAAGGGCATCGATGTCGAAGGTAATGTAAAGATCGCCGCTCAAGTTGGCGCATATCTCGTCGCACCAGTTTTCATGGGTTCGAATAAAATCAGACGAATAGGTTCGGACAGAGCTTGTCTTCATGAATTGGGCCTCTTCAGGGCTGAAACTTCTGATTCCCGCCTGGACAAGAGGACAGATTCCGGATATGCGCCGGGCGACAGAGGCGTGGCTGTAGGGCGTGCCCTGGTAGGAATCCCGCAGGTCCGCATGGGCGTCCAACTGCAGCACCATCAACGACGGGTAGTATTCTTTCAGCGCCTGAACGGCGCCGAAGGAGATGCTGTGTTCTCCTCCAAGCATGACCGGCGTCTTGCCGTCGGCCGCAACCACGGAAATTGCCCTGCGGACAGCCTCGGTCATTTCTGCGGGACCACGGGCATCCACCTCGATTGGCGGCAGTGTGTGGATGCCGACCGTGCAGGTTTCCTTCCCGAGTTCATCATCGTAGAGCTCCATGTTGGCAGAGGCGTCGATAATTGCCCCCGGACCACGCCGCGATCCCGGCTGGTACGTTGACGTCAGATCATAGGGAACGGGAACCACCACAAACTCGGCATCGTCATAGGACGCGAGACTCTCTTCTATTCCTCCAAAATGCATACACTTCTCTCCTGTTCGATCAACGTGTTTTAACGCAATGAAACCTTCAGATTTTACCCGGTGAAGATTCGACTTCGTCTGATGTATTTTTTTTGTTCTGACTCTCTGAATAAAACGGTGAGGAGGTATTATCCCGGTCTCTCATTTCGCGATGAAGATCCCTGATCGTCTTGTTGAGACGGTTAATAGTGCGCGACATGCGGAATCTTTCAACGACCCCGAGTATCCCCGTAAAGACAACCCCCACCAGAAAAGAGAGAAAAATGAGCATGTAGCCCGGCAGTTGACGCTCGAAATAACCATAGTAGTGCAATCTCACCGTATCCGTGTTGTCTAAGGAAAAGGTGATTAAAAACAAGACAACAATCGCACCGATGATGGTATAGATTACATTCATCTGTCGGCCTCCCTTCCGAACCTGCTGAAATATGGTCTGAGTTCCCTGGCGGTTGTAAAAACATCCGAAGGAATAACCCTGACATCGCCTATGACGGTTATAAAATTGGTATCTCCCGACCAGCGGGGAACGACATGGATATGGAGATGGCTTTCTATGCCCGCACCGGCCGATTTTCCGATATTCATGCCGATATTTAAACCGTCCGGCTGCATGGCTTCTGTAAGTACCTGAACGGAAATATCAACAAGCCAAAACAGCTCCATCCTCTCGTCGCCTGAAATATCTTTCAAAATGCTTACATGGCGAAAAGGGACAACCATCAAATGACCGCCCGTGTAGGGGTAGCGGTTCACCATGACATAGGCGTTTTTCCCTTCGTAAACAACCAGCCCCTCTTCGCGCACAGAATCCCTGCATAAAACACAACCGCCCTGTTTTTGTTCGCCTTTTATATAAGCTTCTCGCCACGCGGCAGAAATTATCTCCATTGAATCAATATCCTCCCGGCTGTCAATGATGGTTTGAGAAAAACTATCCCGCCAACACAAACTGGATGCAGACAATCGTAACCCGGCTGATGGACAACAGGGTTGTTGAGATATAATGAGATGATTCAAAAGACAAGCATTTTTTATCTCCTTGACGATTCTTTTTTACTGTTTGACTTTCATCGTCCGTAACATTAGTATCCAGCTAAAAACAGCCGGGAGCTAAAAGATGCTGGAATCTTCCCTTGACAAAATGGCGCAGCAGATACTTTCCCTTGACGAGGCGTCCCTGGCTTCTTTATGGGGAAAATACAAGAACCGTATGGAAAGCTTTCAGCCATCGAAAGAGTGGGAAAAAGCCGTGATCATCTTTTTCATCATCAATGCCGTCAGGGCTAAAAATGAAATCTTCAACGAGCAGATCCTCAAGATGCACTCTGACAAACCGATGCCGACACCCCTCCCCCAAAAAGGAAAACCGAATCTTCGCCTGGTCAAGGATTGAAAATGATGGATCGACATGAGGCGCAAATAAGGATTGACCTGCTGCGCGAGGCCTTAAAATACCACAACCAGCGCTATTACCAGTTGGATGATCCCGAGATAACGGACTCGGAGTATGACCTCTTTCTTGCGGAGCTTACCCAACTCGAAAGCGCATTCCCGGACATGGCCAGGCCGGACTCGCCGACCCAGCGGGTCGGGTCGCCGCCGCTCGAAAAATTCAGCCCGGTAGTCCATCTGACCACCATGTTAAGCCTGAAAGATGTCTTCCCGATGAAAACGGACAGCTTTTCCGAGGCGGAAATTATTGATTTCGACCGCCGCTGCCGGAGTATCTCCGGCGAAGAATCCATTTCCTATACGGTCGAGCCGAAACTGGACGGCCTTGCAGTCAGTCTTCTCTACGAAAACGGGCGCTTTACAACCGGCGCAACCCGTGGCGACGGTACGACAGGTGAAAACGTTACCCAAAATATCCTGACAATTCCGTCACTCCCGCGAGTCATCCCCGATGACCTGCCGACAGCTCCCGAGCCAAAAGCAAACCCCTTTCCAGAAAAAATGGAGATACGCGGCGAGGTGTGCATGGAAAAGGCGGCTTTGGTCAAGCTCAACCGCCGCCGCGACCAGGAAGGGCTTCCCCCATTTGCCAATCCGCGCAACGCGGCGGCTGGCTCTCTGCGCCAATTGGACTCGCGAATCACCGCGCGCCGCCCCCTTACACTGTTTTGCTACGCAATCGCCGCAACCGAAGGAATCCCCTTTCCGACCCAGAAAGAAACACTCGAATCCCTCGCCCGATGGGGATTTCAGGTAAACCCGCTGGTCAGGACGGGTATCGGCCTTCAGGCGTGCATCGACTATTATCACCATATAAACCAGATCCGCGCAGAGCTTCCTTACGAGATTGACGGGGTTGTCATCAAGGTTGACAGTCTGCGAATTCAGCAGCAGCTCGGGGCGCTCGCCAGAAGTCCCCGCTGGGCAATCGCCTGCAAATTCGCCCCCGTTCATGAACGGACAACTCTCGAGGATATTATCGTCCAGGTCGGAAGAACCGGGGTTCTGACGCCGGTGGCGGTATTGAAGCCGGTTCATGTGGGAGGGGTTACGGTAAGCCGGGCAACCCTGCACAACGAAGATGAAATCCGCAAGAAGGATCTGCGGATCGGCGATACAGTCATCGTCCAGCGTGCCGGGGATGTGATTCCGGAGGTTGTTTCTGTGGACCGGGAAAAAAGAGACGGCTCCGAAAAACCCTTCACCATGCCGGAGCAATGCCCCGAATGCGGGGCCCGTGTCGTCCGAATTGAGGGCGAGGTGGCGCTTCGATGCATAAACCTCTCCTGTCAGGCCCAGCTTCGGGAACACATCTCCCATTTCGCCTCACGTCCGGCTCTCGATATCGACGGCATGGGCGACAAAATGGCGGCACAGCTTGTATCCGCCGGGCTGGTATCCGATCCGGCAGACCTCTTCTTTTTGACAAAGGAGAAACTTCTTTCTCTGGAGAGAATGGCGGACAAATCGGCGACAAACCTGATAGAAGCGATTGAAGGCGCCAAAAAACCAACGCTTGCGCGCTTTATTTTTGCGCTGGGCATTCGCCATGTGGGAGAACGGACGGCGAAACTCCTTGCCGGCGCCTTCGGAAGCCTCGATGAGCTTGGCGCGGCCGGATCAGAAGAGCTTCAAAAAATCAGGGATATCGGCCCGGAAGTCGCCGCCTCCATCTTTGATTTTTTCCGGGAACCGGCCAATCTCCGCGTTCTCGAAAAACTGCGGGCTGCAGGCGTTTCCCCGATAAACGAAGAACCTCTCAAATATTCCCCCCTTTGGGGAAAACACTTCGTCTTTACCGGCACGCTTGAAAACACGGGCCGTCACGAGGCAAAGCAGCTCGTGGAGACCCTCGGGGGAACGGTTGGAAGTTCGGTGACTAAAAAAACAAGTTACGTCGTAGCCGGAGATTCGCCCGGCTCCAAAATCGATGACGCCCGCAAACTGGGCACGCCCGTTATCGATGAAACCGCATTTATCGCCCTTGTAAAAAATGAATAACCATTCAGAAGGAAAACGATTCCGCGTCATCATTTCCGGACGCGTCCAGGGTGTCTATTTTCGGGCAAATACCCAAAGACAGGCCCATTTACTGGGACTTTCCGGATGGGTTAAAAACCGGCCTGACGGGCGGGTGGAAACCGTTTTCGAGGGGGCTCACGACAAGGTCGATAGGATGCTTGCCTGGTGCAAGACCGGACATCCTCCCGCCCGGGTCGATCACGTCGATTCTACCGAAGAAGACGCGGACGGGAGTTTCACCGATTTTAAAATCCTGTACGATTGAAAGCCCCCGAGAAAGGTCACGGCAATCGGGAGCAGCAGATTCAGGCAAAACATCGTCCTGAGAATCAGCGCAGGGCTTTCAGAACCTCTCCGAACCCCGCTATCGCCCCCGTAATGGTAGAATCCTCAACGCAATAGGCAATCCGTACATGGCCCGGCCCGTAGAATCCGCTTCCGGGGACAACAAGGATCCGCTTTTCTCGGAGCAGATCGGTGAAGCGCACATCGTCGGCAATCGGCGTTTTCATGAAAAGATAGAAGGCCCCTTCCGGTTTGACGACATCGTACCCGACCGAAGCCAGGCCGTCGCACAGGAGGTTCCTCTTGCGCCTGTAGGCTTCGATATCCACCGTAACACCCTGCATCCCGGCGATGACCCGCTGCATGAGGGCGGGGGCGTTTACGAAACCGAGAATCCGGTTGCAAAGGGCAAGTCCACCGATCACTTCTTTCAGATCCGCCATTTTCGCGTTGACTGCAATAAATCCTATTCTCTCGCCGGGAATGGAAAGGCTCTTCGAATACGAAGTGGCGATAAAACTCGACGGCCAGGCAGTAAAAACGCTCGGGGCCTTCTTGCCGTCATAGACGATATCCCGGTACGGCTCGTCGGAAATCAGGAATATTTGACGGTTGTACTTTTTTTGGCTGCTCTCAAGCATGTCGGCCAGCCCCTTCAGGGAGGCTTCATCGTAAATTTTACCCGTGGGGTTATTGGGCGAGTTCAGCAGGATTGCCCGTGTCTTTTCGTTAACCGCCCCCTGAATCGCCTCTATATTCAGCGAAAAATCTTCGTTTGTCCTGACATCGCGAAGAACCCCGCCCGCATTGTCAACATAGAAACGGTATTCCACAAAAAACGGGGCCGGGCTGATCACCTCGTCGCCCGGGTCGAGAATTGTCTTTAAAATGACATTCAGCGCCCCACCCGCGCCGCAGGTCATGATGATTTCATCCTCCGTGACAGACGCCCCCTGGGAGCGGTTAAGCTCCCCGGCAACGGCGGCGCGCGCTTCAGCGTAGCCGACATTCTGCATGTACATGTGCGTTCCGGGCGCTTCAGAGGCTGCAACCTCCCGCAATCTCTTTTTAAAATCCTCGGGTGGCTCAAGATTTGGATTGCCGAGACTGAAATCAAAGACGTTTTCGGCCCCAAATTCCTTTTTGAGACGCACACCATCCTCGAACATCTTTCGGATGAAAGAACCCGCCGTCATAAAACCATGAATCTTTTTCGCTACCGCCATTTCATTTACCCCTTTCAGAGAATTGATATGTACATATAAAGAACGTCAACGGTCCATGGGCTCTGCCTGGTCGTTATTCCCTGCAAAATTCAAATAATTGGGAAAACGGCCCCTGCTTAAACGGACTGCGCTTTTCTCTTCGTTCGCGTCTGAACAACGCATGCTGGTGTTGCCGCCGTTGTCTTTTGCCCTGTAGAGGGCGACATCGACCTTGCGAAGCATCATGTCCAGATCGCCCGCATCATCCGGGTAAACGGCAACACCGATACTTGCGGTAATTCTCACCTGCTTTTTGTCCAATCGGAACGGCCTGCCAAAGAGATCAAGGAGCTTGCCGGCAAGCATGTCAACCTGACTGTGGTCACTCACACCGGCGTAGATGACCATGAATTCGTCGCCGCCCAGACGGGCGATTGTATCGCTCTTGCGCAACTGTTTTTGCAGGCGCCGTGCAACCCCCCGCAATAGCTGATCTCCGGCCAGATGACCCATGGTGTCGTTTACATCCTTGAAAAAATCGAGATCGAACATCATCAAAGCGACCCGGCCTTTCTCACGAGAAGCCCGTGCGATGGCCATGTTCAGGCGGTCCATGAAGAGCGCCCGGTTGGGAAGCCCTGTCAAGGCGTCGTAGTAAGCAAGGCGCCTCATCTCTTCTTCGGTCTTTTTACGTTCGGTGACATCTTCAATGATGCAGTCAAAAAACAGCGGTTCCCCGCTCTTTTTGTCGTAAACAGCCCTGGCCGTCATCGCCCCCCAAATCGTTGAGCCGTCCCTTTTGCGGAAGCGCATTTCGCAGGCGTTAAGCCCTCCTTTTTCGACAACCTGCCTGGCAAATATTTTCCGTTCTTCGGGATCAAAATAGGTCTCCACCGGATCACGCATCAGGACTTCACTTTCACTGGCAAACCCGAACATCTTCAGAAAGGCGGGATTGACCATCAAAAAGCGGTCGTTCGGCGGCGGGGTCGTCCGGTTTATGGCAACAGGTATATTTTCGATGAGCGTCCTGTATCTCTCTTCGCTGGTCCGGAGCGCCTCTTCAACCTTCTTGCGCGGGGTAATATTTCGAATGGAACCTATATTACGGGGAGGATCATGATCATCTCCGGGGAAGTATCTGGCATTTATCGAGACATTGAGCAACGATCCATCCCGGCGCTTCATCGTTATTTCGTAATCGTCAACACCGCCATTGCTTGTGATGCTGCGCAAACAAATATTCCTGTCGGCTGGTTCGGCATAGAGCAGGGCCGCGGATGTCCCGATCAGTTCCTCTCTCTGCCAGCCCAGAACATTTTTCACCGACGGAGAAATCTCGATGAATGTTCCGTCGAGATTCACTTCATAATAGACATCCTGAATATTTTCAAAAGCATGCCTGTATTTTTCCATCTGCGCCAGTAAACGATCCAAGGAGATTTTTACATCGGTTATGTCCCGGATCGTCTCCACGGCGCCGATGACAACGCCCTCGCTGTTGCGCACGAGCATGGCATTTCCCCACAGATGGCGGTTACTTCCTTTCAGGCTGGGAACCACGGTTTCCCCGGAGAGCAGATCATCCGTTTTTTTAAACAGATAATACCGGTCGGAAAAGGCAAGCTCCGGATGCATGACGATGTCAATAAGCATCGGCCGTCTCTCCCCATAAAAGGGGATCGAGTATTCGTAGTCTCCCCGGCCCAGCATTGCCGATGCGGCAACCCCGGTCATGGACTCCATCGCCCGGTTCCAGAGGATTACCCTGCCGTCAAGACCGACCATAAACGTGGCATCCGGCAGAAAATCAATCAAATCCGGAAAATTGAATCTGGAAGAGCCGAAAAGTGAATTTGCCTGCGAATCCATGTTTTTTTTCATGTGTAGTTGAAATAGTTTCTCTTAAGGCCGATGTCAGGGTATTGCCAGATAAGTCCCATGGTGAAAAAATTGCAAACGTACGGTGGTACGTTTCTCATCAACTCCTTCGACTGTCAAGTTAAAATTGATGAACTCGTCAAAAGTCCAAAAACCGTCATTCCGGCGAAAGCCGGAA
>DYTH01000061.1 GCA_020726025.1 Syntrophus aciditrophicus | reverse complement strand
AATCCCCTCCCGCAAGGGGAGGGGAAAATGTACTTTTGACGAGTTCATCAAGCTTAATGTTCATAAAAGAAAAATGACGGGTGCGGCGCTGGTCGGATTATCCCTGGCGTTTTTTGCTGCCCCGATTCAGGCGGGCGTGATCACCGACATGGCGGGCCGAAAGGTTGTTCTGCCGGAGAAAATCGAGCGGGTTGTCGCCCTGCAGGGGGCGCTGAGCGTCCTGTGCTGTCTTGACTGCACCGACAGGGTAGTCGGGGTGGAAAATGAAGAGCTTTCCTCGATGCACTGGATCGGCGAGAAGGGGCGCACCTACAGCATGGCAAACCCCGGGCTGGCTGGGCTTCCCGCTGTCGGGAGCCGCCAGAATCCTCTTCCGGAGAAAATCATCAGCCTGAAGCCGCAGGTTGTCTTTACCGGCGGGGTGGCAGACAGTGCCGACCAGCTCCAGCGTCAGACAGGCATCCCGGTCGTCGTTCTGCCGCCGGGGGAACTCGGCGCCGGAGAGACACGTTTTTACCAGACGCTGAGGCTTGCCGGCAGTATCTGCGGCAAAACTGAACAGGCAAAAAGATGCATCAGCCGGATCGAAAAGGAGAAGGCAGAGCTTGCCGCCCGGATAACCCAAATTCCCCAGGGTGAACGAAAAAGGGCTTACGTGGGCGGGCTTCAGTTCCGGGTCGGCCACGGATTGATGGGAACCAGCCGCGCCTATCCGCCGTTTCAGATGGCCGGTGCGATCAATGTCGTCGATGCGCTTCCGGTTGCCCGGACCCTGATCAAGGGGCGTTTCACGCTGGAGCGGGAGGTTTTTTTGACGCTCTCTCCCGACGTGATTTTCGTCTCCGAAAGCGGACTCGACTCCGCCGCCGGGGAGCTTTCCTCGCCCGTCTATCGGGAGCTTCCCGCCATCAGGGAGGGGCGCGTTTATGGACTTCTGCCCCATTACTACAGCGCCGATCCCGCGACTGTGCTTGCCGAGGCGTGGTATGTCGGAAAGGTTTTGTACCCGGAGGCGTTTCGTGATATCGAAATCGCGAAAAAGGCCGACGAGCTTTACGCATTTTTCTACGGTCGCCCCCTCTACGCGGAAATGAAAAACAATTTCGGCGGTTTCAAGCCGCTTGTGGAGATACGATGGAAACGGTAAAAAACAACTGGTCGGCGTATCGCCGCCGACGGGCGCTGTACGTTTTGATGGCGGCGGTCACGCTGCCGCCGATACTGATCGTTATTCTGACGAGCGGCGCCGTTTCTATTCCCTTCGGCCAGATATGGCGGGAAATGGCTGGAGGGGAATCATCGACGGCCAGTCTGGTGATCTGGCAGATACGCCTCCCCCGGATTGCCGGCGCGCTCCTGGGAGGAATCAGCCTGGCCCTGGCGGGGGCTGCGCTACAGGCCGTACTAAAAAACCCGCTCGCCGCCCCCTCGACGCTCGGCATTTCGCAGGGGGCGGCGTTCGGCGCGGCCCTGGCGATCACGATCACCGGAATGAATCGACCCGGCTTTTATCAGGAGCGCTTCGGCATAAGCGACACCATCCTTGTCAGCCTTTCCGCATTTCTCTTTTCGCTGATGGTCACGGCGGTCATTGTCGTTTTGGCCAGGCTGCGCCGTTCCAACCGCGAAACGATGATTCTCGCCGGGGTGGCGCTCAGCACGTTTTTCATGGCCGGGGTGACCCTTCTGCAGTATTTTGCCGACGAAACGCAACTGGCGGCGATTGTAAACTGGAGTTTCGGCGACCTGACCCGGGGAAGCTGGCGCGAACTTGCGATCGTGGCCGCGACCGCCCTGGCTGCAACCATCTACTATTTTCTCAACCGTTTCAATTATAACGCGATGCTGGCCGGGGATGACGTCGCCCGCAGCCTCGGCGTCAACGTCGAGAGGCTGCGCCTGACAACGATGCTGATGGCCTCACTGGCAACGGCTGCGACCGTCGCCGTCTTCGGGATTCTCGGTTTTGTCGGGCTTGTCGCGCCGCACATCGGCCGCCGCCTCGTGGGAGAGGACAGCAGGCTTCTATTCCCCCTTTCGGCGCTGCTGGGGGTTCTGCTTTTGATGCTTGCCGATCTGCTGGGTCGGGGTATTCTCTCCTCGATTGCCCTGCCGGCGGGAGTCATCACCTCGTTTTTTGGAACGCCGGTTTTTTTGATGCTGCTCTTTGGAAAGGGTGAACGATAGATGGCCTTCCGTGTTTCCGGCCTGTCATTCGGATACGGCAGGAAGACCATTCTTGACAATATCTCATGCGTCTTTGAAAAGGGGCAACTGCATGTCCTGCTTGGGGTAAACGGCGCCGGGAAATCGACGCTGCTCAAACTTCTGGACCGCCAGATCAAACCGGACAACGGCGCAATACTGCTGGGCGATACCCCTCTGTCGGCGTTTTCGGGGACGGAAATCGCCCGCCGGGTGGCCTACGTTCCCCATCGGCACGAACTCAGCAGCCTGACGGTCGCGGATTATCTCCTTCTGGGAAGAAAACCCTACATCTCCTGGAGTATCGGACCTCATGACGAGGAGGTGGTGATCGATGTGCTCAAAAGACTGCATCTGGAAGAGTTTGCCCTCCGGTCGCTTTTGGAGCTCAGCAGCGGCGAGCTGCAGAAGGTCGCGCTGGCCCGCGCCCTGGTTCAGGATCCGGAGGTTGTCATGCTCGACGAACCGACGAGCAATCTCGATCTGAAAAACCAGCACGAGGTGATGGAGCTGATCAGCGAAGAGATAAAAAACCGGGACTTGACGGCGATTGTCGCGATGCACGACGTCAATCTCGCGCTCCGTTTCGGGACGGCCTTCACACTGCTCAGGGGGGGCAGCATACTCGCCGCCGGCGGTCGGGAGGCAATGACGCTGGAAAATCTGCGGAAGCTCTACGGCATCGATCTGCAGATGCAGTCGTTCGGGGCGCATACGGTGGTCTTTGCCGGATAACACGCCGAAAAACCGCGTTTTATCGTGTTTATGGGGATTGAAGAGACGTTAAGAAAAAAGGGAGTTTGCACATGGAAAACAAAAAGGGGAAATTTGCCATTGTTCTCGCGCAGTTCGGCACCAGTTATCCGTCCGCGCTTTCATCGCTGCTGAAGATTCAGAGCCAGGTGCGGGAGGCCTTTCCGGGAGTGAAAGTCAGCATGGCCTTTACCTCGAACGTCATCCGGAAGATATGGCGCAAGAGGCGCGGCGACGAGGCGTTTTTACGGGAACACAGCGACATTCCCGAGGAGATTCTCCACGTCAAAACGCCGCTTGCGACAATAGCCGATCTGCAGGACGAGGGGTACAACGCCATCATCGTTCAGCCGACCCACGTCTTTGAAGGGGTTGAATACCTTGATTTGAAATCCTGCGTCGATGGGCTTCTGGCGATGACGACGGTTAATCCGCAGCAGCGGCCCTTCAAAAAGATTGCCCTGGGAAGACCGCTTCTGGGGAAAAAAGGCCGCCAATATCCTTACTTTAAAGACCTGGAGATTGCCGCCCGGGCGCTTGCCCCCGATCTGGCTCAGGCCGCCGAAAATAACGCCGCGCTCGTTTACATGGGGCACGGAAACGAATATTTGTCGTCCGGCATCTATCTGGAATTTCAGGAGACTCTGCGAAAGGCCTACCCCGGACAGAGCATTTACATCGGGACTTTTGAAGGGTTCCCTCCGGTGGATTATCTGGTATCGGAACTCAAAAAAGACGGCATCGCAAAGGTGTTTCTGAAGCCGCTCATGATCGTCGCCGGCGACCACGCGATCAACGACATGGCCGGCGATGAGGAGGATTCCTGGAAAACCGTCCTGAATGCCAGCGGCATCGAGGTCATTCCAGCCGTTCAGGGGTTGGGGGAAAATCCGGAGATCGGCAGGATTTATATCCAGCACCTCCGCGACGCCGCACGGGACAGCGGCATGGAAAGCGAAGCTTAGTGTTCACAAAACGAAGTTTAATGTTCATAAATTGGGGATAACCGCTGAATTCAGAAAAAATGAAGACATTGCGCGAGGGATACACCACGGGAAGCTGCGCGGCGGCGGCGGCAAAGGCGGCAGCGCTGCTTCTGTGCGCGGGGAAAAGCGTGGACGGCGTCGATATCCCGCTTCCCGACAATAAAAGACTGTTTATCCCGATTGTTGACGTGAAGATGGATGGCGCGGTCGCGGTGGCAGCCGTCCGGAAGGACGCGGGCGACGACCCGGACGTCACCGACAAGGCGCTGATTTCCGCCGCGCTCTTGCTGCGTGACGACGGCGCGGTGCGGTTCGTTGCCGGCAAAGGGGTCGGGATTGTGACGAAACCGGGGCTGTCGATTCCACCCGGAGAGCCGGCGATAAATCCCGTCCCGCGCAGGATGATCGCAGAGGCAATCCGCGAGGTTGCCGACTGCGGAGCTGACGTTGCAATCTCGGTCGAAAACGGCGAACTGCTGGCCGCCAGAACCTTCAATCCCCGACTCGGAATCGAAGGCGGTATTTCGATCCTCGGAACAACCGGCATTGTCCGCCCGTTCAGCCTTGCCGCGATCCGGGAGACGGTGCGCTGCTCGTTCAGCGTTGCCGCTGCGGCCGGGGTGAAAAGGCCCGTTCTGGTTCCCGGACATATCGGCGAGAGGGCGGCGCGGGCAAAATTCAAAACCCTGCCGGAGCAGATCATCGAGGTGGGAAACGAGTGGGGGCTCGCGATGGACGAGGCGCTGAAGCACCCGTTTGAGGCGCTTCTGACGCTCGGCCATCCCGGCAAGCTGGCCAAACTGATCGACGACGGGTGGGACACCCACTCCAGCCGTTCTGCAAGCGCGATTCCGACTGTCGAGAGATTTTATCGGGAGCTTTTCGCCGTTCCACCGGAAAAATCGCCGACGGTCGAGGGAATCTTCATGGCGCTCGATGAAAAAAGGCGCCAACTTTTAGCCGGAGGGATTGCCGAGGCGGTGAAAACAGCCGTCCAAACCCGGACGGGAGGCGGATTGATTGTCGCCGTGGTTATTATTGATCTTGCCGGTCACATCCTCGGCGGGGCGGGAGAGCTGGATTTATGGAATTGAAGAAGGTGATCATTGCGGGATGCGGTCCCGGCGCGGATGATCTCATCACCCCGGCCGCGCGCAACGCCGCGCTTGGGGCCGATGTGCTGATCGTATCGAGCCGCCTGGAGAGGCTTTTTCCGGAGTCCCCTGCCGAGCGGATCGACTCCGGCGTCGATATCGAAGGGACGATCAGGCAGATCGCCGCCCGGCGCGATCAGGGAAAACAGGTGGTCGTGCTGGCAACCGGAGACCCGGGGGTGTTCAGCCTGGCGCAGCCGGTCATCCGCCATTTCGGGCGAAAAAACTGCGAGGTGATCCCCGGAATCAGCGCCGTTCAGGTCGCCTTTGCGAGGCTGGGGCTTCCCTGGCACGACGCCGTCATCATCTCCGCGCATAAGGAAAACCCGGAGATCACGGCCCGCGAGCTTAACGCCTGCGGAAAGCTCGTTCTGCTCGGAGGAAGGACAGAGGGACTCCGGTGGATATCCGGCATCCTCAAGGAGCTGGGCGCGGACAGAAGGGTCTTTCTCTGCGAGGAGCTAACCCTTCCCGGCGAGCGGATAGCCGAGACAGCGCCGGATGAACTGACGCAACTGCGTGTATCGACGAGGGCCATCATTCTGGCCGTAAGGAGAGACTTGTTTGATGAGTGATCGAAAGAAGACGGGAACACTGTATGGGATCGGGATCGGGCCGGGCGATCCGGAACTGGTCACGCTCAAGGGGGCGCGCCTTATCTCTGCTTCGCGCCATCTGTTTGTCCCGAAGGCAAGAACGGCGGCGGAAAGCGTTGCCTTGAACATTGCCCGCGGCCTTGTGGGCGCTCAGACAATTGTCCATGAGCTGGTCTTTCCGATGACGGCGGACAGAGGCGAATTAGACGAAAAGTGGAGCGGCGCGGCGGCGGAGGTCGCCGAAATCCTTGAATCGGGGGAGGATGTCTGCTTTCTCACGCTGGGCGACGCGCTTCTCTATTCAACGTACATCTATCTGCTCAGGGCGATCAAAAAGAGACTCCCCGACCTGAAAACCGTCACCGTTCCGGGGATTGCCGCCTTTTCCGCGGCGGCTGCCCTGACCGATTTCCCCGTCGGAGAGGGCAAGAGGCCGATTACGATCATTCCCGCCGCCGACGACCTCGCCGCCGTCCGGAATGCCCTCGCGCTGGGGGGAACGGTGATCCTGATGAAGATCGGGAAACGCCTGGACGCGATCCTCGATATCCTCGACGAAACGGGGCTCCTTGATCAGGCGATTTTTGTCTCGCATGCGACGATGGCAAACCAATGCATAGAGACCGATTTGCGCCGCATGCGCGCCCAAAACCCGGAGGCGGGGTATCTGTCGGTCATTCTGGTGCGTGCCGACAAAGGAGAAAATCGATGATGGTTCATTTTGTCGGGGCTGGACCGGGGGACCCGGAGTTGCTCACGAAAAAGGCGGACAGACTCCTTGCCGCCGCACGGATATGCATCTACGCGGGGTCGCTGGTGAGTTCTGAAGTCGTTGATCTTATTTCAAAAGATGCGGAGTGTTACGATTCGGCCGGGATGTCGCACGACGAGGTTGTCGCCGTTTACAAAAAGGCGCAGGAGCAAAAAATCGACGTGGTGCGTCTCCATTCGGGCGACCCATCCATTTACGGGGCGACGCGCGAACAGATGAACGCGCTCGATGCGCTGGGGATCGACTATGACGTCACCCCCGGCGTCAGCTCCTTTCAGGCTGCCGCAGCCGCGCTGAAGACGGAACTTACCGCCCCGGAAAGGGCGCAGACGATCGTCCTCACGCGCACATCGGGGCGCACCCCGCTTCCGGCGGAGCAGGAACTCGAAAAGATTGCCAAAACGCATGCAACCCTCTGCATCTTTCTTTCCATCGCGAAGATCGACGCGGTTGCCGAAACGCTGAGCGCCACATACGGCAGGGACTGCCCGGCCGCCGTCGTCTGGCGCGCCTCGTGGCCCGACGAGCTGATTATCCGGGGAACGCTGGCCGACATCGCCGCAAAGACGCGGGCAAAACACATCAACGCCACGGCAATGATTGTTGTCGGCGAGGCGCTTGCCCGCGACATCCCCGCGTCAAAATTGTACGACGCGGCCTTCTCGCACGGCTTCCGAAAGGGGCAGGCGTAGATGGAGACGGCGCTCGTCACCCTGTCCGAGGCAGGGGCAAGGCTTCTGGGGCCGCTTGCCGGAAAGATTCCGGACACGACGCTCTTTGTCCACGACTCGGTGAGCGCTGCGGCGTCCGGGAATGGTCCGGCCGCCGGAAATCCCCGGAGCGATCTGTCTGGCGCCGAGGCCGCAGAGAGCGAAGCTGACATTACCCGGCCATCCGGGCCGATCGCGACGGTGGAGCGTTTTTCAAAAATCGCCGAGTTGACAAGCAAGCTCTTTCCGGTCTGCCGGAATCTTGTCTATGCCGCTCCGTGCGGCGTCGTTGTCCGGGCAATCGCCCCCCTTGTTCAAAGCAAGTACAAAGACCCGGCCGTCGTCGTGCTGGATGTCGGCGGAAGGTGGTCAATAAGCCTTCTTTCCGGTCACGAGGGGGGGGCGAACGATCTGGCCATTCGCATAGGAAATCTTACAGGGGCGGAGCCGATCGTCACGACCACGACCGAGGCTGTGAAGTCGGTGATCGTCGGCATCGGCTGCAGGCGGGGGACCTCCGCGGAGATTCTTGTCTCGGCTATCCGCGAAACGCTGGCAGACGAAGGGGTGGCCCTCGAAGAGGTGCGCTGCATCGCCTCGGCGGACATCAAGAGCGATGAGGCGGGGCTGATCGAGGCGGGCGGGATTCTCGGCGCGCCGCTGCGTTTCATCCCCTCAAAGGAAATCATGAAATCTAAACGGGATTTTGCCCATTCCGATTTTGTCCTGGAAAAGGTAAATCTCCCGGCGGTCGCCGAACCGGCGGCCCTGCTCGCGGGAAGGAGAACATCATTCATTTGTCGAAAGAAAATAGTGAAAGGCGTAACGATCGCGCTGGCCAGGGAAGAATTTTCGTGGTCGGAATCGGCCCCGGAGGGGCATTAGACAGAACCCGGCGCGCTGAGGAGGCGATTGCCGCAAGTACGACTGTTGTCGGCTATACGCGCTATCTGGAATTGATCGCCGATATCACCGGCGGCAAAAAACTTGTTTCCACCGGGATGACGAAAGAGGTTGACCGGTGCAAAACCGCCCTTGAACGGGCCGGGGCGGGGGAGACGGTTGCTCTCGTTTCCTCCGGCGATCCGGGAATTTACGGGATGGCAGGCCTTGTCCTGGAGCTTGCCCTGGCACAGGGCGCAACCACGCCGATTGAAATCATTCCGGGGGTCTCTGCGGCAAATGCCCTTGCCGCCCGCCTCGGCGCGCCGCTTATGAGCGACTTTGCGACCATCAGCCTGAGCGACCTGATGACGCAGTGGGAGACAATCCGCGCCCGTCTTAAGGCCGTGGCTGCGGCGGATCTGGTGGTCGCCCTCTACAACCCCCGTTCGCAGAAGCGCACCCGGCAGTTGGAAGAGGCCGCAGAGATATTCCGGGAACACCGCCCCGGGGCAACCCCCGTCGGCATCGGCACGGTCGTCGGCTCCCCGGAGGAAGAGATCGTCCTGTCCGATCTTGATCATTTCCTCGCCCTGCCGATTGCGATGCGGAGCATTGTCATCATCGGAAACAGCACATCCCGCGCCTCCGATGGATGGCTGATCACCCCCCGGGGTTACGAGGTATGATCCTGCTTGTCGGCGGAACCAGCGAAACAGCGCCGCTTGCGATGGGATTGGCCCAGGCCGGCTGCGCCGTTTTTGTATCGACCGCCACCGATGTCCCGCTCGATACGGGCGATCATCCTCTGATATCCCGAAGATCGGGTCCTCTCGTCGAAAGCCGGATGGTCGAGCTTATCCGGGAAAAGGAAATTACGGCGCTGGTTGATGCCGCCCACCCCTATGCCGCCTCGGTCCATGACACGATCGGCCGGGTTGTAAGACGGCTCGGGATTGCATGTTTCGTCTTCCGCCGTCCGGCGGGGTTAGAGGCGGCTGAAGAGGGGGAAGATTTAACGATATTTTTTGCCGAAGATCACGCCGAGGCGGCAAGGCTTGCCTGCACGGATGGTCGGCCGGTCCTTCTGACCACCGGGTCCCGCAACCTTCTTCCCTACGTGGAGGAAGCAAAAAAAACTGGAACGCCCCTTGCCGTCCGCGTGCTGGATTCCCCGGAATCGCTTGCCGCATGCCGTGCGGCCGGCATCCCCGAAGAGATGATCATTTCCGGACGCGGTCCCTTTTCAACCGGGGAGAACCAGGCCGCAATCCATCGCTTTAAAATCGGCACGCTTGTCACCAAGGCAAGCGGCCAGGCAGGGGGCTTTGCCGAAAAACTCGCCGCGGCCCGCATGTCGCAATGCCGACTCATCGTCATCAGACGCCCCTCCACGCCGGATGCCGGCCCGGTTTTCGACGATATTCCATCACTCATCAAAGCGGTGAACGAAGTTTGTTGTTCCTGATCAGGAAATCCTTTTCATGGTTCCTTGGTATCTTACAACAAGATCTTTGTAGAGGCTTGCTCCCTCGGCGGTTTCCCGGATATTTTTTTCCGAGGCCTTTTTGATAATTTTCGCCGGGTTTCCGCCGACGATTGTACCGGCGGGAACCCTCATCCCCTGCATCACCACCGACCCGGCGGCGACAAAAGAGTCTTCCTCGCAGATCACCTTGAACATCAGCACCGACCCCATCCCGATAATCGCCCGCGGGAAGATATGCACATCGTGAAGCAGGGCCCCGTGCCCGACAATGACATCCTTCTCGATGACAACCTCTCCCCCCAGATCAACATGGATCACGGCATTATCCTGAAAGCTTACCCCCTCCCCGAGGGTTATCGGCCCCAAATCCCCACGGATCACCGCCCCCGGGGCAATAAAACATTTGTCTCCTATTTCCACATCGCCGATGATCACTGCCTCGGGGTGAATGAACGCAGAAGCCGCTATTCGCGGTGTTTTTCCATTTAGTTCATAGACCGGCATGGCACGCCTCCCTTTAAAGTTATTTTCTGTCGTTTATGTTTGCAAATCCCGGCAGCGGTAAACGCATGGAACAAGCTGAAGCGTTGCAATATCCTCAATAACGAGATTTTTCCAGTGCAAATTATCGATCCGTCATGCAGGCAAATCGTTTTCGGCAAGGATATTCCATGATGCGCCGCCAAAGTGGCGTCAGGGGTTGCGTGATTCTGAAATCAGGGATGCATGACGTGGGCTTATCCCTTCTTTTGTTCATCAGAAAGTAATATAAAGAATGTTAATGTCCGATAAAGTAATTTATGGTTCTATTTTTCTTGACAGAGCCTTTGCAGCGGGTGTATCGTTTCCACGTTTCAGACTATTGTTGCAATACATGATCACCAGAGCGGATTCACAGGCTCACCACAACGTACGATACGGATATTGCCCGTATAAATTCTGCTTAAATCAAAGGAGGCATTCACTATGCGGAAACTGTTCAGAAAAAATATAATTTCATTTGTGATGTTCTTTTTGCTGACGTCGGCGATGGTTATCGGCGTGTCCGGTCAGGCGCTGGCCGGGGAAGTTTCCGGCAAGCTTCCCGTCTTCATCGCCGGAAGCCTCTCGGCGCCGTTCAAGGCGGTGGCCAAAGAGTACAACAAGCAGTACCCGAATGTTGACGTTCAGATCGAGGGCGGCGGAAGCGCCACGACAATCCGTAAGGTCACCGAACTCAAAAGGGAGTGCGGCATCATCGGCTCGGCCGATTACAAGATCGTTCCGAAACTGATGTTTCCCGACTACGCCGACTGGTACATCATCTTCGCCTCGAACCAGATGGCGCTCTGCTTTACCGAAAAATCAAAATTCGCCAAAGAAATCAACGCGGACAACTGGTATCAGCTCCTCCAGAAGGACGGCGTCGCCTATGGCCGCAGCGATCCCGATCAGGACCCCTGCGGGTACCGCACGCTGATGCTCTGGCAGCTTGCGGAGAAACACTACAACGTAAACGGAATATACAACAAACTCTACGGCGCCAAAGGCGATACGATGCGGGGCAAATCGGTCGATCTGATCGCGCTTTTGCAGTCGGGAGACCTGGATTACGCCTTCGAATACGACTCAGTAGCGAAACAGCACGGGCTGAAATACATCACGCTTCCCGAAAGGATCAATCTTTCCAGCGCCAAACATGAAGGTTTCTACTCCCAGGCAAAGGTCAGGATCAAGGGGAAGAAGCCTGGAGAAACCATCGAGCTTACAGGAGAGCCAATCCTTTACGCAATCACGATACCCAGAAATTTCCCCGATCAGAAAAAGGCAATAAGCTGGGTGGATTTCCTCTTGAGCGACAGGGGAATCAAGGCGATGGATGCCTCCGGGCAGAGTTCCGTCCGCCCCGCCGTAGCCAGCGACAAAGGCAAGCTTCCGGAAGCGCTCAAGAAGTATGTGAAATAGCGGCCTGAACCATCCCTCCCTGCGGCACCGGCAAAACCCTTCTCAGCCCTGCAGGGATTTTATATGAAAATAGAAAATTTGTTTACCATATCAACGTGTTGCGTAGCCATGTTTTCGTAGGGGCAATTCACGAAAGCGAAGCTTAATGTCCACAATTGCCCTGCCCGGCGACCCCGTATTTACAATTTTATGAACATGAAGCTTGATGAACTCGTCAAAAGTCCAAAAACCGTCATTCCGG
>DYTH01000060.1 GCA_020726025.1 Syntrophus aciditrophicus | reverse complement strand
TTCCCGATTACAACCTCGGGAATGACAGATTTTATTATCATGCTGAATAGTTACGTTTGGTTTTACAATTTATGAACATGAAGCTTCGCTTTCACATGCGAACATTTCAAGATGCCTTCCGCGCTTTGTACGGTCCACGGCAGGCAGGCGCCACCGGGAACGGTTCGTTCAGGGCGTTTCAGGCATCGTAAACAACCCCGGCGGCAACCGGAAAGGGCGCCCTGTCAACGCCGAAAAGGGGCTCATTATCGCGGGAACCGTGATAGATGCCGGCAACGGTTTCCTGATCAAGCCCTTCAGGACTCCCGTCATAGACGATTCTGCCCCCGTTCATCCCGATTACCCGGCTGCAGTACCTCCGGGCATAGTCAAGCTGGTGCAGATTGGCAATCACCGTGAGTCCGTACTGCCGGTTGATGCGCTGCAGCGTATCCATCACCCCTTTGGCGCTGACCGGATCGAGCGACGAGATCGGCTCGTCGGCAAGAATAACCTCCGGGTCCTGGGCCAGAGCCCTGGCTATTGCCACGCGCTGCATCTGCCCTCCTGAAAGCCGGTCGCAGCGCTGGAGCGCCTCGTCCTCAAGGTTTACCGCCCGCATGTACTCGTAGATCTGCTCGTACTGGTCATGACGGTAGTACTTGACGGCGGCCTGCAGCGGATGCATCTTCCGGAGCATCCCGCCGGCGATGTTGTCGAGCACGCTCGAGCGCTTGACGAGATTGTAGCCCTGAAAGATCACCCCGATCCGGGAACGGATTTCCTTCAGCGCGGTATTTTTAATATTGTGCAGGCTCTGATTGAAAACCCGCATCTCGCCGCCGAATATTTTGACGTTGCCGTTGATCGCCATCAGCAGCGTCGATTTACCGACGCCCGACGGGCCGATGATGCTGATAAATTCCCCTTTGGCGATATCGAGATTCACATCCGCCAAAACCACCTTATTTGCGTATCCCAGCTTGACATTTCGCGCATAAATCCCATCCATGAACAACCTCCCAGGTAATTGCAGTCTCCTTCATCAACACCTCCCCGGGAAATACCGGTGGAAGCGCTGATAATATGGCTTGGCGTTTGCCGACGGTTGACCCGACGAGCCGACTTATAAAGAAAATTTATTGCCCCTTGATGTAGCGCCTGTGAATTAGCTGTTAAGATATTGTGACAGGCGAAAAATCAGAGAGGGCTTCAGATGGACAGGGGCCGTTTGTTTTTTAGGAATCAGGTCTCGGCGAACTTGTAGCCGATGCCGCGGACGGTGAGGATGTAGCGGGGGTTTTCCTTGTCGGGCTCGATTTCGTTTCTCAGGCGGCTGATGTGAACATCGACGGTGCGCGGCTCCACAAAGGATTCGTCGCCCCAGACGCGGTCGAGAAGCTGTTCGCGTGTGTAAACCCGGCCGGGGTGGGAGATGAAAAAGTGGAGGAGTTTGAATTCCCGGGAGCTCAGTTCCACCGGTTTTTCATCGACGGTCGTCTGGTACGACCGCATATCGACGCGGATGCCCCCGAAAGAAAGCAGCTCCTGCCCGCTTTCTTCGGGCTTGCGCCCGGCGCGCCTGAGAACGGAACGGACGCGCGCGATCAGCTCCCGCACATGAAACGGCTTGGTGATGTAGTCGTCCGCACCGATCTCGAGCCCGAGAATCTTGTCCAACGGGTCCGATTTCGCGGTCAGCATGATCACGGGCAGATCGACCGTGTCGGCGTTGGCGCGGATCACCCGGCACACCTCCATCCCGTTCATTTCCGGCATCATCAGATCGAGGATGACCAAGGTCGGCCTTTCCATCTTGACCATTTCAAGGGCCCTGCGGCCGTCAAACGCCCTCGAGACGGCATAGCCTTCCTGTTCGAGATTGAAGGCGACCAGCTCAACGATATCCTTTTCGTCATCAGCGACGACAATCCGCTTTTTCGTCATGAATTTTTACCGCTTTCTCCTGTAAATAATTGAATTTACAATTAAATAACTGATTGCCTCACCCCCTGCGCAAAGGCAGGTCAGGATGGGGCGGAGTTTTCACGTTATGCATGTTTCCTGGAAAAGAGGGAAGTAAAGAGAGACCGTCGTCCCCTTTCCCACAGCGCTTGCAATGGTCATCCTGCCGCCGTGTGCGCTCATCAGATGCTTGACGATCGAGAGCCCCAGGCCGGTCCCCCCCTGTTCACGCGAACGGGTCTTGTCTATCCGGTAAAAACGCTCGCCCAGCCGGGGAATCTCCGCCGCGGGGATGCCGCGTCCGGTATCGGCAATGTCCATTCGGATGAAATCATCGCCTTCGGGACGCGCAGTCAGCGTGATTGTCCCCTCAGCCGGTGTGAATTTTATCGCGTTGTCCATGATATTGATGAGTACCTGCATCAGCCGGTCCCGGTCTGCACAGATCAGGGGCAGGTCCTCCGGCACGTCCCGGCGGACGGCCATCCCCTTTTGAGACGCCCGGTCGCCCGCGACAAAAAGCGCCTTCTCCACGGCATCCTTAAGCGAAAGCGCCTCCATTGAAAGACGGGCCTCGCCCAGTTCGAACAGCGACAGAGTGGTGAGGTCATCGACGAGCCGACTCAAACGCTCGGCGTTTTCCCGGATGGTGTCGAGAAACCGGTCGGCCGCCTCGCGCTTCTCCAGGGCCCCCTGCTGAAGCGTCTCGGCAAACCCGATGATCGCCGTAAGCGGCGTCCGTATTTCATGGGTCACGTTCGCGACAAAATCGGTGCGCACCTGTTCGAGCCGCTTGAGCCGGGTGACGTCGTGAAACACCAGAATGGTTTTGCGCTCCCCGCAGGTCTCTGCGTTCATCAGGGAGATGGTCACATCCATCACTTTCGGCTGCTCGTCGCCTACGGTGATCTCCGCGCAGACGCCCGCGCCGGATTCCAGCGCCTGTTTCAGGGCATCCTGAAGCTCGGCATTGCGACATATCTCGAGAATCGTCCGGCCCGTCGCTTCTTGAGTCGGGACGCCGATCATTTTTTCCATGCTGCGGTTGAGAGATTCAATCCTGCGCTCCGCGTCGAGCAGCATGACCCCTTCGTCCATCCCGGCAAACACCGATTCGAGTTTGCGCCGGGCTTCATCGGCCTTGCTGATCTTTTCCCGCAGGGCGCCAACCATCCCGTTGATGTTTTCATACAGTTCTCCGATTTCATCCTTTGACTGGATGATGAGCGATCCGGAAAAATCGCCGGCGCGGACGCGGCCGGTAAAGAGGGCCAGGCGGCGCAGCGAGGAAAAAAGACCGGAAGACACATAAATGGCAACAAGGAGATAGAAGGCAACGATGGCAAAGAAAAGCCCCAGAAACACCCGCCCCCCCTCGTGGGTGAAAAGGTCTATTTCCGTGACCGGTCGGGCCAGACGCACATAGCCTCCCTCCCCGTGAGGCACGGCCACGTAGAGCATCTCCTCCTTGAGGGTGCTGCTGTAGCGAAGAGATTTTCCCACGCCCCGCAGGCGCGCCTCCTGCATTTCGGAGCGGTCCAGGTGGCTTTCCATCTCCCGTGCGTCCGACATGGTGTCGGCCAAGACCTTTCCCGAAGCGTCCACGAAGGTCAGGCGGGCATGGGTCATTTCGGCCAGCTTTCCTGCATCCCTGATGATCTGAACGGTCGGCATCCCGGCAATGGTCTTGCCCTCGGCGGTCATCTCCTGCTCAAAGCGTGAAATCAGCGTTTTTCGGAGTTCACCGCGCAGAAACACGGAAGAGAAGGCAAAAACCGCTATCCCCACCAGCGCAAAAGAGAGCAGAAACTTACGGAACAGGCGGCTTTTCATCATTTTTCCCCGGGGCCGGTTCGTGGCGGATGATCTTTCCGGTCACCATGTAGATGACCATGTCGGCGATCCCCTCGGCATGATCGGCGATCCGTTCAAGGCTTTTCGATATCTGCATGATGTAGAGACTAACCTCGATGTTGCCGGGATCGGCCAGCATGAACGTCACCAGTTCCCGGAAGACCTGTTCGTTGAGGTTGTCGATGACAACATCCTCCGACCGGACCCGCGTGGCAAGATCGACGTCCTGGCGCACCATCGCGTCAAGGCTGTTTCGAATCATCTCCCGGCTGATCTCCCCCATGCGGGGCAAATCAATGTAGGGCTTCAATTGGGGAAAATCGTTCAGAATGATCACCTTTTCCGCGATATTGGCAACCATGTCGCCGATCCTCTCCAGGTGGCCGGTGATCTTGATTGCCGTCGTGATGAAGCGCAGATCGCGCGCCGTCGGCTGCCTCAGCGCCAGAAGACGGATACACATCTCCTCGAGTTCGATATCAAGGCGGTCGATATCGTCGTCGCCCTTGATGATCTCCCCGGCCAGGCGCGTATCGCGATCCAGAAGCGCCTTGATTGCCAGACCAAGCGATTTCTCCGTTTTTACCCCCAGATAGAGAAGGCCGTCCCGTACCTCCTGAAGTTCCCGTTCGTATTCCCGGCTGGTGTGCCGCATTTCTTCCATGTTTTCTCCTGTTTTGCGCTCCGGTTAACCGAAGCGGCCGGTGATGTAGTCTTCCGTCTGCTTTACGTCCGGGTTGGTAAATATCTTCTCGGTCTGGCCGAATTCTATCAGCTTGCCGATGTAAAAGAAACCGGTAAATTCAGAAACGCGCGCCGCCTGCTGCATGTTGTGGGTGACGATGATGATCGTGTAGCGCTCCTTCAACTCATCGATCAACTCCTCGATCCTGGCGGTCGAAATCGGGTCGAGCGCCGATGTCGGCTCGTCCATCAAAAGCACCTCCGGCTTCATTGCGAGCGCCCGGGCGATGCAGAGACGCTGCTGCTGACCCCCGGAGAGGGCCATCGCCGATTTCCCGAGCATGTCCTTCACCTCGTCCCACAAAACAGCCTGCTTCAGGCTCTCCTCGACCAGCGCTTCGAGCGACTCCTTATCCGTTACTCCCGCCAGACGCGGGGCAAAGGTGATGTTGTTGAAAATCGACTTCGGAAACGGATTCGGCTTCTGGAAGACCATGCCGATGTGCTGGCGGATCTGCACCGGATCGACATTCGGCGCGTAGATGTTCTCCCCACCGAACAGAATTTCCCCCTCGACGCGGGTTCCGTCAATCAGGTCGTTCATCCGGTTGAGGAGCCGCAGCAGCGTTGATTTTCCGCATCCGGAAGGTCCGATCAGCGCCGTTACCTTGTTTCTTTCAAAATCCATCGTGATATCGGTGAGCGCCTTGAACGTTCCGTAGAAAAAATCAACGTTCTTCACTCTGACAATCGTATTCTTTTCCAATCCTACCACCTTTTCTTCCTGCGAATGACGCTGCGGATGACAATCGCAACGAGATCGATTCCCAGCACCAGCGCGATCAGAACAAGAGCCGTTCCGTACTGCAGGGGCCGGGTCTGGTCTATATGGGTGCCGGCGGTTGCCAGCACGTAGATATGGTACGGAAGCGCCATCACCTCGTCAAATATCGACTTCGGAAGCACTGCGGTATAAAAGGCCGCCGCCGTGAACATGATCGGCGCCGTCTCCCCCGCCGCGCGGCCGATGCCGAGAATTGACCCGGTCAGGATGCCGGGAACGGCGGTCGGGAGAACAATCCTCGAGATGGTGCGCCATTTGGAAACCCCCAGCGCCAGCGACGCCTCCCGGAAGGTCTGCGGAACCGATTTCAGGGCCTCCTCCGACGCCCCGATGATCGTCGGGAGAATCAGGATGCCGAGTGTCAGAGAACCCGCCAGGATGCTGGAGCCGAAATGGAGAAAGACGACAAAAAAGCCGAGACCGAAAAGGCCGAAGACAACGGAGGGCACGCCGGCTAAGCAGTTGACGCCGATCCGGATGATCCGGATGAATCTCCCCTGCTTTGCGTATTCCGTCAGATAGATCGCAGAAACCACGCCGAGCGGGAGCGCAACGGCAATCGCGCCGAACGTCAGATAGAGAGTTCCGATGATGGCCGGCATGATGCCGCCCTTTGTCATCGAATCGGTGGGGGGAAGCGTCAGAAAGTCCCAGGTGATCGCACTGGCGCCGTTATAGAGAAGAAATGCGATAATTCCCAAAAGCGCGAGCGTAATCGAAAATGCCGTCAGGCGCACCAGCCCGAAAAAGAGCGACTGCCGCAGGTAACGCGAGCCGCGCACGGTGTATTTTGACTGTATGGCCGCTCCGTTATCCGTGCTCACAGGGTTCCCGACCCCTCTTCCTTAAAACGGTTGGAGACGTAATCGGCGATCAGGTTGAAGGCAAGGGTAACAAGAAAAAGAACGATTCCCGTGGCAAAAAGGGCGTGGTAGTGTCCGCTTTGAAAGGGCGCCTCGCCCATCTCGGCGGCGATGCTGGCCGGCATCGGCCGCACCGAATCAAAAATTCCCCGCGGGAGCGCCGCCGCGCCGCCCGCCACCATAAGCACCACCATCGTCTCGCCGATCGCCCGCGCCATCCCCAGAATCACCGCCGTCGATATGCCCGACAGGGCCGCGGGGACGCTCACCCGTGTGATCGTTTCATATTTTGTCGCCCCGAGGGCATAGGACGCCTCCTTGAAATCGCGGGGAACGGCGTAGAGGGCGTCTTCGGAAATGCTCGAAATCGTTGGAATCGCCATGACGGCAAGCATCAGCGAGGCGTTGACGATGTTCAGTCCCGTCGGGATATCGAACGTCTCCTGCATCCACGGGGCAAGAATCACCATTCCGAAAAAGCCGAGAACGACGGAGGGAAGCCCGGCCAGCAGTTCGATAACGGCCTTCAATATTTCCTTAAGCCTGGCGGGGGCAATTTCCGAGATGTAGATCGCCGACAGAATCCCGAACGGTACGGCGATGAGACTCGCAAGCGCCGTAACGACAACCGAACCCACGATCAAAGGCCAGATGCCGTACGAGGGAGGATCGTACGTCGGATACCACAGAGGCCCGAACAAAAAGTCGCTGACCGAAGTCAGCCAGAAGATGGGAAGCCCTTCCTGAAAGAGAAAATAGACGATTAAGGCCAGCAAAACCAGGGAAAGCATCGCAAAAAAGGCAAAGACCTTTTTGATGATGATCTCCTTCAGCTTCCTTCCAACGATGCTGCTCGTCTTTTTCATAACCTGATCCCGCTGACTCTGTTTATAGTGTATTACATGCGTTCTATTAGAAAATAATTGTTACAGATTTATGACAAACTCATAAAGAGTTGGTTAATCTTGATGAACTCGTCAAAAGTCCAAAAACCGTCATTCCGGCGAAAGCCGGAATCAATAAGTGACTAAATTCACTGGATTATGAACATTAAGCTCCGCTTTCCGTGTCAAGCACGGAATGACAAAAGGGGACAAACTCGACTTTTGACGAGACCATTAATCTTCTCCCTTTAAACTGCATTTGTTGTAAACATATTGATTATTTTTATTCATAAACTCATAGAAGGAACCAACGAGAAACTGTTTTCAGCAGCAGAGAAAGTGAGACGTCATGCTTAAGATATCAATAGACCGGCTTCTTCCCGGAATGATTTTGACAAAACCGGTATCCGGCGCAAACGGGATGGTTCTGCTGCCGGAAGGTACAAAGCTGAACGAAAAGTGGATAGACCGCTTCGAATCGATGGGAATCGACGGCGCCTGGATCGAGGGGAAGGCCGAACAAGTTGAGCCCCTTGAGGATGCCATTTTAGCCCTCGATCGGCGGTTTGAACCGGTTGTCGATGCTCCTTACATGACTACAATAAAAAACCTGGTGAAGTCTCAGATAGAGAAGCTGTACACCTGAAGATCGGCATAACGTGAAAGCAATCGATATTACGAAACAGCGGTCAAGGATTGAAAACATCGTCGCATTGCCGACGGTTCCGGGATCTCTTAAAAAAATTTCCAGAATCCTCGAAAAACCAATTGTATCCATGGAGGAAATCGCCCATTTTATTTCAGCGGATCCCGCTCTTACTGCCCGGGTGCTGAAGATGGTCAATTCGGCTGTCTACGGTTTTCCGGGACGGATTTCCTCTGTCTCGCACGCGGTCATGCTTTGGGGACTCAACGTGGTCAAGGGACTTCTGCTTGGCATATCGGTATTTGACATCATGCAGAAACTGATGGGCGGCCTGTGGGATC
The DNA here is from genome assembly GCA_020726025.1 of Syntrophus aciditrophicus. GTDB lineage: Bacteria > Desulfobacterota > Syntrophia > Syntrophales > UBA5619 > DYTH01. The sequence continues at coordinate 3,713 of DYTH01000060.1, read as the reverse complement.
ACTCGCTTGGCTGCGCCGTTGTTGCCCGTGCCATCGCCGCGGAAAAAGGGATAAAGGAACCGGAAGAAGTGGCCATCGGCGCGCTTATCCACGATATCGGCAAGGTTCTGCTTATCATGGGGTTTCAGGATTATTACGGGGCGGCAATTCAAGATGCCGCGGCAAGGCGCGTTTCCATCGCCGAGGCGGAAAGGGCGGTCTTTATGAAAACGCATGCGGCGGTAGGGATGTGGCTTGCCGAGAAGTGGCATTTTCCACCCACGCTCGTCGAGATGATCGGGTATCACCATCGTCCCCATCTGGCAAAGATTGCCCCGATGGAAACGGCCATCGTGCATTTCTCGGATGTTCTTGTGCGGGCGCGCGGGTTCGGATTTGCCGGCGACACCTTTGCCGCAGCCGTTAATCCACAGGCGTATGAGCTTCTCGACCTCACCGGGGATGATGTGCTCTCCCTTCTCGAAATCCTGGAAAAATCACGGGATGAATCGGGAGGATTCGCGTTGTAACGATGCAAAATATTCTCGTTATTTCCGCTGACACATCTTTTATCAGCCTGACCGAGCGCCTGCTTTCCGTTTTTTTCCAGGTTTTCGCCTTCAGCAGCATGGATTCGGCTCTCGAGTTCATTTACAACGAAATCCCCCCTTTGGTGATCGTGGACATTGATCCCGGCGACAAATCCACCACGACCAGACTCAAAATTTTAAAGGAGGATCCGCTTTTCAGTCAGATGCAGGCAATTGCCGTTTTTACTGACGACCCGGTTCCTGAAGAGTGGGAGAATCTGGTTGTTGAGGATTATCTGCGACGGAATGAGGTGCAAAGGGATCTCCTCATGAGAGTCAACCTCGCCCTGAACCGTTCCGCCCGACTCGTTGAAATCAATCCGCTGACTCGCCTTCCAGGGAATATCTCCATCAATCGGGAGATTCAGACACGTCTGGACAGGGGAACAGCTTTCGCTCTTGCTTACGCCGATTTATCCTCTTTCAAACCATTCAACGACAGATACGGATTTTCCCGCGGAGACGAGGCGCTGAAAATCACCGGGCGGCTCATCTACAATATCGTGAAAAACAAACAGGCGGAGGGGAGTTTTGTGGGGCACATCGGCGGAGATGACTTCGTTTTCATCCTCGCCCCGGAGATCGTCGAGAATGCGTGCAGTTCCATCATTCAAACTTTTGACGCCATCATCCCCACCCTTTATGATCCGGAAGACCGTGAAAATCAGGGGATCGAATCGATCGACCGGCAGGGCGTCAAAATGACCTTCCCATTCATCGGCATTTACATTGGCGTTACCAGCACCTTTGGGAGAAATTTTTCCCATCTGGGACAGGTGGTGGCGGCAGCTTCCGAGATGAGGGGCCATGCAAAAAAGCAGGGCGGAAGCTCGTACAGCATCGACCAGCGCATTCTGGCATCGAAATGAATCATCGGTAAAACGGTCGTCCAACCCAACCAGCGCAAATGGCCCCTGCATAAAAAAGCAGGTTTTGGATCCCTTTTCCGGAGGCAAAGACGGTCATTGTCGCCAATCGATGCACCCGCGGGCGGCACGGGGCTCTTTACGAAAACGCCGGAACCCGCTTACTCCAGATAACAGACCGCCCTGCGGGGATGCGTGCAGGCCGTGCATGCCCGAATTCAGGGTCGATTGAAGGGGCACAGGCATCTCTTGCCATCCTACCCCTTGAAGCCCCGTAAAAGCTCCAGGTGCCGCAGGGTGGCGCATTGCCTCTCCAGTTCCAATCAATACTGCTTGCCGCCGCCGGGGATAATGGTGCGAAGAATATCCTCCATTCCTATAATGCCCACGAGGAAACCATTTTCTAAAACCGGCAGCGTGTGAATGTTGTTTTTGACCATCAGCGTGGCGATGTCTTCGAGCCCCGTCTGGACATCAACCGTTACCAGATCCGTCGTCATGGCTTCGGCTACCTTGATCGCGGCCATTTTCTGTATCTCCTTTTCGATTTGCTTCGGGGAACTAAGCGGTATGATCCCATCGAGCAGGACAAAAAAGGAGGGAAGCGGAATTTTCTCCTGCTGCGCCATCAGATCCGACTGGCAGATGATGCCCTTGAGGGAACCGTCCCGGTCAACCACAGGCAGGCCGTTAATATGCTTTTCCAGAAGCAGCAGGGCAGCCTGGGCTATTTCCGTATCCGGATAGACGGTGATTACATCTTTTGTCATGATATCTCGGGCTGTTGTCATATTTTCCTCCTTTTTGTTTATGAACATGAAACTACGGTTTAAGGTATTCCCTGATGCGGGTTTCCATTTCTTCATACCGGAAAAGCCTGTTGAAATCGATGACGCCCGCCATGGCGCGCGAGTAGGCCCTGACCCCGGTTTCTTCAAGAATCGACACGGGGTTCAGCCCCCCGATGACAATCGCCCCGACGCGACCCTCCGATACGGGGATGTCGAGCACCGCCTGCCCGGGCCTGCCGATCTTGACAAGTCCCCCCAATCCGATTCTCGCAAGTTTTCCTGTCAACTGCTGGACCGCCTCGAGGCTTTCCGCGGGGAACTCCCGAAAACTGGCGCCCACCCGTCCGTTTCCCGTCGTTACCACGTCCAGATAATTCGTCATGCCGCTGCGGATGAAAATTTCCAGAGGATCGATGCTGGTCCCGTCGTACATGATGATTTCGACAAACCGGGAGGGCTTTTTGTCAACCATTTCCAGAAGCCCGCCGAAACGCGACGTAACCGGGATGCCGTGCTTGAGCACAACCCCATTGAGTGTGATCGAGCAGACGGTGCCGATCCCGATCATCCCCTCGGGAATTTTGATATGACCGCAGCTTTCGCCGGGACCGAGAAAGGTCAGAAGATGGCCCATTGCGTAACCCTGTTCATAAACCTTGGCAATCATCGGAATATTCTTTGCGAAACGGGCAGGGTCAACGGTCGTCACGTTAATCAGGACGGAACCGGAAGCGGTGTTCAGGTTGAAGTCCATCCGGTACATGAGCTGGTCGATCTTGGCGGAAAGAAAACCGACCCTCTCGATGATGTGAAAGGACTGCAGCTCCTCCAGACCACGCTCGGTAATGGAGAGGCCCCTTTTGCCGTTGCTGTTGCTGTTGGCCATCCCGTTGGCGATGAGTTTCTGGAGATAAAGACGCACCGTTCTTTCGCTGATATCATGGCCGAGGGAGGCAAGTTCCTCGGCAACCCGGACGCTGTTCAACGAATCCCGGGAATTTTTCAACACATTCAAGATAAGAATTTCTTTTCGTTTTTTCTTTTCTTCCATGATCTTTCCCCTTATCAGCCCCCTGATTCGTTAACGTAACCATAAATGAAGACGGTCTGTCAACTCGATATTTTTCGTTACACTCCCGGTACTTTTCAGGCGGTCATTTTCGGAAATAACCGGCAAAGACTGATGCCATAATCGGTAAAATTGCCGATACTCAAATTTTGCAGGCACTATTTATCATCTTTTAAACGATTATGCACATAATCTTCAAAGGACATAAAAGACTACTTTTACATAAAAAAACCTTGACATGACGGGAGGAGGTTGTTAAGAGCGCCGCAATGGGCCTGTTCCGCAAATGTGGCAAGCAATTTCCGCTCTGATGGCAACATCTGGCCAATTATCCCCATTGGCGGAAAATCTCATGGTCAAATAGTGATGAACTCGTCAAAAGTCCAAAAACCGTCATTCCGGCGAAAGCCGGAATCCA
>DYTH01000059.1 GCA_020726025.1 Syntrophus aciditrophicus | reverse complement strand
TTGTTTAATTTATGAAATCATTCGGTTTGCTATTTTGGATGCAATATTGTATGAAGCCATTCCATGAAAACTCCTCTGCCGGGATACGCCGATATTTACCAGGGAATAGCGCTGATCGCCGATCCCATCTATCGCTATGCCTCGTTCACAGTGCCTCGCGGGGATGCCGGCGAGACGACGGAAAAAGAGCTGATCGATTCACCCTGGGTTCAGCGGCTGCGCCGGATATACCAGCTTCAGAGCGCCCGCTGGGTCTATCCGGCCGCGGAGCATACGCGCTTTCAGCACTCCCTTGGAACGATGCATATGGCGGGCGAGTTCGGGCGCAGGCTTTACCCGTCCTTGAGGGAAGTCTGTCCGGATGTCCCATCGCAGAATTTTATCGAGGAACTTTTAAGAATTACAGGCCTGCTGCACGATGTCGGGCACGGCCCTTACGGCCATTTCTTCGACGACAATTTCCTTGACAGCTTTGGCCTGACCCACGAGATTCTCGGGCAGCAGATCATCTGCCGGAAGCTCGGAAAAATCATTTCCCGCATCGACAGAAGCCCGTCAGGCGCGTTTGCCACGGGTGAGATACTCAATCCGAAGATGGCGGCCTTTCTGATACGCAAGCCCGATGGACAGGATGAGAAAGCGCCCCTCTGGCTCATGATGCTCCGTCATCTTTTTTCCGGAACCTATACGGTCGATAATCTGGATTATGTTCAGCGGGACGCCTTTATGACCGGGTTTTCACTCGATATTGTCGATGTCGAGCGGCTCTGTTTTTATACTTTCTTTACCAGGGATGGCCTGACTCTCCACCAGGCGGGGGTTTCCGCATTCAACCGTTTTCTGAACGCACGCCTCAATCTCTACTCAAACGTCTATTTTCATAGAACAACCAGGGCCCTTGATCTCCACCTCCAGGAGATCTTTCGCGACACGGTTTCGCTGATTATTCCCCAAACCGCTTCACAAAACGGAAAATCCCCTCTCTTCAACCTTGATGCATATCTTGATTTTGATGAATGGCGTCTTTTCTGCGAGGTTCATTCCTGGATGAAAAGCCCTGATCCCCGGAAGCGGCGACTCGCCCGGGAGTGGGGGAAACTCCACAACCGGGAGGTAAAATGGAAGATGTCGTACGCGGCGGAATTGTCGATTGACCAGTTGCACAGGGGGACAAGCTTTGCCGGCGCCGCCGAATACGAAGAGAGGATACGCTCTTTCCTGCCGCCGACCCTTAAAAAGAAGATTTTTCGCGTGGATCTGGCCATGCAGGACCCCCGCCCTCTCAACCCGATGGCGGAGACGGGTAAAAAGGTGCATATTTTTGACCCGGCGACGGGGGAGGTTTCTACGGAACCGCTGCGCGACATATACCGCTTCATTCCGGCCCGGATTGTTCAACTGCGCGTATTTTCACTTGATCATGAACACGACGATGCAATTTCCCGTGCGGCGGAGCGTGCCCTGGATGCGCTGGGCGGCGGTTCCCGGACAAATATCTGATGATGACCGATTTTGAACAGAACCGCCTGCGCAACGCTGAAACCACGGATATGACACTTTTTGTCCGTACTTCCGGCGAGGAGAGCGCCCTCTGGAGTCGGCGCATGATTGTCGAGGCGCTCATCCGCGAGGCCCGGATCGATGAGAAAACAGCCGATGAGATCAGTCGGGAGGTTGAAAAGCAGATTGTATCCTCAGGCATAGGCCTGCTCACCTCTGCCCTGATCCGGGAGCTTGTTGACGCCAAACTGGTGGAAAGGGGGATGGAGCAGGCGCGTCGTCTGCACGCCCGGCTGGGGTTTCCCCTCTACGACGTCCGCCAGCTCATCTTCCACCGAAACAAGGAAAACGCCAATGTCCCCCACGACCCCGAGGGGACGAATCTGGTCCTTGCGGAGGGAATAAAGCGCGAATACGCCCTGCATGACGTCTTTTCACGCGATGTTGCCGACAACCATGTGGCCGGGGATATCCATCTGCACGCCCTGGGCTATGTTGACCGCCCTTACGGTTTCTTCCAGTCGCTTGAATATCTGAAACGCTTTGGTCTCAAGCTCCCCAATTTTGTGACGGTGGCCGCTCCTGCGCGCCATCCCGAGGTTCTTCTTGCCCACATGGTTCGCTTTGGCGCCTCCCTGCAGGGTCACATCTCCGGGGTGATCGGCTGGGATGCCGTGAACATCTCCTTTGCCCCCTATCTGGAGGGGATGCAGGAGGCTGAAATAGAGCAGTTTGCCCAGATGCTCGTTTATGAATTCTCCCAGCTTACCTCCTCACGGGGAGGGCAGGCGATATTTACGGATATCCATCTGTATTGGGAAGTTCCTGATTTTCTTGAAAAACTTCCCGCAATCGGCCCCGGGGGGAAGCCTACCGGAAGAACTTTCGGTGAACATGGAGACGACGCGAGGCGCTTTGCCACGGCCCTGATGCGTGTTTACCGCAAGGGGGATGCGGCGGGAAAACCGTTTATTTTCCCACGACCGATCATCCACATAACGGATACGTTTTTCGATACACCCGGAAACAGGGAATTTCTTCTGGAGGCCTGTGGGGCCGCTGCCTCCAAGGGCAACCCCTGCTTTGCGCTGGAGCGGGGACAGAGTCACTCTCTTGCCCCCGGGACGAATTTTGACTTTTTTCGGGACGAGGCAGCCGAACCATGGAAGAGGAGATACGCCTCCATCCAGAATGTCACGATCAACCTGCCCCGTCTCGGGTACCGTGCCCAGGACAGGGATGACGAAACGCTCTTTTCCCTGCTTGACGAGACCATTGCGCAGGCGGCAAAGGCTCACCTGGAAAAAAAGAATTTCCTGGAGAAACTCCTCGATTTGGGGGATTCGGGGCCTCTGGCGATGCTTGCCATGAAAAACGACGGCGCTTTCTACCTCCGTATGGACGATGCCGTTTATCTCGTCGGGATGGTGGGGCTCAACGAACTGGTAAAGCTTAGAACAAAACGACAGTTGCACGAGTCTGAAGAGGCCCTTTCTCTGGGAATCACCATAATCAGGCACATGGACGAAGAGCTGAAAAAACTTTCAGCAATCCATGGAATAAATTTTATACTGGAGCAGACTCCGGCGGAAACCACGTCCTACCGTTTTGCGCGTCTTGATCTGAAGGCGTTCTCACCGCTGGCGGGGCGTCATGTCTGCGGAAATATCGCCAAAGGCGAGATATACTACACCAATTCCACCCGTCTGCATGTGTCGGCGCCGGTCAATCCCTTGATGCGCATTGCACTGGAAGGGCGGTTTCACCCCATTGTTTCTTCCGGTTCTGTCACCAACATAGAACTGGGCGATGCCGAACCACCCGCTGCGGAACTTGCCGATCTTGTCATCAAGGCTTTTCGGGATACGCAAAACAACCGGCTGTTTTTTTCCCCTGAATTCAGCTCGTGTCGCAACTGCGGGGCAACGAGCAGGGGACTCCAGCAAAAATGTCTTCATTGCGGATCTTCCGAAGTGGACAGCCTGGCCCGGATCACGCAGTACTACAGCTTTGTTTCCGGCTGGAACAAGGGAAAACGCGCCGAATTGAGCGATCGCAGCCGTGTATCCTCTTCTTCAAAGAGTTAAAATCGTCCATTTAATTTTCCACTTCTCTTGACATGAACCGGGCGGATTCTTATATTACCCGCGGTTTTCGGGATTTTCCTGAAAAAACGAAAGGTTTACGAAGAGATGGAAGATTACATTATCAAGGCCTTCAGGGAGTCCGTTCAGGTAAAAGAGGTTTTCCTCAACGAAAACCTCCATCGCGTGGTTGCGGCCATCGATGCAGTCACGGCGGCCCTGACGGCGGGAAAGAAGATACTCCTTTTCGGGAATGGCGGATCAGCGGCGGATGCGCAGCATCTGGCTGCAGAATTTGTCAACAGGTTTTTGATTGAAAGACCGCCGCTTCCGGCGATTGCCCTGACGACCGACACCTCGGTAATCACGAGCATCGGCAACGACTATGATTTTTCAGAGATATTCAGCAAACAGATCCGGGCTATCGGCCAGCGTGGGGATATTGCCTGGGGGATAAGCACCAGCGGGACCTCTGTTAATGTAATCAAGGGGTTTGAGGCGGCAAAGAAGATCGGCATGACGACGATCGCCTTTACAGGCAGGGACGGCGGCGAGATCGGCAGGATGGTGGATTTTCATCTGAATGTTTCATCGAACAGCACCCCCCGGATACAGGAGGTTCATATAACGGTGGGACATGTGATCTGCGAGATGGTTGATTTTAAACTGTTTCAGAGACCGGAAACAAAAAAATAACCATCCAGGGCATTGTCAGGATGCCTCGATGTTTTAGAGGGCAGGGGAGTTTAATATTCAGGATATGATGAGAAAAGAAGCCGAAATCAACGATGATGTAAGGGACGGGGATGATGCGGGGCAAGCGGCCTCTGTCGAGCAGCCGTCTGACGATAACAGGGCGGATGATCCGACTCTCAAGCTTCAGGAGGCGGAAAAAAAGGCGGCTGAAAATTACGACAAGTATCTGCGCTCCGTAGCCGAGTTTGATAATTACCGCAAACGCTCCATACGCGAGAAGGCGGATGCCATCAACTACGGCAACGAAAAGCTGCTTCAGGATTTTCTTCCCCTTCTTGACGGCATTGACAGGGCGCTTGAGCAGAGCGACAAGGTTGGCGACATTGAGTCTTTCAAAAAGGGATTGAGAATGATTCGAGATCAGTTTCTCGGTCTTCTTGAGAAAAACGGCGTGGAGTCGATCGAGGCGCTGCAGAAGGATTTTGATCCCAATCTGCACGAGGCGATGCTGCAGATTGACAGCCCCGATCATGAGCATAACAAGGTAGTCAATGAATTTGAAAAGGGTTTTCTTCTCAAAGGCAGGCTTCTCAGGCCGGCCAGGGTTTCGGTTTGCAAGCGCCCTTCATCGGGCGACGGTATCAAAAATGATTGCGGGGACGCATAAATTCAAGGAGGAGCAGCTATTATGGCAAAGATTATTGGAATAGATTTGGGAACAACAAACTCGTGTGTGGCGGTGATGGAGGGCGGAGATCCCGCCGTCATCGCAAACCAGGAGGGAAACAGGACGACCCCGTCGATTGTTGCTTTTGCGGAAAACGGCGAGCGTCTGGTGGGACAGGTGGCCAAACGCCAGGCCGTGACGAATTCGGAAAACACCGTGTACGCGGTTAAAAGGCTTATCGGACGCAAGTTTGCTTCGAAAGAGGTTCAGTACGACAAGTCTGTGAGTCCTTTTAAAATTACCGAAGGGGCCAATGGCGACGCCGAGGTGACGGTCAGAGGCAAGAATTACAGCCCGGCGGAAATATCGTCGATGATCCTGACCAAGATGAAACAGACCGCCGATGACTATCTCGGCGAGAAGATAACCGACGCGGTCATTACCGTACCGGCCTATTTCAACGACTCCCAGCGGCAGGCGACCAAGGATGCCGGCCGGATAGCGGGATTGAACGTCCTGAGAATCATCAACGAGCCGACTGCGGCGGCCCTGGCCTATGGTCTCGACAAGAAGAAGGACGAGAAGGTGGCGGTCTTCGATCTGGGCGGCGGCACCTTCGATATCTCGATCCTGGAGCTGGGCGGCGGCGTTTTTGAAGTGAAGGCCACCAACGGCGATACCCATCTGGGCGGTGAGGATTTTGACCAGCGCCTGATCGAGTACCTGGCCTCGGAATTCAAGAAGGATCAGGGCATAGACATTAAAAACGATAAGATGGCGCTCCAGAGGCTCAAGGAAGCCGCCGAAAAGGCGAAGATGGAACTTTCGAGCGCGATGGAGACGGACGTCAACCTGCCGTTCATCACGGCCGACGCCTCCGGGCCCAAGCACCTCAACATCAAGGTTACCCGGGCAAAACTCGAGGCGCTTGTCGAAGATCTGATCGAAAAGACCGTGCCCCCCTGCATGACGGCCATGAAGGACGCGAAATTATCCCTTTCCGATATCGACGAGGTGATCCTGGTCGGTGGAATGACCCGTATGCCGAGGGTTCAGCAGAAGGTGAAGGAAATCTTCGGTAAGGAGCCCCACAAAGGGGTCAATCCGGATGAGGTTGTGGCAATCGGCGCCGCCATCCAGGCCGGCGTCCTTACGGGCGATGTGAAGGACGTGCTTCTGCTCGACGTTACGCCTCTTTCACTCGGCATCGAGACGCTGGGCGGTGTGATGACCAAACTTATCGAGAAGAACACGACGATTCCAACCAAGAAGAGCCAGACCTTCTCGACGGCGGCGGACAACCAGCCGGCGGTCAGCATCCACGTTCTGCAGGGAGAGCGCTCCATGGCTTCCGACAACCGGACGCTGGGCCGCTTCGAGCTGGTGGGAATTCCCCCGGCGCCCCGCGGCATCCCGCAGATCGAAGTCACCTTCGACATCGACGCCAACGGCATTGTCCATGTCTCCGCGAAGGATCTGGGTACCGGCAAGGAGCAGAGCATCAAGATCACCGCCTCCAGCGGTATGACCGAGGAGGAGATCAACAAGCTGGTGAAGGATGCCGAGGCGCACGCCGAAGACGACAAGAAGAAAAAGGAATTGATCGACGCGAGGAATCAGGCCGACACGCTGATGTACAGCGTCGAGAAGAACGTCAAGGAGTTCGGCGACAAGATCGACGCCGCCGAAAAAACAAAGATCGAGGAGGCAATCGAGAGGGTGAAGAAGGCGATAGCCACCGACGATCTTGCCGAAATTAACGCGGCGCAGGAGCAGTTGAGCAGCGCTTCCCACAAGCTTGCGGAGGCGATGTACGCAAAAGCCGGCGCAGGTCAGCAGGACCCTGGCGCAGGACCTCAGCCGGGGGCAGGCGCCGAGGCCGGCGGGCAGCCCGGCGGCGGCAAGGATGACGACGTTGTCGATGCCGATTTCGAGGATGTGAAAAAATAGATTTTACTCAGTGGATAAAAACCCCGGGCATGTTTAACGGCGCCCGGGGTTTTTTATTTCATATCGAAATCCAACGCGGGTTTTCGCTCGCAACCCATTTCGCCCAAGTTGCTGTAAAACTCCTTCTGCATCATTCCGGCGAAAGCCGGAAAGCGAAGTTTAATGGTAATAATCCAGTCCTTTCACTATTTTATGGGCCCCGACTTTTGCCGGGGCGACGGATAAGCTTATTTTGCTATTGGCTCTTTATGCAGGATTCAGTGTGTAAGTCGCTAAAGGGTATGGCTGTGTTTCCAGGTATTTGGCATGAACTGTCGAAGGATGTTTCATTAGCGGTCTGTGTTGTGCTATAGGCCTGAACCAACGGTTGGCCGGTGAGGTTTTTAATAAATCCCCATGCCCTCAGGCGGGCACAACGAAAAACATTTTTAAAGGACTGCGTAAATGCGCGTTTCACGAATCAGAAAAATGTTTTATTCCCTGATCATTGCCTTTGCGTTGATGCCGGTGGCCGTTTGTGCGGGGGAGAAAAATGCCCCTTCATATTCCCCCCCGGTTCAGGCCCGGCTGCTGACCGACCGGGAATATTTCGACGTTCTGCGAAAGGGCATAAACGAGGCCAACGCGGAGATCGTTGTTTGCGCCTATCTCTTCAAGACACTCGAAGGCGCCGACGGTTATCCGGAAAGGATCGTGCAAAGCCTGTCAGCCGCCGTTAAAAGAGGGGTGCGCGTTTCCGCCGTCATGGAGTTGAGCCAGAAAAGCGGAGATCTGCTGGAAATCAATGCGAAAACGGCGAGGAGGCTCGAACAGGCCGGAATAAAGGTTTGTCCTGACCCTGAAAATGCAGTTACCCACACAAAGCTTGTCATTATCGACCGCCGCTTTCTATTTGTCGGCAGTCACAATTTGACACAATCCGCCCTCAGGTATAACCACGAGGTCTCCGTCTGGATCGATTCACCGGCGATGGCCGCAGAGGCTCTGGATTACATCAACTCTCTGTGCGAGGTTAAAAAGAGGGGAAATACCCGTTAAAAGAAAGGATGTTGCATGGGAAAAAGATTTTTGGTGACGAACGACGACGGGATCAACGCGCGGGGCATTGCCGCGCTGCAGCAGGAGCTCTCCAGGGATGCCGAGTGCATTGTGGTCGCGCCGGAGGTGGAGCAGAGCGCGGTCGGCCACGCCATCACTGTTTTCAGACCGCTGATGGTAAGAAAGGCGAGAAAAAACGGGATTGTATTTGGGTACGCGGTGGCCGGCACCCCTGCCGACTGCGTGAAGCTCGGCATCTGCGAGCTGGTGGAAGGGCCTGTTGATCTGGTCGTGTCGGGAATCAACCACGGCGGCAACGTCGGCATCAACATCATTTATTCCGGGACCGTTTCCGCAGCGACAGAGGCGGTGATTCTCGGCGTTCCGGCGCTGGCGGTTTCGATCGATTCCCACAAGGAGGTGGATTACACCGCCGCGGCCCGTTTTGCCCGGAAGATGGCCGCCTTCATCCTGGAAAATCCAATGCCTGGCGTTGTCATCAACGTCAATGTTCCTGCGATTCCGGAGGAGGAGATCAAGGGGGTGCGGGTTGTCCGTCAGGGAGGCGCGCGGATGATCGAAAGATTCGACAAGAGAGTCGATCCGCGGGACAACGTCTATTACTGGCTGGACGGTGAATCAACCCCTTCAGCCCCGGAAGAGGAAGATACCGACGTCGGGGCTCTGAGAAGGGGAATGATCACGATCACCCCGATTCACTGCGATCTGACACGCTACGACCTGCTGGATGATTTGAAAAAGCGGGTGGAGGATGGTTTAAAAAGATAATCGCATCTGATTTCAGAATACAGGTTACCCTTTCTGGCGGCGGGTTGTCACAGACTCTCCTCCGATGCCCCAGTTATCTGTATCGACCTCCTCGATGACGACTACCGTGGTTGCCGGATTCTTCCCGAGCACATCGACAAGAAGATCGGTCGCCCCTTTGATAAGCCTTTCCTTCTGCTCTTTGGTTGCTCCGTCGCGGGTGATCTTGATGTTTACAAACGGCATGATTTTTTGGGCCTCCTTTGATCTTGTGATTAACTTTGGATATCTATTCTCTCCTGTCCGGCGTAAACATTCATCCCGGAGCGGTAAACGAAACCGATCAGCGTCATTCCGAACTCGCGGGCAAGTTCTACCCCCCGGTCGGTCGGCGCAGATTTGGAGATGAGAACAGGAATGCCCACAGTAGCCGCCTTTGTTACGATATCTGACGAGACGCGGCAACTTGTGAGAAGCATTTTGCCGGATGGAGAAATTCCCGCCATGATAGAGCCCCCGATCGCCCTGTCCACGGCATTGTGTCGGCCGATGTCCTCGGCGTAAACGATCATTTCGCCGGAATCGCAGAGCGCCGCGCTGTGCGCGGCATTTGTTTCCCTGTGTAAAATGGAATTCTCCTGGAAGCGTCGGTACAGGGAAAGCACCTGCGCCCTTGTCAAACAAACGTCGGAGATCATTTTTTCTTCGGGAGTTTTTCTATACATGCCAGGGGCAGCCGAAGGGTTTTCCCCATGTTTCTTCCTGCCGTTACGTTGTGCGGTATTGACGAAGGCTGTCCCCGATTTTATATCAATTTCAAGTCGTTCAATGTCGGTTTTCCCCCTGACTATTCCCTCCGAGGCGAGAAAACCCGTCACCATTGCCTCCAGGTTATCGGGGGAGCACCGAAACATCGTGATCTGCTGGTCGTTGACGATCAGACGGAGTAAAAATTCGCAGACAGTCTTCTCCGGTCTGACCCGGCTTTCCCCGTCATCCAGATGCAATACGTCTATTTCTATGCTGTTGGCCATTACCGTACATCCATCTGAGCGTAGCTGCAAATAACCTTGTTGACGATAAGATTTTAACTGTTCCGTTGTCAAGAATTATAAACCTGTTTAAATAAAAGCACTGTCATGTAAGGTGGATTGACGAAAGCTCTTTATTGCTATATGAGAAAAATGTTATCACTTCAGTAAAGTAATACCTTGACGATTCGGTGCGCGGCAGAAAAAAATATAAGGGACGGATGCCGGAATGGAAGCGAAGGAAAGAAACGATAGCCATTACGCCATTCTTGTTGTCGATGATGAAGAGACAATAAGGGAGGGGATGCGCCGTATCCTGGAAGCGGAGGGGTATCGTGTGCACACATCGGCAAGCGGGCAGGCGGCTGCGGAAAGAATTCAGGAAGATGACTTCGATGTAGTCATAACCGACCTGAAAATGGCTGGAATGGACGGAATCGAGGTACTGAAAACCATTTTCCATTCACACTCGTAGGGGGCGCGATAGAGAGGCTTCTACAGCCGGTTCGGGTTGGCCGAACTCAACTGGTAAAGGGCGCTGCCCTTGCTGCAGAGCGACCCGGCGTTGACGGGGCTTGCAGGATCGCCCTCGGTGTTTATAACCTTGCCGTAGCTGGTCGTGGAGACGACGATACTGCATCCCACGCCGCAATAGGGGCAGATGGTCGTTGTTTTTCTTGCATATTTTAGCTTGAGAGTTTTTGCGTGGGCGGCCACCGGCGCGATGCTTATGCCGATGCCGCCCGCAGCCAGTACCGTTCCGGATATCTTGAGAAAAACCCTGCGGGTAACGCGCATAACCTTGTCCTCCTTTCCTGGCGTTTTATAAACCGCCCCAATCAGATGCTTTCGTTAACGCGATACAGATTCAAATCTGCCTGTCAATGTAATGCAAAGGGTATGCCATGGAACCGTTCTGCTATTTTAAAATATAACATGTTGTTATTATAGCATTTTACGTCACAGCAACACGGAATGCTTTTTTGACCGGTCAAAACTGTACAATAAAAATATACGGATGAGCCAATTGCAAAACCAGCGGTGATGACACAATTAAATCATTTTTCTGATTTTCAAAGGCGGGTTTCGGTTGATTTTGTTGAGAGCGCTGTTGGAGAATTTTGTGCAGAGCCTGGTATTTTTGAGGGATATGGACGGCCACTATTTCGTTTGACACCCAGTACGTAAGATTAGACAATTCCGATATATTAATCTTCTATTCCTTTCTGCACATAACGTAGAAGTGAGCGGCCTGCGCGGCTTTTTGGGCATCCGGTGCAATGATTCGTTGGGTGGTTTTTAATTTGCTGCGGCTATGACTTTTGCCAAATCTTTTTCAGAAGCCCCCAAAGTCAACAGTGATCTCACCAGCAAATCCAATGAAACAGTCGGGTCACCTGTTTCCATTTTTGCAACACGCGACTGGCTGGAGCTCATCATCTTCGCCAGTTGCTCCTGCGTAATTTTTTGTTTTATACGTTGTTTCTTCAAATGTTCACTCAGCGCTATTTTTAACTCGATATACCTTGCCTCTTCCTCTGATAACCCAAGAAACTCAGTTGTTGTTCCAACTTTCCATCCCTTTTTCGCTAACATATTTTTTTTAGTTTTTTCCATCATGGCCTTAACCTCCTGCTCACAACTCGTACTCTTTTATTCGCTTCCTGCATACATCGACAACCGGCGCTGGCGTGCGATTTGTTTTCTTTTCGAATACCTCTAAAATTACAATCGCATCCGGTTCAATCCGATACACGATTCTCCAATTCAAATTCTCATCTACTATCCGTAATTCGTGACAGCGAGCCCCAATGGAAGGCATCGGGCGGGACTGCGGCAGGGATAATTTCTCTCCCCGCTGCAAAGCACGAAGCAAATATCCTGCTTCCAGGCGCGCTGTCTTCGAAAACGGAGGTGTTTGCACCTCACCGTGCAACCACACCAATGGTTTATCATCCTGGTTCAGTACAACCCATTATATGTCATTTATGACATATTGTCAAGTGTGTGGGAGCACCGAAAAATATGGCGAAATTCCGGCCAAATCCCAGCCTGATGCCTATGGATCAGGTGCGGGAGGCGCCGCACCGAGCAGACCTGCTGCCAATGGATACTCCGCTACATCTATCATTTTGGC
>DYTH01000058.1 GCA_020726025.1 Syntrophus aciditrophicus | reverse complement strand
CCCCGGAACTCACGCAATTAAATATACTGTCCCCGGAACTCACTGTCCCCGGAACTCACCCCACGAAATATACTGTCCCCGGAACTCGCCCGGAACTCGCCTAAATATATACCTACCGCAAAGACCCCGTTTTCGCCTAATTCCTTTCGGTGTTCACACACTGTTCGCTACGAGAAGAACCGTACAAGCCGAACTGAACCGTGAAGTCGGTCGCTTCGACCACCGGCCGGATGTTTCTGTGCACTTTTTCCATCCTCACGATACCGTACCGGGCCATTGTCTTGAGAGTACGGGAAAGGTTGCTGCTACTTCGACCCGTTGCAACTTCAAGCTCTTTAAGTGATTCGGGCTTATTATCCAGGATAGTCCTGAGCAGCAACTGGTTTTCGCTGCTGAGTATCTGCGCCATGGATCGCACTGATTCAAACCATACTTTTGGCTCATTGGGCGGTGGACGGTATTCGCCACGGGCAATAGCCATGGTGCGCTTTTTATAGTCCTGACAGGACATGATGCCGATATGGAGCACTTTTCGATTCATGTTGCTTCCTTTCATTTCTCACCCATGATCTTCTCGACCTCGAGCCAGAAATCCTCCAGCAATTGACCAGCCGATTCATATTCATAGGGTAATACTTTCTCCCGGTTGTGACGATGATCCCAGGTGATTTTCCGGGCGGCGTATCCTTTCTTTGCCGGTCGGATGGCGTGGGCGTTGTCAAATCCCAGAATCCTCCGGTTGTACCGGTCATGAAGACTCAAAGAATACCGGATACCGTGTGGAATGTGCGGTTCCGGGTCCACCCGCCATACCTCAAACTTGGTCCAATAGGCGTTTTCCATGGGAAAGACTTCACCATTCAGATTCAGCAAAGTGGCAAGGGTCTCATCTTCCCTGGAGCGGTGTCTATCTTTCATGGCTATCTTGAGTATCATCTGATGATAACCATTGCAAGGAGTTTTTATTATGGTTGCACTATATTGAACGACAAAAAGCATAAAACCCGCTATTTATAACGGGTTTTATGTCTTCATTGAACTTTATTGAAACTGGTTGAATTGTTAAATGGTAGGCGGTACTGGGATTGAACCAGTGACTTCTACCGTGTGAAGGTAGCACTCTCCCGCTGAGTTAACCGCCCAAATGTTGCCGGTGTATATCTTAACGGAACTCTGTTTTCAAGTAAAAACTTACCCCGGCGCCCGCCTTTTTTGTGAAAGAGTGGGTGCGGGGGTTAGAATGATCATTACAGCATTTCGTAAATTCCGGCCGCGCCCATGCCGCCGCCGATGCACATGGAAACGATGCCGCGCTTTGCCTTGCGTCGCTTCATTTCGTGCAGCAGTTGAGCGGTCAGCTTCGCGCCGGTACAGCCGAGCGGATGGCCCAGGGCAATCGCGCCGCCGTTGGGGTTGACATCCCCTGCCTTGTAGCGGTCTTCTATTCCGATCATCCGGACGGAATAGAGACACTGTGAGGCAAATGCCTCGTTTATCTCGAAGACATCGATATCTTTCGCGGTCAATCCGGCCATCTTCAGAACCTTCGGAATCGCATAAGCGGGGCCGACGCCCATTTCCTCGGGTCGATTCCCGCTGACGGCGTACCAGGCAAGCCTGGCGAGCGGTTTGACGCCGATTTCCCTGGCCTTTTCTGGCGTCATCAACAGCGAAAATGCCGCGCCGTCGGTCATCTGGGAAGAATTGGCCGCGGTCACGTTTCCGCCCTGCTTGAACGGTGATTTAAGCTTTGCCATATCCTCCATCTTTGAAGGCCAGCGCACTCCGTCATCGGTATCGAAAACAAACTTCTCCCGGATACGTTTCCCCGACCTGGAAATTTTGTATCGGTTTGCAACGATCGGAATAATTTCTTCCTTGAATTTTCCGGCCTTGATCGCCTCGTATGCACGGCGGTTACTCTCCACGCCGAACTTGTCCATATCATCACGGGTAATGTTGTAGTCGGCGGCAACGTTCTCCGCGGTAATCCCCATCGAAACATAGACATTGGGCATTGTATCAAAATCCCAATCGGGGTTGGGGCGGAGAATGGAGCCTCCCATCGGGATATGCGACATCGTTTCACATCCACCCGCGATAATGACATCCGACCATCCCGCCCTGATCTTGGCGGTGGCATCGGCAATTGCCTGAATTCCCGAAGAGCAGAACCGGTTGACCGTCATCCCCGCCGTCGTGATCGGAAGGCCGGCGCCGACCGACAGTACGCGTCCGAAGTTCATCCCCTGCTCCGCCTCCGGAAACGAACAGCCCACAATGACATCGTCCACATCTTCTTGTTTTAATTGAGGAACCTTCACCAGAAGGCCCTTCAGTACCTGTATTCCAAAATCGTCAGCTCTTGTCAGCGAAAGACCGCCCTTCTTATAACGCCCACCGGCGCTTCTGACTGCTTCAACAATGACCGCATCGCTCATCGTATTCCTCCTTAATATGTAAATGCCCCTCAAACCGACCTTTTACCCGGGGGTAAGAGGCCGGGATAAGGGTTCTCTGTGCGTTTCCTTTTATACGCGACGTTCTGACTCCGTGTTAATTACGCAATGGCTTGCCGGTGGTCAGCATGTACATGATTCTGTCCTGGGTCTTCTTTTCGCCGCAAAGGCTGAGGAAGGATTCCCTTTCCAGTGTCAGAATCTCCTCTTCCGATACAAGCGTTCCCTCCGGGCAATCCCCACCGGAAAGGATGTAAGCAACCTTGCGCGCGACATGGACGTCGTACTCGGAGATGTAGTTTCCGCAGCGCATGTTGTAGAACATTGCCTCGGCCATCCCGCGCAGGTTTTCGCCCATGACCGGGATTAAAACCGGGCGGGGCTTCTTGTAGAATCTGGAAAGGCCCAGCGCCATCTGCTTGGCGTTCCACAACTGCTGGTCACGCGAAAGGGCGAGGGTTTCCGTCTTTCTTATGTAGCCCAACTCCATCGCCTCGGCAGCGCTTGTCGAAACCTTGGCCATAGCAATATTCTCAAGCGCTTTCGCGTAGATATGCTGCATATTCTGGCCGGCATCGATGACGCCATCCGGAATGCCCTCGGTCATGCGCACCATCAGTTCCTTGCAGCCGCCGCCGGCAGGGATAACCCCAACACCGACTTCCACGAGCCCCATGTAGGTTTCACCATGGGGAATACAGTGAGCTGCATGCATCGCCATCTCGCAACCGCCCCCCAAAGCTAACCCAGCCGGTGCGGATACGACCGGTTTTGAAAGGTATTTCATCCGCATGTTGGCAGATTGCAGTCCTTCAATCTGCTGATCGAGGAGATCCCATTCGCCCTTCTTGGCGGCCATCAATACCTTGAAAACATTGGCCCCTGCAGAGAAATTTGTTCCGTGGCTACCCACGACCATCCCGGTAAAATCCTTCTCGACAATATCGCAGCTTTTCTGAATCATCTCGATCATGCCGTCGTCGATGGCGTTCATCTTGGTGTGGAATTCAAGACAGGCAACCCCGTCGCCCATATCCACAAGCGAGGCGCTGGCGTTTTCGGCAATCACTTTGTTTTGAGACTTCAAGTCGGGCAGAAGAATGATCTGTGGATTGGGCTCCAGCCTGACATAATCCTTCTTGTTAAAATCGTAGTAATAACTGCCATCATCCTTTTGGAGATAGAAGGTTTCGCATTTTTTCTTAAGCATCTCCGTGATCTTCTCAGGAACCTTCTTTTTCAGCTTCTTCATAACATCCACAGCTTCCCTCACCCCGACCGCGTCCCACGTCTCGAACGGTCCAAGCTGGTGGTTGTATCCCCACTTCATGGCGTTATCGATGCCGATGACCGTTTCGGATATTTCGGGAATCCGGTTGGCCGCGTAGATGAAGTTGTTGCAGAGATACTCACGGGCCAGCTCTGCGGCGACATCGGTTCCGTTAAACATCGCCCGGATCATGCCGGCCGCTCCATCGTCGGCTTTTTTGAGGGCGTTTCCTACGGATGCAAATTTGGGGCGCGATGCCGGGGCATACTCCATCGTGTTGTAATCAATGACGGATTTTACCGTTTTGCCTTTGGCGTCCTTTGACTTTTTGTAGAATCCCTGTCTGGTCTTGTTGCCCAGCCATTTACGCTCAACCATCTTATCCATGAATTCCGACTGGACAAACATTTCCCGCATTTCGTCCTCGGGAACGGCGGCGTAAAGGTTGTTCATGACGTTCTTGCCTGTATCGAGACCAACCAGATCAAGTGTTCCAAAAATTCCGGAACCAGGCCTTCCAAGGGCCTTGCTGATAACGGCGTCTATCTCGTCAATCTTCAAATTCTTATCCAGCATCAGATGAACGGCGTTGGCAATATCGTAGGTGCCGATGCGGTTGCCGATAAAATTGGGGACATCCTTGCTGATGACCACTCCTTTACCGAGGACTGTCTCACAAAAGTTCGTTATGAAGGTGACGATTTCCGGTTTGGTTTCTTCTCCCGGGATCACTTCCAGGAGTTTCATGTAGCGGGGCGGATTGAAAAAATGGGTTCCCAGGAAATGTCCCTTTAATTTTTTGCCGAAGTTGGCGGAAATATCCTTGATAGGGATGCCGGACGTATTGGTCGTGACGATGCAGTCCGGACGGACGATCTTTTCGACTTTAGCAAACAGCTCCTGTTTGATTTTGAGGTTTTCTACAACCACCTCGATGACCCAGTCCACATCGGCGATCCAGTTGAGATGGTCGTCGAAATTGCCCGTTTTGATCATCGCGGCATTCTTTTTTGTGTAAAATGACGCAGGCTTCGACTTGATCGCATTGGCCAGACCGCTTTCCGCAAACCTGTTTCTCCACGCCGGACTCTTTTCAGTAAGCCCTTTGGCCTTGTCGGCATCGGTTAATTCAAAGGGCACAATGTCAAGAAGAACACATTCAATGCCCGCGTTGGTCAGATGCGCCGCAATTCCGGCGCCCATGACGCCGGCCCCGAGTACGGCAGCCTTTTTTATTTCGTATGCCATATTTTCCTCCTATTGTTATTCTTTTATATCTTCATGTTAACAGGTGAAAGATTCATCCGCCATCTCGAAGGCAACCATCTCCTCTGACTTTATGGCCTCGCAACGGGGTTTTACCGTGCAGAGAACCTCGACCGCAAAGAAACGGGATGAGGCAATCTTGCCGCTGTAGAAGGC
This sequence comes from Syntrophus aciditrophicus, assembly GCA_020726025.1. GTDB lineage: Bacteria > Desulfobacterota > Syntrophia > Syntrophales > UBA5619 > DYTH01. Next base: position 7,186 of record DYTH01000058.1, on the reverse strand, counting down.
GACGTCTTCATTGGAGCGGACAAGCGCCCTCTTTTTGGCCTTCGATTCTTCAGCGCCATTTTCCTGATAAATTGCCTTCAATTTTTCCGAGGCAATAACAGCAGCCTGGAGAAGGAAGTGGCCGACCAGGACGTCGCCGAAGATGTCGAGATAGGAAGATGCGTTCAGAATTGGAATAATGAAGCTTGACGATTTTCCAAACTGGGCAAGAGCCATCGTCAAATCGACAAGCGCGTTGTAGGCTTCTTCAAGCCTGCCGGCATCGATCTTCAGTTCTTCGATGTTTTTGGCGCGGGCGATGGTGGCGCCTATCTCGCCGAACATGTTCATGATGTTCATACCCTTGTTCATCGCCAGTTTTCGGCCGACCAGATCGAGCGACTGGATGCCGTTGGTCCCCTCGTAAACGGTGGCTATCTTGCAGTCACGCAGGTACTGTTCGACGGGGTACTCCTGGCAGTATCCGTAACCGCCGTAAACGTCAATCGCCTTCGAGCAGATGTCCATTCCCTTGTCAGAGGAGTAGGCCTTGCAGACAGGGGTAAGAAGCTCGACAAAACCCTGCCATTTCTCTCTTTCGCCGGGGTTGGCCTTTGCCATGTCCATGGCGTAGGCGGTAAAGTAGTTCATCGCCCGGATTCCCTCCAGATGAGACTTCATCCAGAGCAGGTCCCTGCGGACATCGGGATGCTGGATGATCGAAACCGGCTTTGCGTCCGGCCCCTTCTTTTCCCAGACAAGGGCGCTCTGAATCCTATCCTTGGCGTAGGAAACGGCGTGTTCAAAAGCCGTGGAGGAAAGGCTCAAGCCCTGCAGGCCGACACTGAGACGAGCCTCGTTCATCATCAGGAACATGATCTTCATTCCGTCGCGTTCGTTTCCGAGCAGCTCGCCGATGCACTTGTTGTCGTCGCCGAAATTCAGGGTACAGGTCGAGGCGCCGTGGATGCCCATCTTGTGCTCGATATTGCCGGTATGAACATCGTTGAGTTCGCCTAACGTTCCGTCATCGTTTATCTTGTACTTGGGCACGATGAAAATGGAGATGCCGCCGGTGCCGGGGGGATCCCCCTCGATTCTGGCCAGAACCGGATGGATGATATTCCCGGTTACATCCTGGTCGCCGAAAGAGATGAATATCTTTGTGCCCGTGATGCTGAACGTGCCATCGGGAAGCCTTTTGGCGGTTGCCTTGAGGGCGCCGACGTCGCTTCCCGCTCCCGGTTCGGTGAGACACATCGTGCCTCCCCATGTCCCGTCGTACATCTTTTCCATGTATTTCTTCTTCTGTTCTTCGCTCCCATACTCCTCGATCAATTTGCCGGCGCCGTGAGTAAGGCCGGGAAGCATCTGAAACGAAACATTCGCGGCGCTCATTGTCTCCATACAGGCCTCGTAGAGCACCAGGGGAATCCCCTGCCCTCCAACCTCGGGCGACTCGTTGGCAATCATCCAGCCGCCTTCGATATACTTTTTGTAGGCCTCATGGTAGCTTTTGGGGACATAAACATTGCCGTCCTTAAAGGTGCAGCCCTCTCTGTCGCCATCGGTGAAGGTGGGGAGAATGACATTGAGCGCCATCTTCTCCGCCTCGCTCAAAATCATGAGCGCATCGTCTTTTGAAAAATCATTGAAGGTTTCCGTTGTAAACAATTTTTCCATTCCCAGTTGCTCAAAGAGAATGAACCGCTGATCCCTGTCATTTACCAGTAAGTTACTCATAAGCTACTCCTCCTTTGTCTTTTTTTGTTTGGTTGAATCATTTTTTATTTTTAAGTCCGCAGATAAAAGTCTCCATCCCCGTTTTTATCGTGGTTCGAATCACATCTTCTCTTTTCTCCTCATTGCCGGTAAATATGTACAAAGAGATGATTCCGTTGAGCATGCCCCAGAGGGCGTTTCTGTTTTGACGGAAATTCAGGGTGTCGGAAAATTCACCTCTTTCGACGCCAAATCGAAATATTTCCTCAACGATATCAATTGTTTTATTGGTTGTTTTGATGGATTCCTCATAGAGTTCATTGGGGAAATTCATACAGGTGGCGCGAATCATGAAGTTCATCAGGTTTCTGAAGAATTCCGGTTCACTGAGAAAAAAATCGACGTAAATGTCGGCAAATTCATAAAGGGCTTGAGAGGCGCTGGATGATTTTTGAAAAAGACCGGAAAACCGGTCGTGAAATTTCTCGAGATCGCTCAATACGATATGGGCGTAAATCTCCTCCTTGCTGTTGTAATGAAGATATATCGCGCCTTTGCTGAGCTCTGCCTTCTGGGCGATGCTCTCAACGGTAACAGCCTTGAAACCCTTTTCCAGAAACAGTTTTCGAGCGGCCTTAATTATCGCGCTTTTGCGATTCTCACGTTCTTTTTTTCTTCTGTCTTCCAATCCCATTGGCACACCTCCTGACGAAAACGATGGACTTCACCACGTAATGAGTGGGTCATCAAATCAAAGGTCATCCACTTTCTGGTATTCGGTGAAGCGATGCAAAATATTCCCCTGTAGAGAAACGTCTGTAAAAACTTTGGCAAAAAACAACCATGAACTGCGGTCAATTTATGACCGCCGGTCATGGTCGGGCATTACTCTAATCTACGGGGGCTGTCAAGAAAAAAATTTATGGAAAGGCGACGACTTCGTGTGGAAGGTTCTGCGAAACAGCTTCAGAGCGGCTGTTTCGCGGTTGGATATACTGGAACAAAAAGTGAGATTGTTTCTATAGATTTTCCTTGATCAGCATCGTCGTGGGGTCAAGCAGGGCTGACTCGCCCGCCGCCCCGCCGCCCCGAAGCACCTTTATATGCACGTCGGCATGTTCCGGGCGAAGCTCGAGCATGATGTCAAAAAAATGAGAAAGCGGTGCGAAAAACAGCGGCAACCCATCCGCTGCGGCATCTTCATGGCGGTGGGTCTGGACGGTAAACCACACCTGGAGGCCTCGTCTTTCCGCCATCTGTTTTAGCTCTTGAATCTCTGCGATTTTAGATTCTTCGAAGTTGAGACCGTCAATGATCACAATGGAGGGGGTGAAAATTCCCTGTTCAGAAAGATCGCTCAATCTTTCTTCGAGTTTGGCGACACTGAAGCCCTCCACCCGGAAGGTCATGATAAAGCGGTTAGGCAGCAGGGACTCCAGATAAGCGGTTTTGTTTACCGTTTCATCGCCGGCGGCCAGAAGACGGAACAGCTCTTTATACCAGATAGCAACCTTGTCAACCGGGTCGTTCAGACTGATGTGAAGCACCTTTTTTTCGTTCAGCAGACCACTCAAGGCCAGTTGCACCAGAAATGCAGTTTTGCCGACACCGGCACGCGCCAGAACCGCGCCGAATCCGCCCTGGGGTAGTATTTCCTGAGACTCGAAACCAAGTTGCCGCAAGGTGTTGCGAAGAATCATTTCCTGTTTAATCATGGCGTGACTCCTGTCTTTGAATGCACTAATCCGTTATCGTGACTGTTTGTTTTCCGCTGCCAAAAACGAAGATTCATGTTCATAATACCCTGACTTTATGACTCGTTCTTTTTCTTCTGCGCGAATTCCTCGGCCAGCTTTTCCGCGACGGACTGGGGAACCTGACGGTACACGGCGAATTCCATGGTAAACTGTGCCTTGCCCTGCGTCGATGACCTCAAGACAGTAGAAAATCCGAACATTTCCGACAGAGGCACCTGCGCCTCGATCACCGTCATGACGCCTTCGTCCTGCGCGCCGACGATCATCCCCCGTCTCTGGTTGAGAAGCCCCATGACTGCGCCCTGGAACTCCGTCGGCGATTCGACGACGACCTTCATGATCGGCTCCTGGATCACGGCCTTCGCCCTGGCGTAACCCTCGCGGAATGCCCCCCGGGCAGCGGCCTGAAAGGCCATGTCGGAAGAGTCAACCGCATGGTAGGCGCCGTCGTTGATGACGACCCTCACGCCGGTTACCGGAAATTCCATCTTGGGTCCCTTGGCCATGGAAAGCTGGAAACCCTTCTCGCAGGCGGGGATGAAGTTGGTCGGGATCAGACCGCCTTTGATCTGGTTGTCGAAAATGAAATCCTCGTCTCCCTCGGTGATCGGCTCAAGATAGCCGGCAACACGGCCGTACTGTCCGGAACCGCCGGTCTGCTTCTTGTGGGTGTAGTTGAACTCGCCGCGCTGGGTAATCGTCTCGCGGTAGGCAACGCGCGGTTTGCTCGTCTCCACTTCGGCGTTGTACTCCCTCTTCATCCTCTCGACATAAATCTCCAGGTGCAGCTCGCCCATTCCCTCGATAATCGTCTCCAGCGTCTCCTCATCGACATGGGTGTGAAAGGTCGGATCTTCCTTGGTGAAACGGTTAAGCGCCTTGGACATGTTGATCTGGGATTTGTTGTCTTTGGGTACAATGGCAAGCGAGATAACCGGTTTGGGAACAAACATCGACGTCATCGTATAGTTGAGACCCTGCGAAACAAATGTGTCGCCGGAAGAGCACTCAATTCCGAAAAGGGCGCCGATCACGCCTGCGGGAACCGCCTCGATGTCTTCCATCTGGTCGGCGTGCATCCGGACCACCCTTCCTACTTTGGTCTTTTTACCGGTCCGCGTGTTAACGATGGTTGCTCCCTTTTCCAAATTGCCCTGATAAACCCGGATATAGGTAAGTTGGCCGTAGGCCCCCTCTTCGAGTTTGAAGGCCAAAGCAACGGTCGGTTTGGCCGAATCGGAAGAAAGAAGCACCGGCGCTTCATCACGGTCCAGATCAAGCGCCGTGTTTTCGATTTCATCGGGAGAGGGCAGATAGTTGAGGACCGCGTCGAGCATCGGCTGTACCGCCTTGTTTTTATAGGCGGAACCCATCAGAACCGGTGTCATTTTTCTAATCAGCGTTCCCTTGCGAACGGCTTTGGCAATCATCTCCTCGGTGATCTCAACCTCTTCGAGAATTGCCTCGGTCAGTTCATCCGAAAAAAGAGACGCCGCATCGATCAGTTCTTCCCGTTTGCTTTGGGCCGTTTCCAAAAGTTCGGTTGGTATCTCTTCCATCCGGATGACGTCTCCGTTGGGGCCGTCAAAGTAGATCGCCTTCATGGAAAGCAGATCGACAACTCCCTGAAAATCCGCTTCGAGGCCGATGGGGATCTGCATCGCTACGGCGTTGTGACCAAGCTTCGAGCGAAGCTGGGAAACCACCCGGTCCGGGTTGGCGCCGCTGCGGTCGCATTTGTTGATGAAGGCAATACACGGAACATTGTAGCGTTTCATCTGCATGTCAACGGTGATTGACTGCGACTGCACGCCGCCGACCGAACAGAGAACCAGCACCGCCCCGTCCAGAACCCGCAAGGAGCGTTCCACCTCGATCGTGAAATCGACATGGCCGGGCGTGTCGATGATGTTTATATCGTAATCCTTCCACTGGCAGTACGTGGCCGCCGAGGCGATGGTGATGCCGCGTTCCTTTTCGAGTTCCATCGAATCCATTGTGGCGCCGACACCGTCCTTGCCCTTGACGTCGTGGATGGCATGGATTCTTTTCGTATAAAAAAGGATCCTCTCTGTGAGAGTTGTTTTTCCTGAATCAATATGCGCACTTATTCCTATATTCCTAACTTTTTCTATCATGCTGCCCATAACGCTTCCTTTTTTTCAGTAACCCGTTGCAATGGCGCAACGGGGCAAACAAACGTCCTGTTTACTTAACAATGCCGACTTTACCTGGGGAGAATCTCCCGCAGCGTCTAACGTGAGCAGGGTAACGTGAACCCCGCGCACCGGATTTTCCTTCAGGGCCTCTGGCGCGCCTGTCGCTTCGGCAGACTCAAATCGTTGACGCCAAATTCCCGTCCTCTTACGCTGCGTTATTCAAATAAAACACCGCGGCAAATTATTTGTCGCGGCCGTAAAATGTAACATCGGTGGTGGACTACAATGTATAAACCAATATGTCAAGGAAAATTAACCCTCTCACCGCTCTTCAAGCGCCTGAAGCTCTGCATCGGTATGCCGGAGCCGCCTGGCAATGGCCAGCGCCAGGCGGGCAAAAACCTGAACGCCGAGAACCGGATCGGTATGGCTCTACGTGAGCGGGACAGAACGTATAAATCTGGAGTCGCATCATTTCCTGTGGCCGGTTTCGATAAGATTTCTGAGGGCGAGAAGCGCGGTTGCTTCTCCGATCATCACGAGCCGGTCGCCTTCTCGGATGAGACGGCTCGAGTCGGAGTTGATGTCGTAACGGCCTGTTTCCCCATCAAAAACGGCCACGAGAAGCGGGGCGCGCGCATCTGTTTCCTTCAGTCTGGCGACGGGAAGGCCTGCCCAGGATGAGCCCTTCGGCACGGCAACCTCATCGAACCGGACGACGCTGTCGCGTTCCCTCATCATGGCATCCAGGAAACCGACCGTAGCCGGACGCACCATCTCGGAGACCATCCTCAGTCCGCCTATGTACTCCGGATTGACGACGTTGTCTGCACCGCTGCGCAGAAACTGTTGACGGACGGAAAGTTCTTTCTGTGTGCTGACCATTCTGATTTGCGGATTGAGCCCTCTTGCGGTCAGCGCCAGAAAAGCGTTGTACTGATCCGAGGCGAGGACGGCAAAGACGCCGACGGCTTGCATGATGCCGGCCTTTAAGAGAATTTCTTCCTCCGTCGCATCCCCGTGGACGGCTTTTAGTCCCTACGCGGTGAGCCTCTCTACCGTTTCCAAATCCTGATCGACAACGACAAAAGTGCGCCCGGTCTTATCCAGTTCATCGATGATTACCCGGGCTGAATGGCTCAAGCCGCAGACGATGTAGTGGCCCGAAAGTTTAGCAATCTCTTTTTCCATACGCCTCCTTTTGAAAACAACGGAAAGCTGACCCTCCAGGATGATGGAGGTTATCGTTGAAAATGCGTAGGCGACCATACTGACGCCGCCGAGGATGAGAAACATGGTGAAGATGCGTCCGGCATGGGAAAGGGGATTTGTCTCCCCGTAACCAACCGTGGCAAGCGTGATTACCGTCATGTAGAAGGCGTCAAAAAGAGTCCAACCCTCGACAAGGGTATAGCCGACCGTGCCGGCAAGAAGCGTTAAAACAAGAAGCGCCAGCACCGTCGCAAGGCGCCTGTGTATTTCAGAGAGGTCGGTCATTATTTTGTTTCTCAAAGTCAACGGTTTTAATTTCCATGTAGTCATAAAGTAGTCCTGTCCGTCAAGACAGTT